>JBELFK010000022.1:0-19748 GCA_042092935.1 Paracoccaceae bacterium | reverse complement strand
CTGGCACCGATTTTTGCGGTGGCTTTTGCGACCCAAAACACCTGGACGACGTTTCTTGTGGGCCTCGCGGCCTCGGTCGGGGCGGGCATTTCGATGGGCTTCACAGAAGCCGCCTCGGACGACGGAGAGCTTTCAGGGCGTGGATCGCCGTTGAAACGCGGCTTGGCGGCGGGTGTGATGACGACAGTTGGTGGCCTTGGGCATGCGCTGCCCTATCTGATCGCCGATTTCTACACGGCGACGATCACGGCCATTCTTGTCGTCTTCATCGAATTGTGGGCGATTGCGTGGATTCAGAACCGCTATATGGACACACCCATGCTGCGCGCGGCCTTCCAAGTCGTTTTGGGCGGTGCGCTGGTATTTGCGGCAGGGGTTCTCATTGGCTCTGGCTGACGGCCCGCAGCGGGCAACCCTCAGCTTTTTTTGGCACAAAGGGTTCACCCTTGAGCAGCAAGGGCTTAGATAGTCAGCATAACGATTAACCTAAGGAATTATTGATGTCGGCCCCGAAACCTGTGGTTCTTTGCATTCTTGATGGCTGGGGCAAGCGCGATGACACGGGCGCGAATGCGCCAGCACTGGCCAATACGCCAAATTTTGACCGGATCATGGCCACCTGCCCGAACGCCGAGCTAATCACCCACGGACCGGATGTCGGACTGCCGAGCGGTCAGATGGGCAATTCTGAGGTCGGCCATACGAACATTGGTGCCGGTCGAGTTGTTGCGATGGATTTGGGGGCGATTGATCTGGCGATTGAAGACGGCAGCTTCAATCAAAACCAAGCGCTGCTCGATTTTGCGGCAAAGGTCCGCGACAGCGAAGGCATTGCCCACTTGATGGGTCTGGTTTCCGACGGCGGGGTGCATGGTCACGTCAACCACATTCTTGCCGCCGTCCAAGCCGTGACCGACCAAGGCGTCGCCGTGGCCCTGCACGCGATCACCGACGGGCGCGACGTTGCCCCCAAGTCAGCCGAGGGCTTCATACAGGAGCTTGACGCCAAACTGCCCGAGGGGGCCTATATCGCGACCGTCACCGGGCGCTATTTCGCGATGGACCGTGACAACCGCTGGGAACGCGTCAAGACTGCCTATGACGCGATTGTTCACGGTCAAGCGGCGTTTTCGGTTGAGAGCGCTGTTGAAGCGGTGGAACGCGCCTATGCACGCGGCGAAACCGACGAATTCATTCAGGCCACCGAGATTGACGACTACAGCGGCCTTAAAGACGGAGACGGTTTCTTTTGCCTCAATTTCCGCGCGGACCGTGCGCGCGAGATTTTGCGTGCCATTGGCGAACCGGATTTCGGCGATTTTGACACCGGCGCGCGCCCAAAGCTGTCTGCGCTTCTGGGCATGGTCGAATACTCCGACACCCACAGCACGTATATGACAACCGCGTATCCCAAGCGCAAAATCGTCAACACGCTTGGCGCTTGGGTCGCGAAACAGGGTCTGCGCCAGTTCCGCCTGGCCGAAACCGAGAAGTACCCGCATGTGACGTTCTTTTTGAACGGAGGCGTTGAGGTGCCGGAAGTCGGCGAAGATCGCTTCATGCCCGCGTCGCCCAAGGTTGCGACCTATGATTTGCAACCCGAAATGTCCGCCCCCGAAGTCACGGCGAAATTTGTTGAGGCCATCGAAAGCGGCTACGATCTGATTGTGACCAACTACGCGAACCCCGACATGGTTGGCCACACCGGCGATTTGCAGGCGGCGATGAAGGCCTGCGAAGCCGTGGACGACGGGCTTGGGCAAGTGATCGCTGCGCTTGAAAAAGCAGGAGGCGCGATGATCGTGACCGCGGATCATGGCAATTGCGAAACAATGGTCGATCCGATCACCGGCGGCCCTCATACGGCGCATACGATCAACCCTGTGCCGGTCGTTCTTGTCGGTGGGCCAGCTGGGGCTTCAATCGGCAATGGCCGTCTTGCAGATTTGGCCCCGACATTGCTTGAGTTGATGGGACAACCGAAACCAGATGAAATGACCGGCGAAAGCCTTTTGCGCGCATGAGACTCGTCATCGGATTGATTGCAGGTCTATGGGTGCCGGCCTCAGGTGCCTTGGCGCAGACCGAACAATCCATGGCCGAGGTCGCCGTCGCCCAGTTGCAATCCGCCGCGTTCTTGCTGGATCGCGCAAATGGTGCGCGCGACCGCGTTCGCGCCTTGACCGAAACCGTCTCTGCCTATGAGGCCGCGCTGGATGCCATTCGCAACGGGTTGCGCGCAGCAACCGTGCGCGAAACGCAACTGACGCTGCAACTGGACGCCAAGCGCGACAAAATCGAGCGCCTGATCGCGGTCCTGCAATCCATCGGCAAGGCCCCTGCGCCGTCAATGCTTTTGCACCCGTCCGGCCCGACGGGCACCGCACGGGCCGGTATGATCCTGTCGGACGTCACCCCGGCGCTTCAAGAAGAAGCCGACGCTCTTGTGGCCGAGCTGGAAGATTTGGCCGACGCTCGTCGGCTTCGTCAGGACACCTTAAGCGCATTGCAAGAGGGATTGGTTGGCGTGCAAACCGCCCGTTCCAGCTTGTCGCAGGCGATCTCAAATCGCACCGATCTGCCACGGAAGTTTGCCGAAGATCCCGTCCAGACGGCCCTTCTCATCAGTTCGACCGAGACACTCGAAGAATTCGCCGCAGGCCTGAATCTGCTTGCACCGGATGATCTCCACCTGCTTGCACCAGACATCTCGGGCCTTAAAGGGTCACTGCCGCTGCCTGTGCTTGGGGCCGTACTACGCGGCTTTAACGAAGCCGATGCAGCGGGCATTCAGCGCCCTGGCATGATCCTGGCAACCCGCAGCGGTGCCATCGTTTCGACCCCCGTTGCGGCAACAATCCGCTACCGAGGGCCGCTGTTTGACTACGGAAATGTGATGATCCTTGAACCCGGAACGGAAACCTTGTTTGTATTCGCCGGATTAGAAACCGTGTATGGAGACACGGGCGAGGTTATACCTGCGGGTCATCCCGTTGGGATGATGGCCAATACGAATGACATAGATGCCACAAACGGCATCAGCACTGAAACGCTTTACGTTGAAGTGCGAGAAAGCAACATACCGGTCGATCCGATCAACTGGTTCACCGTCGAGTAAGGATAGAGCGATGAAAAAGACGCTTATTGCAATTTCAGCGGGCGTGGTTTCTGCCGCCCTTTTGACGACGCAGATCGCTGGCCCATTGATGGCGCAGGAAAATGCAAGTCAGGATTCCGTCTACGAACAGCTCGAATTGTTCGGTGACATCTTTGAACGTGTGCGCGGCGAGTATGTTGAAGAAGTTGACGACAAAGCCCTGATCGAAGCGGCAATCGACGGCATGTTGCGCTCGCTCGATCCCCATTCCAGCTTCCTTTCGGTGGATGACGCCGAAGATATGCGCGTCCGCACACGCGGCGAGTTTGGTGGCCTCGGGATCGAAGTCACGCAGGAAGATGGCTGGGTCAAGGTCGTGTCACCCATCGACGACACACCCGCTGCCGAGGCCGGCGTCGAAGCCGGTGACTTTATCACCCATGTCGACGGCGAAAGCCTGTTTGGCCTGACGCTGGACGAGGCTGTGGACATCATGCGCGGCCCCGTGGGATCCGAGATTGTCATCACCGTCGCCCGTGAAGGCGAACCCGAGCCATTTGACATTTCGATCATCCGCGACACCATCAAGCTCACCGCCGTGCGCGTGCGCACTGAAGGTGACACCGTGGTCGTGCGTGTCACAACCTTTAACGAAAAGACCTACATCAACCTCAGAGACGGGCTTGAGGACGCGATTGCAAACCTTGGCGGCCTTGAGAGTATCAACGGCGTAGTCCTTGATCTTCGCAACAACCCCGGCGGCCTTCTGGACCAAAGTATCCGCGTTTCTGATGCTTTCCTTGAAAAAGGCGAGATCGTCTCGACCCGTGGTCGTTATGCCGAGGACAGTGACCGTTTCAACGCGACCCCAGGTGATTTGATCGCTGGCAAGCCTTTGGTCGTTCTCATCAATGGCGGCTCTGCGAGTGCCTCGGAAATCGTTGCGGGTGCCCTAAAGGATCATCGCCGTGCGATCATTGTCGGCACCAAGAGCTTTGGCAAAGGCTCGGTTCAATCGGTGATCCCTCTGCGTGGCGAAAGCGCAATGCGCCTGACCACGGCACGCTATTACACGCCGTCGGGTCGTTCGATTCAAGCGCTGGGTGTCAGCCCGGATATTGTCGTCGAACAGCCCCGCGTTGACCGCGACGCAGAAGTCGAAGACGAGGCGGATAACGTCCGCAGCGAGGCCGACCTGCGCGGCAGCCTCAACAACGACAGCCTGACAGAAGAGGAAATCCGCCAGATTGAAGAAGATGCTGAAATGGCCAAAGCCTCGGCTGATCTGCGCAAAGAGGATTATCAGCTTGCCTATGCCATCGACCTGTTGCGTGGATTGTCGGCGCTGAACAAATGACGCCGAGCGAAATAGCCGCTCTGCCCTACCGGCCTTGTGTGGGGGTCATGCTGACCAATGGCAACGGCGACGTGTTCGTCGGCCAACGGATCGACAATGACACCCCGGCCTGGCAAATGCCGCAAGGCGGTATCGATGCGGGCGAAACCCCGCATGAGGCCGCCCTGCGCGAATTGGGCGAAGAAACAGGCCTGCCCGCAGACAGTGTTGTCGTTGAGGCCGAAACCGCCGATTGGGTCACTTACGATCTGCCGCATGACATCGTCCCCCGCATCTGGAAGGGCCGCTTCAAGGGCCAGAAACAGAAATGGGTGCTGATGCGCTTTACCGGCTCGGATGACCAGATCAATATCGCAACCGAACATCCTGAGTTTTCGGAATGGTGCTGGCTGCCCGCCGATCAGCTGGTCGCCAACATCGTCCCCTTCAAACGCGAGGTTTACGAACAGGTGCTGGCCGAGTTCAGCGGGCATCTCTGAAGGGCCTTGGCTCTGTCCAATGGGGCCCTATCCTTTGCTCACCCGCCGGCTTCCCAATCCGGAGTTTTCCGCACAGCCAAGCCTGTCTTCCGCTTTCATCTTTCCAAAAATACTCAAATTCCCCGCTCGCAAAATCGCAGCGTCTTTTGAGATTTTCTCAGCCCAACTCCATCCGGAAAAACACCATGATCGGCAGAAGCTGCGGCAATAATTGATAGGTCGCGCTCTCTGGATACACATCGATTTCCTCAAATCCGAGGCTTCGGTATAGCCCCTGCATCTCGACATTGGCTTTCAGCGTGTCGACCAGCAGCGTCTTCACCCCCATTTCCCGCGCCGCCGCGATCCGCCGCTCGACCAGATGCCGCCCCAGCCCCGTGCCCCGCGCTTTGGGTTTGACATAAAGCCGTTTCAACTCGGCCGTGTAGGGCTTGATCTTCTTCATCATGCCACACCCGATCATCTCGTCCTCATCACCCAAGGCCAGAAACAACCGCCCCTCGGGTGGCATGTATTTATCGACCTCGCCCCAAAACTCCTCGATCGCTTGACTGCCGTCACCGACGTCAACCTCGATCCGTTCGATCATCAAGGCGTAATATTCTGCCAGAAGATCCGTAAACGCCTGTCGTTCGGGCGGGGTGAAACATGAGATTACTTGATGTGTCATCCCAACACTCTACCCCTGCTTTTTCTTTGCACAAATACTCAATTTCCTGACCCGACAAACTGCGACACGCATTTTGACTCGCGATGAGAACAAAACGTGAATATACTGCCCGTTACCATGTTCACCGAATTGTCTGCCACGTCGAATTTCACCTTCCTCACCGGGGCGTCCCACCCCGAGGAATATATGGAACGCGCCGCCCTTATCGGCCTGCCCGCCGTGGCGATTGCCGATGAAAACAGCGTCTCGGGCATCGTGCGTGCACATACTGCCGCACGGGAAATTGCCCGTCGGGTTCGCGCCCGACAAGAGGTTGAACCCCACGGCCCGCCCCGCCCCGATCACATCCCGCAGCCCGCGTCGGTCGACATCCTCAACATGCCGCGCCTGATCCCCGCCGCCCGCCTGCGCTTTGCCGACGGGCCGGACCTGACCGCGCTGCCGGAAAACCGCCAGGGCTGGGCGACCCTCTGCCGCCTGCTCTCGAAAGGTCGCTTGCGTGCTGAAAAAGGTCAATGCCACATCACTCTGGCCGATCTCTTTGAAAACGCCCGCGGCCTACAGCTTCTGCTCCACCCGCCACAGGCGCTGCCGTCGCAGGGCGGCGCGACCGATTGGTTGCCACAAGCGCGACGGCTGACGCGCCGCCTTGGTGCGCAAATGCACCTTTGCCTTTCGCCTGCCTATGACGGCCTGGACCAGCCCCGCTTTGCCGAATACGCCCGCATCGCCGGCACCCTTGGCCTGCCGCTGATCGCCTCTGCCGCGCCAATGATGCACCACGGCAAACGCCGCCGGCTGGCCGATGTGCTGACCGCCATCCGCACCAGCACCCGCGTCAGCGCCTTGGGCCGCGCCGCCTGCGCCAACGGGGAACAACGCCTGCGCTCAGCCCCCGAAATGCGCCGCCTGTTCCGCCACCATCCCGAGGCCGTGGACAACGCCAACGCGCTGGCGGGAAACCTCACCTTCTCTCTCGACGAGTTGCGCTACGAATACCCGTCCGAGATCAGCGACGGCGAAACCCCCGCCCAGCGCCTCCGCCGCCTCGCCTACAAGGGTCTCAAATGGCGCTATCCGCATGGGGCGCCTGAGCGGGTCAAGGGAATGCTGGAACACGAACTGACCCTGATCGCCAAGCTGAAATACGAGCCCTACTTCCTGACCGTCCGCGACATCGTCCACTTCGCCCGAGGCCGCGGCATCCTCTGCCAAGGGCGCGGCTCGGCGGCCAATTCGGTGGTCTGCTACTGTCTCGGCGTCACTTCGGTCAGCCCCGAAATTGGCACCATGGTGTTCGAACGCTTCGTCTCCGAGGCCCGCGACGAGCCGCCCGATATCGACGTCGATTTCGAACACGAACGCCGCGAAGAGGTCATCCAGCACATCTACGAACGCTATGGCCGTCACCGCGCGGGTCTCTGCGCCACCGTCATCCACTATCGCGGCAAACGCGCCATGCGCGAAGTCGGTCGCGCCATGGGGTTGGCTGAAGATACCGTCGCCGCGCTCAGCTCGCAACTCTGGGGCTTCTCCAGCCTCGGGGCCGAGGAACGCACCCGCCTGCGTGAAATCGGCCTCGACCCCGACGACCCGCACCTGCAATTGACCCTTAGCCTGATTAAAGAGATCATCGGCTTCCCTCGTCACCTTTCCCAACACGTCGGCGGTTTCATCATCACCGAAGGCCGTCTGGACGAACTCGTCCCCATCGAGAACGCCACGATGGAGGACCGCACCGTGATCTGCTGGGACAAGGACGATATCGACAGCTTGGGCATCCTCAAGGTCGATGTGCTGGCGCTGGGGATGCTGACCTGCATCCGCAAGGCCTTTGACCTCTTGGACCTGCACCACCGACAGGACTTCAACCTCGCCACGTTGCCCCCCGAAGATCCAGCGGTCTATGACATGCTCTGCAAGGCCGACAGCGTCGGGGTGTTTCAGGTGGAAAGCCGCGCCCAAATGAACTTTCTGCCCCGCATGCGCCCCCGCTGTTTCTACGATCTGGTGATCGAGGTCGCCATCATCCGCCCCGGCCCCATTCAGGGCGACATGGTCCACCCCTTCATCCGCCGCCGCAATGGCGAGGAAGAGGTCAGCTTCCCTTCGGACGCGCTGGGCGATGTGCTGGGCAAAACGCTGGGCGTGCCGCTGTTTCAGGAACAAGCGATGCAGATCGCCATCATCGGCGCGGGGTTCTCCCCGGACGAGGCCGACCGCCTGCGCCGCTCGCTCGCGACGTTCAAGAAACACGGCTCGGTCAGCGAATTCCACGCCCGCTTCCTGCGCGGGATGCGGGCCAACGGCTATGACGACGATTTCGCCCAGCGTTGCTTTTCCCAGATCGAAGGTTTCGGCTCTTACGGCTTTCCCGAAAGCCACGCCGCCAGCTTTGCCCTGCTGGTCTATGCCAGCGCCTGGATCAAATGCCACCACCCCGGCATCTTCGCCTGCGCGCTGCTGAACTCGCAACCCATGGGGTTCTACGCGCCCTCACAAATCGTCCGCGACGCCCGCGAACATGGGGTGCAGGTCCGCCCCGTCTGCATCAACGCCAGTTTCTGGGACAACACGATGGAACCCGATGGCGACGGCGGGCTAGCGCTGCGACTTGGGTTCCGCCAGATCAAGAAGATGCGCGAAGAAGACGCCACATGGCTGACGGCCGCCCGCGCCAACGGCTATCACACGGTCGAAGACGTCTGGCGCCGCGCGGGCCTCGCCCCCGGTCTTATCACCGCACTGGCCGAAGCCGACTGCTTCGCCGCCACGGGCCTTACGCGCCGCGAGGCGCTCTGGCACGCCAAGGCGATCACCGCCCCCGAGCCCCTGCCGCTGTTCGCCAGCGACATCGACGGCGAAGGCATCTTTGAACCCGCCGCCAACCTGCCGAAGATGAGCGAAGGGGAAGAGGTGGTGGAAGACTACATCGCCCTGCGCCTGACGCTCAGATCGCATCCGCTGAAACTGCTAAGGGCGCGGTTGACGCCCGAGATGGCCCAAGGGGGGCTGTCTGCCCCCCTTAACCCCCCCGAGGATATTTCACGACAAAAGATGACCTCAGCATGACAAGGTTTACATCTTTTGTCCAAAAATATCCGCAGGGGTGAATGCCGCAGGCAGAGGGGACGGCAGTCCCCTACCCCCTTCGCCGTTCGACCCTGCGTTTGACTTTATCACGCTTCTTCTTGGCAGGTCCTTGTTTGCGACGCGAGGGTTTGCCCTTACCGAACGAACGGCGACCCCGCGGGGGCGCTTTACCATCCAATTCCAGAAGCTCCAGCATCAATCCACCCGTGACCGGAACCGCTTCGGTCAATCGCACCAAAACTCTCTGACCGACGCCGATCCGCAAGCCGCTGTCCGAGCCTTCGAGGATTTGCGCTTCTTTGTCGTAGTGAAAATACTCTGACCCGATTGAGCGCACCGGGATCAGGCCATCAGCTCCCGTATCATCCAGACGAACAAACGCCCCAAACCGCTGCACGCCGGAAATCCGCCCTGCCATTTCCGCCCCGACACGATCCGACAGGAAGGCCGCAAGATACCGGTCTGTGGTATCGCGCTCGGCCATCATCGAACGACGTTCCGTCTCCGAGATATGGGTGGCCGTGTCTTCAAGCCGCTCAATCTCATCATTGGCCAGCCCGTCTTCACCCCACCCATGCGCCGAGACCAAGGCTCGGTGGACGATCAGGTCAGAATAACGCCGGATGGGCGAGGTGAAATGCGCATAGCTTTTCAGCGCCAGCCCGAAATGGCCGAAATTCTGCGGGCTGTAATAGGCTTGCGTCATCGACCGCAGAGTCGACATGTTGATAAGCTCGGCGAAATCCGTATCCGCTGCGTCGCTCAACAACCGATTGAGGTGTCGCGTTTGCAGCACCTGCCCTTTGGCGAGGGTCAACCCAGAAGCCTGCGCCGTTTCACGCAACGACTCGAGCTTTTCGGGGGCGGGTTCTTCATGGACACGGAAAAGTTGAGGCGTGCGCTTTTCGATAAGCGTCTCGGCGGCAGCGACATTGGCCAGCACCATGAATTCTTCGATCAGCTTATGGGCATCGAAACGATCCCGAAAGCTGACCGACGAGACTTTGCCATCATCGGACAAAATGATCTTGCGCTCAGGCAGATCCAACGCAAGCGGTTGTCGCGCCGCGCGGGCGTGCTTGAGCGCCTCATAGGCCGCATAGAGCGGGCGAATGACGTCGCCCAGCAAGGCCGCGCATTTATCGTCGGGTGTGCCATCCATCGCAGACTGGACTTGCTCATATGACAAGGATGCCGCCGAGCGCATTAGGCCGCGTTCAAATCGGTGGGAAATCTTATTGCCTTTGGCGTCGATTTGCATCCGCACAGCAACGCAGCCTCGTGGCACACCTTCGTGCAACGAGCAGAGGTCACCCGACAGGCGGTCCGGCAGCATCGGCACAACGCGGTCGGGGAAATAGCTTGAGTTGCCGCGCTTGCGGGCTTCGCGGTCTAGCGCTGAGCCGTTGCGGATGTAATGCGCGACGTCGGCAATCGCGACCCAGATGATGTGGCCGCCGTCGTTCTTGGGATCATCGTCTGCGTGCGCCCAGCACGCATCATCGTGATCGCGCGCATCATGAGGGTCGATTGTAATCAGCGGCATGTCCCGCATATCCAACCGCCCCTTGAGGCCCACGGGCTTCATTGCATCAGCCTCGGCTATCACTTCATCGGGAAAATCGTCTGGGATACCATGTTGATGGATCGCAATCAGCGAGATCGCCCGGGGTTGCGACGGATCGCCCAAGCGGTCGATGATCTTGGCCCTTGGCAGGCCCATGCGGCCCTTGGGACCGGTCTGCTGCCCTTCAACCAATTCACCATCTTTTGCACCGTTTTCAGCGCCAGCCGGAACGATCCATTCTTTCTCGTTGCCTTTGTCGATGGGCACAATCCGCCCCCCTTCGGCGCGCTTGCGGAACACGCCCAAGACCTTGTGCGGATTGGTGCCAATGCGCCGGATCAGGCGGGCTTCGTATTGGTGGTCCAGGTTTTGAACCACACTCACACGACCGAGAATGCGGTCACCTGTTTTCAAGGCCGGATCACTTGCTTTTGCCACAAAGAGAACCGAGGGGGCCTCGCCCTCGCCAGACCATTCAAGCGGCTTGGCAAAAAGGTCTCCGTCGTCGGTTTGCTCGACGATTTGCAGCACCGAGACGGGGGGCAATTGATCTGGATCGCGATAGGTCTTCTTGCGTTTTTGAAGATGGCCTTCTTCTTCCAGCTCTTTCAGCATCCTTTTCAGATCGATCCGCGCAGCCCCCTTGATCCCGAAGGCTTTCGAGATGTCCCGTTTGGCGGCTAGCGTCGGGTTTGCTGAGATCCAATCGAGGATCTGCTCTTTTGTGGGTAGCTGGCTCATATCTGCGCCCTATCACGTGATTTTGGGAAGGTCACCGCGAAAGCGCCTGAAGATCGTCGGCAGTGTCTACGTCTTGCAGTCGGTCAATCAGCGCCACGCGCATATCGGGGATACTTGCGATGCTATCGGCGCGTGCATGCTCGGTTGACCAGCGCACATTTTGCAGGAAAGAGGGCGGCACCCGCGACGGGTGTTTCAACCCGACCAGCCAATAACCTCCGTCCATTGCGGGGCCGAACACGGCATCGTTTGACCCGAGGCTTTGAAAAGCGCGATGTATGTGGTGCGATTGAACGCCAGGAATGTCGCCGCCAATAATGCAGACCGGTCCGGTCGGCATTGAGCGGAAAACCCGTGCCATGCGGTCACCGAGGTGTCCGGCGCCTTGTGGGATGCGTGGAAAGTGACCCGGGTATTGGCGGGATTTTAAGCCCTTCACGTCCGGCGTCAATGCAAGCGTGATCTGCCAGCGAGGGTCTTCAATACGCCGCAGCAAGCGGCGCGTCTGGTGGCGAAACCACCAAGCGGCGGGAACCATGCCGATTTCGTCCCCAAGCCGGGTTTTTACGCGGCCCGCCTCGGGGGTTTTCAGCATGACGACAAGATGTCGGGTCACAGCGTCAGGCTCATCATCCGATGCGGGATGCCGGCGTCGTCAAATTCGGGGCCTTCGGCAACAAATCCCAGCTTCTCGTAAAACCCGAGTGCATGGGTCTGAGAGCCCAGTTTCGCGATTTTCACGTCCGGCACGGATCGCAGTTCCGCAAGACAGGTCGCAATCAGTTTGGCCCCGAGACCCGTGCCACGATGAGACGCCAGCACAGCAACGCGGCCGATTTTTCCGACATCGCCAACCAGAACGATCCGCGCGGTGCCCACGGGCGTCGTGTTCTCGGTCGCGAGGATGTGGATTGCGCTTTCATCGTAGTGATCGCGCTCTTCTTCGATCGGGACCGATTGCTCTTTGACGAACACTGTAAACCGGATGGCGAGGCAAGCGTCTAAATCTTCGGTGCGCTGGATCGCTATTGTCATGCAAAATAGTCCCGCAATATCCGCGTGTATATCTGCTTTAGCTGCGTGATCTGTTCGACCACAACGCGTTCATCCACCTGATGCATGGATTTACCGACAAGCCCGAACTCAACAACGGGGCAGTGATTCTTCACAAAGCGCGCGTCCGAGGTGCCGCCCGTGGTCGAAAACTCAGGCACGCGTCCGGTTTCGGCTTCGACCGCCTTTGCAACAAGCGCCGACAGGTCACCCGGTGGAGTCAGGAAACTTTCGCCGGAGATTTTGATCTCGGTTTCAACGTTAACGCTAAATTCCTGGGCGATCGTGTCGGCCTCGGCGCGCAACCAATCGCTGAGACCCGCCCCGCTGTGGGTGTCGTTGAAGCGGATATTCACAACACCGCGGGTTTCGGCTGGGATGACGTTGGTGGCGTTATTGCCGGTGTCGATATTCACCACGGCAAGCGTCGAAGCGTCAAAATGATCGGTCCCCTGATCCAACTCAAAGCTGGCAAGTCGATCCATCAGACGCGCCATTGCGGGCAGTGGATTTTTCGCACGATGCGGATAGGCCGAATGACCTTGAACACCGGTGATGGTGAACCACGCCGTCATGGACCCACGGCGTCCGATCTTAATCATATCGCCCATATTGTCGGGACAGGTGGGTTCACCGACAAGACACATGGACATGCGCTCATCGTTGGCGTCCATCCAGTCCAACAAAGCGGTTGTGCCATCCGTTGCGGCACCTTCCTCGTCGCCGGTGATCGTCAGGATGAGCGAACCGTCGGGCGGCGCATCCTGGACGAGATCGACCGCAGCCGCGGCAAATGCGGCGACACCCGACTTCATGTCAACCGCGCCACGGCCGTACATATACCCGTCTTTGATCTCGGCCCCGAAGGGTTGCATGGTCCATGCGGCCTCGTCCCCTAATGGGACAACATCGGTGTGCCCATTGAACCCAAAGGTCTTGGCGTGACCCTTTTTGCCCCAGCGCGCGAAGAGGTTCGGCGTGCCGTTTCGATCCACACGCGTGCACTCAAACCCCGCACCTTCGAGCAGGTTTTGCAGCAGAACCAAGGCCCCGCCCTCGTCTGGCGTCACCGAAGGGCACTGGATCAGTTTGGCGGTGAGATCAACTGGATCGATGGGCGGCATGTCATATCCTTTGGAATTGCCCGATCTGAATATACCGCATCCAAACGAGGCGCAATTCAGTGCGCAACGGGCCTTGGCGGAGTCTCTGTGATTCGCTACACTAGCCTGAGCGGTGAAAAGCCCGATCAACGGGTGCTTGGGGATGTGGTGTTATGGGTTGGTTTGCATACCAAACAAAGGTCGGATCGTGGTGTTCGCCCGAACAGGGTCTCGCGAAAGACAACCTATTGCCGTCGGGCACGTTTCAAATTCAGTTGAAGTCTACGGATTGCGTCTTTGGAGAACCGCTGTTGCAGTTTTCAGGCCGCGACCCTTGGGAAAGAACGCTGTCCTTTCGCTTGGACAGTCGTGGGAATCCTGAGCTTACGATTGCAATTGAGGGGCGGCCGGATTGCATAATCAAGTCGAGCATTGCCTATAAAACCGCGCTGACGGATATGCTGATTACCTACGCCTGGGACGCCCCCAGCCGGTCGGGGCGGCTTACAGTGTCCAACACGGGCAACTTTCTGGGTGAAACCGTCACCATCAAGAACGCGCCTCCTCTGTTAAAGACTGACCTTCTTGAGATGGCATTGACCGTCCCACGGACTGCGTTGACATATGTCGCGGTTTCGGATCGACCCGAGCCGATTGGCCCCATGCCGGGCATTGACACGTTGACCCTGATTGACACACCGCGCGGTCCGGTCCGTGCGGGCGAGTTGAAGTCCGGCGATCAGATTGACACGGACCTCGGCGTGCAGACGATCCTTGCGCGTGTCCACCGGGCGGTTCCCATGGCGGGGGCCTTTACTCCAATCAGGTTGCACGCGCCGTTTCACGGATTGAAACGGCATATGACCGTTGCGCATCACCAAGGATTGGTTTTTGGCGGCGCAGACGTGGAATATGCATTTGGTGGATCGACCGTTCATATCCCCGCGGGCCTGTTGGAAACACGCCGTCAACCGACGCCCGAGTGGGGGCTTCGCACCTATTGTCAGTTCGTTCTGCCGAAACCCGCAGGAATCTTTGCCCATGGATCGATTTTGGCCAGTATGAACATTGGCCGCATTCGGCGACGGGCCGACGAGCTTCCTGTAAGTTTGCTCGGGGCTGTGCCCATCGCGCTGCTGCCCGAGCATGGGGATGCCACGCGTCATGACTTGCCCGAGTTTGCGGCACGCACCTTGGCCAGCGGACGTCTCGGCTAGAGCTTTAACGTCTCGGCGTAGTCTTGCAGATAGATTTTGAACCACGGGGTAAAGCTGTCGGGGACGCTGCCGATTTCGGCCAGTAGGTCGACCAAAGTCACCCAGCGCCAATTCATGACCTCGTCAACGTTCGGAGTCACCGACAGCGATTTATCCGACCACGCGACAAAGAGGTCCACGACTTCATGCTCGATCAGATCATTGCCAACATCAGCGCGATATTCGAGGTTCGCGCGGTGATGCAGGTCGAGACCGGTTATCCCGAGTTCTTCGTCTAAACGTCGCACGGCGCAGTCTTTGGGGTCTTCGCCCCAGAACGGATGCGTGCAGCAGGCGTTGGCCCAGCGTCCCGGTGTGTGATATTTTGTCAACGCGCGTTGCTGGATCAACATCTCATCCCCGCATATAATCATCACTGAAACAGCGGGGTGTTTAAGGCCGCGTTGATGGGTCTCTAACTTACCAACAGGCGTCAGCTTGCCATCGATCCATGCGGGGATATGCGCGTTAAGGTCCGTCGTCATGGTCAGTCGAAATACGGCTCGACCTGAGCAACGATCACCGAGTTTTCAGCCAAAGCACGCGCCATCAGGTCACGCTCGTCGTCGCCGATCTCATGGCCCAACTCTTCACGCTCGGACAATGTGCCATAGCCCGTCACATCCAGCGGCGACAAATCCGCCTGTTTCAGGATCGCAACGCTTTCGCGCACGGCCTCGGCCTCGTCTACGCCCGAGGCATAGAGCATCAGCCCCGCACCCGTCGCTTTGGCAGGCAGCCCGTCACCGTCTTTTCGACCGACCTGCACCAGCAGTGTATAGACCTGTTGCCGACTTGGTTTCTTCTCTTTGCTCATGTGGCCGACCTAGCTTGGTGCTCTCAATTTGGCAAGCCTTCGACAAGTTTAGCCAAATTCTAAATTCATGGACGAGCCGTGAAAGGGGTTTGGCAATTGTTGAGCGGTACTCCGATCCCAGCAAGTGAATGAGGATCGATATGCCCACAGCAGCAGAGCTACCGATTGACACCAAGGCCAGCGCGACCGAAATGGCCGAAGCCATTTTTGGCGATGGGATCAAAATTGAAAGCGCGTCTTATACCGGTGCCAGTAACGCCTCGGGTATATTTTCGAATGGCGATAGTGTTGCGGCAGACATCACCCCGTCGGACACAGGCGTCATTCTGTCGACAGGTAAGGCCGAAAGCATCACCAATAGCAAAGGCGATGTGAACACCCGTTCCAACACTTCGACGAACAACCGGCAATCGGGCGACAAAGAGCTTGATAAACTTTCGGGCGTCAAAACCTATGACGCAGCCACGATCGAGGCCGAGTTTGTCCCTGACGGCGAGACTTTGACGATGCAGGTCGTCTTTTCGTCCGAGGAATATTTGGAATACGCGGGCACAGGTTTCAACGATGCAGTCGGTATTTGGGTAAACGGCGAACCTGCGGAATTGACGGTCGGTGATGGCGACATCACGATCAACAACATCAACGACACGTCAAACAGCAATCTTTATGTCGATAACTACGACGGCGATGATGTTGCAAACACGGAAATGGACGGCTTCACCGTCACATTGACGCTAAAGGCGCCGGTGATCGCGGGTGAGACCAACACGATCAAAATCTCAATCGCGGATGGCGGCGACAGTTATTACGATAGTAACTTGCTGATCGCGGGCAATTCCGTGCAGTCCGCGCTGGTCGCCGGCGACGATGTGGTTGACATAAACGGCTTGTCGGCCTCGGGCGTTGATGTGTTGTCCAATGACGGCAACGGCGCATCGCTGACAATCACCCATATCAACGGCCAGCCGGTCGTTGCGGGCGATACTGTGACGCTTTCATCCGGTGAGCAAATCACCCTGAACACTGACGGCACCTTCGATATTCTGTCTGACGGCGACGCTGAGACGAATATGTTTTCCTACACGATTGAGGATGAACTGGGGAACACCGACACCGCCTTTGTCACGATCAACACGACGCCCTGCTTTGTCGCAGGCACCCTGATCCGCACGCCCTCGGGCTTGCGAAGGGTCGAAGACCTGCGTGTTGGCGACCGTGTCGTGACGCGCGATAACGGCGCGCAAGTGCTCCGCTGGTTTGGGACGACGCGGCGGGTGGCGGTTGGCCCAGATGCCCCGATCATTTTTGAGCGCAACGCAATCGGCGATCACGGCGCTGTCGCCTTTTCGCCCAATCATCGGGTTTTGGTAAAGTCACCCCACGTCGCGATGCTGTTTGAAGGCGACGAAATGCTGGTTAAAGCCGCGCATCTGGTGAACGAGAAAACGATAAGACAGCAAACAGGATCCGGTGTTGTCACCTATTGCCACCTGCTGTTTGATCGACATGAGATCATCTTTGCCAATGGACTGGAAAGCGAAAGCTACCAACCAGGGGCCGAGACGCTCGGGTCGTTTGACAACTCAACAAAACAAGAGCTTTTCGATTTGTTTCCCGAGTTGGAAACAGGCGACTACGGGCCGATCGCACGCCCGTGTTTGCGGGCGCATGAGGGCCGTCTTTTGTCGCAAGTCTACGCTTTGCACTAAAAAGGCCGCCTGCGCAGTACGCAGACGGCCCAAATCTCATCCAGATTGAGTTAGTCGCGCAGCAAATCGTTGATGCCCGTTTTGCTGCGTGTCTTTGCGTCAACGCGCTTAACGATCACGGCGCAATACAGGTTGATGTCGTTTTTCGACGGCATCGACCCCGCAACCACCACCGAATAGGGTGGCACTTCGCCATACATCACTTCGCCGGTTTCGCGGTCGACGATTTTGGTCGACTGGCCGATAAACACGCCCATGCCCAAAACCGAGCCTTCGCGTACTATGCAGCCCTCGACCACTTCGGAACGCGCGCCGATAAAGCAGTTGTCTTCGATGATCGTCGGGCCTGCCTGCATAGGCTCAAGCACGCCGCCGATGCCTACTCCGCCGGACAGATGCACGTTCTTACCGATTTGCGCGCATGATCCCACTGTCGCCCAGCCGTCAACCATCGAGCCTTCATCGACATAAGCACCGATATTCACAAAGGACGGCATCAGAACCACATCCTTGGCGATATAGGCCGAGCGACGCACGATTGACCCGGGCACAGCGCGGAAACCGGCGGCTTTCCACTGGTTCTCACCCCATCCGTCGAATTTGGAGGGCACCTTGTCCCACCAGGTCGTGTCGCCATTGCCACCGGAAATCGGGGCCATGTCGTTTAAGCGGAACGACAAAAGAACCGCCTTTTTGGCCCATTGGTTCACATGCCAATCGCCATTGTCCATTTTCTCGGCAACGCGCAGAGTGCCACCGTCAAGCGCGTTCAACGTGTCTTGGATCGCCTCGCGGGTTTCGCCTGTTGTCGACGGCGAGATTGTATCGCGGGCATCCCATGCGGCTTCGATTGCGGATTCCAGTTGGGCGTTCGACATGTATTTCCCTCTCAGTCGTGACTGGCTGTTGATCTCGCCCGCCTATAGACTCGTTCCGAGACGCAAACAAGGGATGCGAAAATGAGTGACGACCGCCAACGACGATTTCCAGCAGCGCATGAAGACATGCAATTGGCCGAAGGGGTGCCGGACACCCCTCAGACCCGCGCCCCAGCCTACCGCTTGGCGTTCGATGATCGCGATTTTTTGTGCCGTGATGAGTTGCGGCCGGTCCGGTTGCAGTTGGAATTGCTGAAAACACAAATGGTGTTGGACGAGCGGGGCATTGAAAGCACCATCGTCATGTTTGGCGGTGCGCGGATCAGGCCCCCTGAACTGACCGAGGGCGTTTCTGAGGAAATGGCGAAACTGTCGAAATACTACGACGAAGCCCGCAAATTCGCCAAGGCAATGACCGAACACAGTATGCGCAGTTATGGGCGTGAGCACGTCATCGTAACCGGCGGCGGTCCCGGTGTGATGGAGGCCGGAAATCGCGGGGCCGCGGATGCGGGGGGTGCCTCAATCGGTTTGAACATCGTGCTTCCGCATGAGCAAGCACCCAATGAATATGTGACGCCCGAGCTTTGTTTCAACTTCCACTACTTCGCGATCCGTAAAATGCATTTCCTGATGCGCGCCAAGGCGATTTGTGTGTTCCCTGGCGGCTTTGGTACGATGGACGAAATGTTCGAGACGTTGACGCTGATTCAAACCGGCAGGATGGACCCGATCCCGTTCTTGCTGTTTGGCAAGGAATTCTGGGACGAGGTTATCAATTGGGAGGCCTTGGCGCGTGCGGGCACGATCGCAAAAGATGATCTGAAACTATTCCGGTACGTAGAAACAGCAAAGGACGCCATTGACGCAATCGAAAATTGGGAGAGCGCTTGAGAGTTGTAACCGTATCGGACGGATATCAATCAAACTACACCTACGAATTAATCGCCCGCGAAGGTCAGGATTTCGCGGACGATTTTGCGCCTGCCTATTCACCGCAAGAAATGCTTGAGATGGGGGTGTTTGAGGGCAAGTATTATACGGACGGTGCGGATGAGCTTCCGTCACAGTGGTTTGCCAACGCGAAGCTGTCCGCAACTGCCAATCCGTCGTTGAACTTCTTCGGGGTCAAAAGCCGTCAAAGCCTGTCTGAATGGAAGGCCAAAGGCTGGATCATCGGGCCCGATCCGCGTGGCTGGTTTCAATGGTATTGCCGTTACTACCTGGGCCGCCGCATTCCTGATGTTGATGCTGCGCAGATCAAGCGTTGGCGGGGCTTTGCCCGACACGCGGGTCAAATCCGCGCCAACTGTTACCCAGGTGACCTTTTTTGCAGACCCCGCCAAAGACAAGCCCTGCTACAATGGGCGCATGATGCGATGCTCTGATACCGCTACTCGGCAATCGATGTCACGCGCAACCGGTGCGGAAACCTGCCCCGGTGCAACACATGGGCCGCTGCGGCAGATCCGGACGGATCAGGTATATCGGCCGGATCGGTTTGCGATTGGGCTTCGTTCTTTTGTCTGAGGTTGTAAGCCTCAACCAGAACACGCCAGTTTTTTTCTGCAATGGAATCTGAGTTTGTCATACCCGCAGGCAAACATTTTCAGATTAGCAAAAGATTAAGACCCGATGCGATTTCTGTGAATGCGATGCTTAAAATCTTTCTTACCAAAGCCGCGTTTTGGGTCTTGGTCATAAACGGCGATCAAGCGTTTGGCCTTGCGAAACGGTTCTTCGACAACAACGGCGTAGTTGGGGCCTCGTCCCATCCAGCGCCGCAGTTTTTTGCGATCAATTGGATCGTGGATATGGTCGGATACCGCGTTTTCGCCCCACATGTAGGGCACCGAAATAACGACAGTATTGGCAATTTCTAACAGCCGGCGGGCAAAGGGTCCGGCGTCGGGCACGTGCTCAAGCAC
>JBELFK010000021.1:22328-26837 GCA_042092935.1 Paracoccaceae bacterium | reverse complement strand
TTGCGTCGGCATGCACTTTTTCATGCACAAAGGTCACGGCGGCCACGGGTCGGGAACAGGCAAGGATTGACGCCGATTTTTCCAGTCCAGTGACGTAATTCATAGGCATCGCAGTGGCAGCTCGCTTTGCCTTAGGTGCTCTGACGTGGGTGAACTAGCTCTTAAAATCAGGCGACAAAATTTGGACGATTTTGACATTCATGGCAAGAACGGCCGGCTTTTCGCCATTTGACCTGTATCAACGAGTTACATTTTGATTCTGTTAGTATCTCGGCATGAAAAAGCATCCGCCAAGATGTTTGACGTCATTTGTGTGGTTACCAGTGTTTTTGGCAAAAATCGTAGAGACATGGTTGGATTCGCTAACCAATAGTCCCGCTACACATAAATCGGCGTGCGGACAGCGCGCAATCTAACAAAGGCATGACCTGTTCATGTGGGTCTTGCGATCATCTCGCCACGACGGCCATCCCGCGTCCGCAAAGTCGGGCGCGTCGGCCTATAGACAGGCAGCAACACGACGAATTGAATACATTATGGAGAAGACCATGAAACTTTCGAAACTATTAATGACAGCAGCGGCAGTCTCACTTGTTGGCGCCGTGCCAGTTGGTGCAGACACCAACCCGTCAGTATCAGCAGGCCTTGTATTGCCGAAAATGGATTCCGCCGAAGGGCGCGAATTATTCGTGTCAAAGGGCTGCGTTGTTTGTCACTCGATCAACGGCGTTGGCGGCGTTGATGCGCCGATGCTGGACGCCGAGTTCATGGATCTTCCCATGAGTCCCTTCGATTTCGCAGCGCGTATGTGGATGGGCGCAGAAGCGATGGTTGAATTGCAGCGCGATGAATTGGGCGACGTGATCTACCTTGACGGCGATGAATTGGCCGCGATCATTGCCTTTGTGCACGATGCCGGTGAACAAGCAATGTTCTCGGACGACGAAATTCCCCCAGAAATCGAAGCCATGATGGCACACGCCGATGATGACGATGCTCATGCTGACGACGAAGAAGACGACGGCCATGATGACGAAGAAGCCGACGACGGTCATGATGATGAGGAAGAAGCCGACGACGGTCATGATGATGAAGAAGAAACCGAAGATAATCATGACGATGAGGAAGAAGAAGACGATCACAGCTAATGTGACCACCCTCTGAAAACACCATTCCGGCCTCTGTGTCGTCATAAACCATAAACGCCCATTCGTGGCAGGACAGAAATCATGCAACACGATCACAAGGGCAGCGACCTTCGCGCGGGCTCAATCAGTCTGGGCGGTGCCGTCGCAATGGGTACAGGCGTCATGATCGGGGCCGGGATATTCGCGCTGACTGGGCAGATTGCCCAGTTGGCGGGCCCTCTTTTCCCGTTTGCGTTTATCGTCGGCGCAATTGTCACCAGCTTTAGTTCCTACAGCTACATAAAGATGTCCAACGCCTGGCCATCGTCAGGTGGCATCGCGATGATCCTGCAAAAATGTTATGGACCGGGTGCGATTGCAGCCGGTGCTGCATTGTTGATGGCGCTCAGCATGGTTATTGCTGAAAGCCTCGTGGCGCGAACGTTTGCCACCTATGTCTTGCGTCCGTTTGACATCACGGGTGGTCCGCTTGTGCCGATACTCTCGGTTGCTGTCATCATCTTTGCTTTTCTGGTCAACATTGCGGGGAACCGCTCGGTCGGGTTGATTTCGCTTATCATGGCGGCCCTCAAGATCGGCGGTATCGCGCTTTTTGGTGTCGCCGCGCTTTGGTCGAGTGGATTCAAGTTTGCGGCCGCATCCCAGTCCTCGGAAACCTTTGGCTCCGTTGGGTTCGTGGCGGCGGTTGCCCTGGCGATCCTTGCGTTCAAAGGGTTTACAACGATCACCAACAGCGGAGGTGAGATCACCGACCCCCACCGCAACGTTGGGCGCACAATCATGATCTCGATCGGCATCTGCGTCGTGGTCTACCTGCTTGTGGCCTTTGGCGTCGGGGCAAGCCTGACCATCGACGAAATTATCGCGGCCCGAGACTATTCGCTGGCCGAAGCCGCGGAACCGGCACTTGGCGAGGTTGGGTTTTATCTGACCGTTCTGCTGGCGGCGGTGGCAACCGCTTCGGGCGTTCTGGCCAGCGTTTTTGCGGTGTCGCGCATGTTGGCGATGTTGACCGACATGAAGATGATCCCCCACAGCCATTTTGGCATGACGGGCAATATCCAGCGGCATATGTTGGTCTACACCGTTGTCATTGCCTCGGCGCTGGCGGTGTTCTTCGACCTTGGTCGGATCGCGTCACTTGGGGCGTTCTTCTATCTCATCATGGACATGGCCGTGCACTGGGGTGTTTTTCGTTACCGGCGCAAAGAGATCGGCGCCTCGGGCGCAGTTCTTCTAGCGGCTCTTGCGATGGACGCGACCGTTCTGGCAGCGTTTACAATGATGAAGCTGCAAACTGATCCGCTCATTGTTGTTTACTCTCTCGTGGCGATTTCGGCGGTTTTTGGCTTGGAAAGGCTATATTTGAGAGCTTGGATCGCGCGATCTGCCGAGTGATTGTATGACTCGCTCAAGACAACAGGAGCGCGCGTTTTGAAATCTATTCTGGCTGAAAGAACCTGGTGGCAACGCCACCTCATCGTCGTATTTATTTCCGTTCTCGGGACATGGCTTTTTCTTGAAAGCCGGGCCGAGTGGTCGGCAATGCATCGTTGGAACAGGGCGATCGGAGACATGTCGTTGGTGCTTGTCGCACTGGCAATGGCACTCGGTCCAATGGCCCGTCTATGGCGCCGGTTTACGCGCTATTTACCCTACCGTCGGGAACTGGGCGTATACGCGATCGTACTGGCGTTGGTGCACGCGATCATCATTCTATTTGGTTGGGTGACACTGGATCTGATGCGTCTCTTTGGCTTTGAGTTCCATCCAGGCTTGCAGGAATATGTTATGGTCAACCAAGGTTTTGCTTTGGCAAACCTGATCGGGTTGATCGCGCTGATTTATGGAATTGTTTTGGCGATCACGTCAAACGACCTTAGCCAAAGGTTGCTGGGCAGCGGCGTGTGGAAATACATCCAACAGGGCACCTACATCCTTTGGTGGCTGTCGGTCACGCACATCGCCTATTTTCTGTTCGTTCACTTTCTGGATTACCACCGTCAAATTCCCGAGCCGAACTGGGCGAGGTGGCCGTTTGTGGTGCTTGTCGGAATCGTGATCGCGTTGCAACTCGCCGCATCAACGGTGACCTGGCGCAAATCGATCCAGCCACGTGGCCAAAGGGCTGACGCCAAGTAAAAGCGCGGGCGCGACAGTGTTAGCCGGGGTCTCAGAGATCTCGGCTATTTCCTTACAAATCTTAGGGATGGTCAGGTTTTTCTGGTGTCCATCAGATGTGCCCGCTCTGCCTCAACCTCGGCCACGGCGCGGGCTTTGCCGACGAATAGAGCGCGGCGTTGATACTTGCGAATAAAGGCGCGCAATTCGGGGTCGTCTAACTGTGGCACACGGCGCAGCCATGCGCCAATGTAGCCCTGCATCATCGCCAATCCGCCCAACAGATAGGGCGGCTCGACCATGCGGAAAACGCAGGTGGCGGCGAAGAAAAAGATGTCCGACCCCATGAAATACTGACCCATGCCGTGACGACGACGCCCGACAAAGATCGAGGACTGCGAGGATCCCATCGGGCGCAAATGCTCAAACCGAAGCTCTTCATCGTCCCAACTGACCGCAATCCAGCCAAGCTGGCGGGCCTTGTGGCAATCAATGGCATCCCACATCACTTCGCGCACGTAGCCGCCAATGTCGGCAAAGCATTCCCGCCGATAAAATTTGGTCATGCCTACAGACATTTCGTCTCCGCGTCGCTCGGACGTCATAACGCCGTTGATACGGAAGTACGGTTTCCCGGAGCATGTTCCAATACGAGGGTTTTCCTCCATCCGCGTTATGAGCCCTTCGAAATATCCGGTCGGAAGATCGAGATCGAGATCCATCTTGCAGGAATATTCGAAAGCGTCCTGATCGATCGTCGCCAACCCGAAATAATACGCCTCAACAACCCCTGGACCCACGGCGCGGTGGCCCCGGTCAGGCTTTTGTACGATGCGGATCCAATCGTGGGCGGCCGCGTATTCGGCTAGGATTTCCGGCGTTTCATCTGTCGAGCCATCGTCGACAATCACCCACAAGGTCGGCAATACTGTCTGAGCGATGACGCTGTCTAAGGTGCGCCGCATATATTGGGCCTCGTTGCGGCAAGGCGAAATCAAGACATAGGATCGTGCGTCAGACATGGGAAATCCCGGCAACAGATAAAATAGAGAGGCTACAGCGAATAGTTCGGGTCTTTATGCCCTAATCTATACGCAATGCCGCGCAGCCACGAAAGCCTTTGACCTCAAAATAGGTCAGCATTCGCAGACGTCTGCGATACACATCTTGACCTTATGGCGGCCCGGTCAGTAGTTCCACACGGTGCCATCTTCCAGACGCACCACGGGGTGACTGCCCG
>JBELFK010000021.1:0-22228 GCA_042092935.1 Paracoccaceae bacterium | reverse complement strand
GGTCAGTAGTTCCACACGGTGCCATCTTCCAGACGCACCACGGGGTGACTGCCCGGGATGTAGCTATATCGCCCGGCTTCTTTTTCGTCGAATTCCACCCCAAGACCGGGTGCATCGCTGACATAAAACAAGCCGTTTTCAAGCCTGTGCTCGGATGGGAACATCGCGTCGCATTCGGGTGTGCCGAGAACCAGATATTCTTGAATACCGAAGTTCGGGGCCCAGGCATTGAGATGCGCTTGCGCAGCCATGCAAAGTGGTGAGTGGCTGGGTGCCCCGTGAAAACCGGTGCGAACGTTGTGAAGACCGGCCAAATCAACAATGCGCTTCACGTGCGTGATCCCGCCAGCATAGGTGACCGCAACGCGAATAAAGTCGATCAGTTCTTGCTCGATCAACGTATTGCAATCGTAGATCGAGTTGAACACCTCGCCGATGGCGATTGGGACGGTTGAGTGTTGCCTCAGGAATTTCAGTGCAGTCTGATCCTCGGCTGGCGTCGGGTCTTCCAGCCAAAAAAGGCGCACGGGTTCGACCTCTTTGGCGAATTCAGCCGCTTCACGTGGCAACAGCCTGTGGTGCACATCGTGGAGAATTTTCAGCTCGGGTCCAAATCGCGCGCGAATCTCCGCCAAGGCTCCGGGCATATAGCGCATGTAGCGATCGGTATCCCAAACCTCGATCTTTGGGCGCACGCCGCTAAAATCCGTGATGTAGTTTTCGACGTCGCCCTTGGTTTCCGAAACTCCGTAGCTTGCACTCGGCATGCCCGGGATGCCGCATTGGACGCGGACGGCTTTGTAGCCCTGCGCGACATAGTAGGCGACCGAGTCCATCAGGTCTGAAAGGTCGGCACCCGTGGCATGGGCGTAAACCATCGCGCCATCACGGCTTTTGCCCCCGAACAATTGATAAAGCGGCATGTTGGCCAGCTTGCCTTTGATGTCCCAAAGGGCCATGTCAATCGCCCCGAAGGCCGCCATCGCAATCGGTCCACGGCGGAAATAAGCGCCGCGATAGAAGAACTGCCAGATGTCTTCGCTTTTGCGCGGGTCCATCCCTATCAGGTTTGGGACCAGATAGTCCTGAAGGTAAGCCGCTGTGAGAGACTCGCGATTGTTAAGCGTCGCGTCACCGAGACCATAGACGCCTTGATCGGTCATGATCTTCAACGTGACATAGTTTTTGCCCGGTCCGCCGAGGAAAACTTTTGCGCCAGTAATCTTCATGTGTGGCTCCTTGCCGATGACCTCAGTCCGACTTGGACAGGTCTGTCCAATTGTTGCTATGGCGAATTAGGTCGATGATATTTTGATACTCTGCCCCTTCTTTGAAGGTCGGGTATGGTTCGACTTTTTGCCCTTGGATGTCCCTGACAAATTCGCGCGCGAGATAATGCCAGCATTGTTCGGTTTCGCCTTTGACGTCAGGAAGAGTGGCAGCGATTTCGGCGGGCAGTGGCTGTTCCGTCCACGTCTTGTCGTCGCCCCAAAGATACAACGCGCCACCTCCGTAGTGGCCTTTTAGATAGATTGAACCTTTGGTCCCGTGGAAAACGATGTGATCTTCATGGAACCGAGGCACCAATCCACCGTGTTTGAACAACATCGAAACTGGTTTCCTTGCGTGCGGACTCTCAAGTTTTGCCAAGACAGTGTAGGACCACTCAACGTCGCTTTCCCCCCATTGAAGCGCGGGATCGGCCAGATCTTTGGGAATAAAGTTTCGACGTGTCATGAAGTTGTGAACGCCCTCGACAATCGGGGCTTGGCCAAGGTCGTCGCGGACGTCCCCCATGATCGAAAGTATTTTATCGCCGACGACCGATGTGACGATGGATAGCGTATGGGTGAAGTTGTTGTTGAGACGACCGCCGCCTGCGTCTTTGCGATGCGACCAGCCAAAGGGAATGTTGCGCTCTAGATTGAAATGCGAAATGCACTCGACCTCGGTGGGTTCACCGATTGCCCCTTCGGCGACCAGCTTCTTCGCGTGCAAAACACCGCCCGTATAGCGAAAGCTGGCGGCATAGGCGGTTTTCACGCCTTGATTTTGTGCCAACTCAAAAAGCTCTGAGGCAGTCGCGCCACTGGCCGTCATTGGCTTGTCGCAGAACACGTGACAGCCAGCGGCAATCGCTTGTTTGATCGGTTCGTAATGCGCGCCGCCCGGGGTGGCGACGGACACGATGTCAGGTTCTATCTGCTCAAGCGCCTCGGCCCAATTCAATCCATAAAAGGGGATCGCGTTCCTTTCGGCAACGTCTTGCACGACGTTTAGCGTTCGTCCGACGATCCCGACGACGTCAGCGCCCGCGGCGCGAAAAGCTGCTGCATGGCCTTCGCCAGCAAATCCGGTTCCTGCGATCAAGACCTTTGGGTTTGAGGACAACGTAGCGTATCTCCTTGTGGGCTCATCGGGCGCTCAGCGCGGTGATGACTCCGCGCAATTCGCTGAGACCGCGCAGCCGACCGATCAACGTGTAGCCGGGTTGAAAGGTCTGACCGATGTCCGACAACAGCGCGTGGCCGTGATCCGCCCTGAACGGGATTTCGGCAGGCCGCGAGGCTTCGGCAGCAAGCAATGCTTTAACCACGCCTATCATGTCGACGTCGCCGTCAAGATGCGCGCTTTCTTCAAACGATCCATCGGCGTCTTTGCGCACGTTGCGAAGATGCGCGAAATGCGTTCGATTGGCAAAGCTAGCGGCAATATCTACAAGATCGTTCAGCGGGTGCGCCCCAAGAGACCCGGTGCAAAGCGTCAGTCCATTGGCAGCTTCGTCCAAGCTGCTCAAAATCCACGCGATGTCTTGTTTTGTCGAAACAATCCTGGGAAGCCCCAATATATCGCGGGGCGGATCATCGGGATGAATGCACAGCTTTATGCCAAGCTCTGCTGCCGTCGGAACAACTTCTTTCAAAAACCGCGCGAGGTTGTTGCGCAGGTCGTTGTGTGAAATGCCATCATAGTCTGCAATGACGTGGCGCAAACCGTCGATGTCATAGGTGGACGCAGCGCCGGGCAGGCCGGACATGATCGCGTGCAATAGATCGGCACGTTCACATTCAGACGCGTTCCGCGCCCAGACATCGCCTGCCTGAAGGGCCTCGGGCGAATAGGTGTCATAGGCGTCCTGACGTCCAAGCATGTGAATTTCAAAGGCCGCCATTTTGGCGGCAGAAAACCGCAGGCAGGAACCGCCCGTTTTGACAGGAGCATGTAAATCCGTCCGTGTCCAGTCGAGTACGGGCATGAAGTTGTAGCAAACGGTGCGAATGCCTTCGGCTGCGAGATTTGCAAGGGACTGGCGGTAGTTGGCAAACAAAGGGGCAAGTTCGCCTTTCCCCATCTTGATGCTCTCATGCACCGGTAGGCTTTCGACGACATCCCAGGTAAGCCCCGCGGCCTGGATATCGTCGCGGCGCTTTGCGATGTCGTCGCGCATCCAGACGTGACCATAGGGGACGCCATGCAGCGCGGAAACGATACCGGACGCGCCGGTCTGCGCGACCTCGGGCAGAGTTATGCTGTCGTACTCTCCAAACCAGCGCCAAGTTTCCCGCATGCTTTATCCGTCTCTCTCGTTCTTCCAGACCTCAAAACGTGCAAGCGTCTCAGGCTTTGTCGGAGGGTACAGCCCGATGATCGGAACGCCTTGCAGCACTTCTTCGAGTACGAAGTCTTCAAACAGCTCCATATCGACGCTTTCCTTTGCGACCTCATCCGCCAGATGCCGTGGAATGACCATGACGCCATCGTCGTCACCTAGAATGACATCGCCAGGGTAAACCGCAACCTCGCCGCAGGCGATTGGCAGGCCAATGTCGACGGCGTGGTGCTTTGTCAGATTTGTGGGCGCCGAAGGTTAGGCGGCAAAGATCGGCATGTCCAGTTTTGCAGCGCCAGCCGCGTCACGAATGCCGCCATCACTTACGACGCCCGCCGCGCCCCGAACTTGGAGGCGCGTCAACAGGATCGACCCCGCCGAAGCAGCCGAGGCATCGCCACGGCAATCCATGACCAATACTGCGCCTTCAGGGCAGGTTTCGACCGCGACGCGTTGCGGATGATCTTCTTCGCGAAACGCATCGAGAGGATCTGTATCGGGACGCGCGGGAATATATCTAAGCGTGAAGGCAGGACCAACCATGCGCCGCTTTCCGGTCGCGAGCGCTGAAACGCCTTGGACATAAGCGTTGAAATACCCCCTTTTGTACAAAAGCGTTGCGATCGTTGCGGTGCTGGCATTTGCAAGCCGGTCGAGGGTCTCGGCGTGAAGCGCAATCGTATCGCCTTTAGGAGGGTTTGGCATTTTCTAGTCCTTTTGGGATCACCCTAACTGTCGATTTGATCGAGATTGATCGGCACCAAGGCCCCTTTGCCTTGCACGACGCTCGCCGCCAATTTGCATGCACGTTCAACGCTTTGCGCAATCGGCGTATCATTCACCAGTCCCGAGATGATTTCGGCGTTGAAACTGTCGCCAGCCGCTGTGGTGTCAACCACTTTGCTCAGCGGCGTAACAGCGACCCGCCCCTGCTGAGCGTTCTGGCTGTAGCAAACGGGGTCAGCCCCGTTTTTGACAATGACCGTCGATGCACCCGCTTTTTGGTAGCGCTTTAACGTGGCTTCCGGATCGGCGTCGTTGAACCACGTTGCTTCGTCCTCAAACGAGGGCAGGGCGACGTCGCAAACCGATGCACCGTGCATAATTACATCCATCATTTGCGTCGTGTCATCCCACAAACGCGGTCGTAGATTTGGGTCAAACACTATGATCTTGCCTGCCGAACGGGCCGCTTTCAGACCCTCGATCAGGGTCTCGCGCTGGCTTTGGTCCAATATGGCGAGGGTGATGCCAGAAAAATAGATGATGTCTGATTGATCCAAGGCCGAGGCAAAGAACGCTTTGTCGCGCAGCATCTGACGTGCCGCCGATTGGCCGCGCCAGTATGAAAAGCTGCGCTCGCCGTTGTTCAGTGAAATCAGGTACAACCCGAGCGTCAGATCATCGAGACCCTGGATGAACTGATCCTCAATCCCGCTATCCAAAACAGTGGCGCGCATTTGTTGCGAGATGCGATCGGTGCCGATCGCCGTGAACAGGGCCACGTCCAACTCAGGGCTTAGGCGCGCAAGATACCAAGCTGTGTTGAACGTATCCCCCGCGAACCCCAACCGATACTCTGCATCAGAGTTTGCGGGTGCCAGTTCGGCCATACATTCGCCAATCGCAAGGAAACGCATTTTCTACCACTCGACGATCATTGAAACACACCAATATCAGCGGTGCAGCAGGTGTGACCTGAAAGGGATAAGACGGTCGGCATTGGATTTCTTCCTAACGATTATGAGAAAAGCATACCGCCGTTGATGTCGATATTGGTTCCGGTCAAGAAAGCTGAATCGTCGCAAGAAAGGAATAGCACAAGATTGGCAGCATCCTCGGGAACGCCTTGGCGTTTGACGGGGGCTGTGGCCTCGAACCCGCGACGCGCGGCGTCAGGGGTGTGGATGTTGTGGAAATCCGTATCGATCATACCGGGGCACAACGCGTTGACACGTATGTCGGGCCCGAGTTCTTTGGCCAAACCGCGGGTCATTGTCATCACTGCGCCCTTGGATGTTGCGTATGGAATTGCGCCGGGGCCGCCTCCGTCGCGTCCAGCCTGAGAGGCAAGGTTGACGATTGCACCGGACGTCATGTGCGGCAGGCAGGCTTTAATCATCAGGAAGGTGCTGGTCAGGTTCAAATCCATGACTGCTTGCCAATGCTCTAGTGTCATCTCGGCAATCGTTTTGCGTTCAACCAGACCACCTGCGTTGTTCACCAGAACGTCAATACCGCCGAAGGTTTCGACCGTTTTTGCCACCAGATTATCGACGTCTTCAGGCTTGCTCAAATCACCTTGCACAGCAATCGCGTTTCTGCCCATGGCCTCGATCTGGGCCACGGTTTTGTCGGCTCCGGCGCTGCTAGCGAAGTAATTGACGACGACATTTGCCCCCTCAGACGCCAATTTCACCGCGCAAGCGCGGCCAATATCCCGCCCACCACCGGTTACGATTGCGGTTTTTCCCTGAAGTTTCATGGCAGTTCTTTCTTTCAATCTGAGAGCAGTCGGCCCGTTGGATGTTTGCGATCAGTTTTCGAGTTTTAGGAAGTAGTCGAAAATTTCCGGGACATTGCCATCGCCAAGGCCTGCGTCCACCGCCGCCTGAAGATTGTGCGAAGTACCCTCGGCGATCTCGGCGCGGGTGCCCATGTCCTCGGCCATCTTTAGGAAATAGCCCAAATCCTTGTTCGCGTTGTTAATCGAGAAACCCAAGTCACTGACACCGTCGACCGCGTAGTTTTTGCAGAAACCCATAAACGGTGAGTTTGACGGACCGGTGGACATAATGTCAAAAAGCTGTTGGCGATCCACACCGGCGCGATCTGCCACGGCGAAAGCCTGGCTCATCGTGCACACGGTTGTCATTCCCATGAAGTTGTTAATCAGCTTGGTGACATGCCCCGCACCGAGGGCTCCGAGATAAAAGACGTTTTCGCCCTGCTGATCGAGCACCGGTTTGACCTTGTTAAAAGTGTCTTTATCGCCGGCGGCCATGATATTGAGAAGACCGTCCTTGGCATGTGCTGGTGTTCGGCCAAGTGGGGCGTCGACCATGCCCGCGCCCTTGGCGGCCAAATCGGCGCCGATCTTGCGGGTTGACGCGGGAATTGAGGTTCCGAAATCGATCAGAACCGACCCCTCGCTTATTCCAGCCAGAATACCGTTGTCGCCGTAGACGACGGCCTCGACGACGTCGGACGTGGTCAGGCACAACATGACGATGTCGCTTGCTTCGGCCAGCGCTTTTGGCGATGTGGCTTCAGAGGCATTGCCACGCGCCAGGACCGCGCCGACGGCATCTTTGTTGAGGTCCATAACGACGAGTTCGAAACCTTTGGTCTGAAGGTTTTCAACCATGTTTCCGCCCATCAGGCCCAGGCCAATAAAGCCGATCACTGGCTTGGTCATACCGTATCCTCCGTTTTGTTTTTCATTATTATTGGATCAAAGAAAGTCCGCGCGATGCGGAGTGAACATATCGAGCAGCATTCCTGCCTCAAGGCAGGTTGCGCCGTGAATGATGTTTGGTTGTTTGTAGAGAGAGTCACCTGCGCCAACGACATAGGTTTCATCGCCGACGGTAAATTCAAACTTTCCCGAAATGACGTAGGTGATCTGTTCATGCGGATGACTGTGGAGCGCCGCGACCGTGCCTTTTTCGAAGTGCACTTCAACGCACATCAAGTTGTCATTGAAGGCTCCAACTTTTCGGGTCAGGCCGTTGCCTGCATCAAAAGGTTCATTTTCTGAACCGGGGAAATAGTTTTTGACGGTCATAGGGTGTCTCCAAGTGATGTCGTCAGGTTCAAAGACATCAGATGTTTGTCGCAGCTAGTTTTTTGACGATGATTTTGAACGTATTCTCATCGGCGTCTGTGAAATAAAGATCCGCGTCATAACCTTGATCGTCCATGAAGTGGAAAATGCGCCGCGGATCGTCTTTGGGGTAGGGGACCAATAGCGTCACGATGCGATGTCGCGAGGCTTTGGGATAATGCGCGGTTAGAACCGTGCTGACGGGCAGGCCTTCGATTTCCTTCATGTCCACGCCTGCAAATTCCGTCGCTTGCGAGATTTCCGGCGCACCGCCTTCGGACCAGATGACTTGGCCGTAAAATCCAGCCTTTTCGCCAGTGTTCCTGAATGAGGTTGCGCCTAGATCAAACGCGTTGTTTGCGTGGATGCGCCAGTCGACATCGACCGGTTCAGAGGCATCAATGCTGTCGACGATGACGAAATAGCTGTCGCGCACAAAATAGATTTCGCGTTCAACGCTGGTCACTTCGGGTGTCAAAAGCTGGTAGGCGGCCGTCGCATCGCCCTTGATATAGATGTGGTCTTCGCGTTCTTCCGCGGCCAGAATATTGCCGGTGGACTGCATTTGCAGCGACTTGTCGCGACCTGCATATTGTCCTTTGCCGTTTATCATTATGGCATTTTTTGAAACTGTTTGCTTGCGCCAGCTTTGGTGCATCGTGCTGTTAAAGGCGACGTAGTGCCCCGACTGGATCGCCAAATCCTCGCCAAAAGCGGACAGACAGAACGCGTTCTGGTCACCGTGGCTGTGACTGATCGATCCGAACGGAGAGCTTTTCATCACAAACTGGATGTGTTTGTCGGGGTCGTCCATCCGATGCTGAATTGCAACCCAGCCGATGCCTTTGAACCACCTGAGCTTGTCAATATCCGCAGGCGGCACGGACTCGATTTGCGGCCAAAGGCTTTGATACATCAACTCGTCGAAATTCAGATCCCACCAACCGTAGTTGTAGAACATCATCTCCGTGCCGGGATCGTTGCGCTTGATCTCGTCGTAGTACCATTGGTAGGCGGTGTTCCCGGTAACGCCAGCGTATTGCCGTAGGTTGTAGCCAATTTTCAAACACGGCAGGTCGCCCATCGTTGAGTCGTCGCCGAACGTGGCGCGGCGTGTGTCGGGCGCCTTGGTGTAAAGCGGCATGTCGCCGGTTTTTTGGAAAAACGGCCGGTCGTAAATGTTGATGCCGGTAAACGCCTTAAGCAGGTTGGCGGCTTCGGTCAGATAGGCCATGCCGGTCATCCAGTAGTGCGGCCCCTCGGCCCAGCCACCATCGGTATCTCCCCAGGGGGAATACACGGTGGATAGGAATTCAATGGAATAGTCCAGCCACTCGCGGGCCTCAGGCTCGTCATCCAGCATGGCGATGCAGGCGGGGATAATCACGGCAGAGACCGACCGCACAGCATGGCTGTCATACGGGAACAGGTGAATATTGGCGTTCAAAATCGCATGATGCGCAACGTCGCGGGTGCGCTCAAGAAGCGCGGCGCGCACAACGGTGCGTTCGCCCTCGGAGAGTTCGCCATGCAGCCAGTCATATCCCCAAGCCAGCGCAACGCAGACGCGATAGGCCCATTCGTCGGTGTAGCCGCGCGACGTGGTGCCCATGGGATCCCAGGTCGCGGTTTCAAGCAACCAGGCCTTGGCGCGGTCAAGCATTTCTGCGTTGTCGGTCACATGCCCGCCAATCGCCAGATGGCGGATGGCGTAAATCTGCTCTTGGCAATCGATATAAGTCTGGCGCCAAACCGGTGCCACCCGCTGGTGATTTGGATAGCCGACAGGCTCGGTCATTATTTCGCGGTCCATCCAAGGCAGGACGGATTTTTCGTAGAACTCCGACCACGTGCAATGGTCTGGGTTTTCGGCAACATCTGCCTTGAACTGATCCAATTCCTTTGGTCCCAACCAAAGCCGAGGGCGCGCCATATCGGCTGAGGCATATCGCTCTGATCGGCTGGGCACCGGAGTCTCTGGCAAATCTGCCGGAATTTCAAATCCGCGCGATTTGCTCCATTCGGTTTTCGGCCCACCGGTTGCGGGATCAAAAACGGCATAGGACCAGACGTAATCGCCGGCGGCCAACGTGCTAGCAGGCGTATAAAAATTCAACGGGATGTCGGTGTAGGTCTCGGTCATTCCCTTTGGGTATTTAGGGTCCGAGGAAACACGCAGGATATAGGTCGCTTCGTCTTCTACAACGGGCAGCCACATGAAACGCGGTGGGTTCTCAACCAACTGAGCACCTTCAGCGGGCGTGTATTGAATGTTCAATCGCCCCGCGCGCGGTTCGTCCAAATAGGCTTTGTTTGTTTTCGTGGTCGAAGACATCGACGGATCGTCCTGAAATTGGTCAAAAAGGTATGCCGCCCGTCGCTTGTTCGACGGGCGGCAAGGGAGGAGAGATTAACCGCCGTACTGGCGCTCATATGCTGACTGCATAACCTCTAGAACATCACTCAGGCCCAATTTCTCAAGCTGTGCCTGATAGTCGTCCCAATCCGCCTCAACGTCGCCGTTGCCAAGGATCCATGCCTGCTGACGCTCGAGCATGTAATCACGGATCGAACCCCAGTAGCGGTCATAGACCTTCTGTTCGTCTGCGTTGAACGCGACGCCCAGGAACTGGTCAATCAGGTAGTCGCCTTCGTCATAAAGGGCGATGCCTTCAAGAGCGAATTCGTTCGACCACTGGATTTCATAACCATAGTCCTGGAAGTAGCCACGACCCTGAAGCTGTGCGCCGACTTGATACAACGACCGGTTTACCGGACCTGCATCAAGGAACTCTTGCTTGAAGATCGCTTTGCCGTCGATCATGTCATACTGCTGACCTTCGACACCAAAGTTTGCAAGACGACGACCCTCTTCGGTGAACCAGAAGTCAAAATACTTGATCGTTTCGACTGGGTTCTCGTTCGTGCCACCGATTGCCCATCCATCCGGCTTGATCGGGATACGGCGGTGCTCTTCGATGCGCTTGCCCGAGATCGAGGCTGGCGGTGCCATTGCCTTGAACTCAAAGCCTTCAATTTCAGACGACAAACGGTTGTAGCCCGAAGTTGATGCAAACCAGTCGTGGGTCGAGCCACCAAGGTTTTCCGAAAGCAGGAAGTCACGTGCCGAGGAACCGCGGGTGAAGATTTCCGCGTCGACAAGGCCTTCTGCGTACCAGCGTGCAAGGTTTTTGATACCTTCGCGATAGCCTTCGCCAGCATAGGGGTGCTTCAACTGACCATCGTCGACATAGAAGTCGTGATAGGTGTCAGACCCTGACGAGCGTCCGTCCCATAGTGTGACAAGACGGATAAGCTCTGGCCACTGGCGCGCGAAGTATGGCACTTCGTCCGCAATTCCATTGCCGTTGGGGTCTTGGGTTTTGAAGGCGCGAAGAACATTTTCGTATTCTTCAACAGTCTGTGGCACTTCGAGGCCGAGCGCGTCGAGCCAGTCTGTCCGGATCCAGTAAGCGCGACCATATTTGCCGTCTGGCAGATATGGAATGTAGTACATATTTCCGTCCGCAGCCGAGATCGCGGATGCGATTTGTGGTCTTGCGTCGAAATATGCCTTAAGGTTCGGCGCATACTCGTCAATCAGATCGTTCAACGGCAGGAACGCGCCCTCTGGGCCGTACTGGTTGACGAAATCTTTGATGCGGCTCGAGCCAACGATGTCTGGGATGTTGCCACCTGCCAGCATCAGGTTCAGCGCCTCGGTGCGACCCGTGTTTTCATCGGTCCGCATGTTTGCACCAACAGTCACATCGATCAGATTGATGTTGGTCCATTCACGTGCCTGCTGCTCAACTGGCCAGCTTTCTTCGTAAACCGGATACCGAGCGTGGTTCATCTGGATCGTTAGTTCCAAAGGATCGCCGTCGACGATCTTTAGATGGCCGTCCGCAAGTGCCGGCGTCATCGCCGTTCCTGCCAACATGGCCGCTATTAGAGTAAGTTTACGCATTTGTTCCTCCCTAGGGTTGCTATTTACTCTTTGACACCACCAAGAAGGATACCCTTCTCGAAGTATTTCTGAATGAATGGGTAGACGATCAAAACCGGGATGATCGAACACACGATAATGGCTGCTGTCACGGTCTCGGCGCTAAAGCCGGCAGCCGTTTGCACGATGGCAAATTCGTCGTCATCGCTGAGATTTGCGATTGTGTGGCGCAGGAAGACCTGAAGTGGGATTTTGTCCTGACTTTGCAGCAGGACCATGGCCCAAAAGAATCCGTTCCAACGTGCAACGATACAGAACAGGGTGATCGTGGCGATTGCGGGCTTTGAGAGCGGGACATAGACTTTCCACAAAACCTGAAAGTCATTTGCTCCATCCATACGCGCGGCCTCTTCAAAGCTCTGCGGAATGGCTTCAAAAAAGTTGCGAAGCAAGATGATGTTGAAGGCGTTGATCGCAAAGGCCAGAATGATGCCAAACATGCTATCGAGCAGCCCAAGGTCGCGCATGTTCAGGAAGAACGGAATCAGGCCTGCGTTGAACCACATGGTAAAGGCGATGAACAGGTTCCAATACCGGCGACCAAGCAACTGAGGCCGCGATAGCGCATAAGCTGCCGGAATGATGAACACCAGGCTCATGATCGTGCCACCGATGGTGTAGATAAAGGTGTTGCGGTACGACAGCCAGAACTGCGGATCGGTGATGATGTAGCCATAGGCTTCGAGCGTGGCGTCAATCGGCGTCAACACGACTTTACCGGCTTGTGCTGCAAACCCCGAGCTAAAGGAAACGGCGGCGATGTAGATGAACGGATACAACGTCGCGACCGTAAACATGCCGATCAGGACCGAAGTGGCGATGGCGAATATCTTGTCGCCGCGTGAATAGAGGTTCCATTTGGTCATGAACTAGCCCTCACCACAGTGACGTGCGCGAGAAGCGCCGTGAAATTGTATTTGCTGACATCACCAGAACGAAGGCGACAACCGCGTTGAACAGACCCGCAGCCGCGGCCAGATCGTATTGGCCACTCTGAAGACCCTGACGGTAGACAAAGGTGTTGACGACATCGGCGGTTGAATATGTGGCCGGTTGATAGAGAAGGATGACCAGTTCAAACGACACTTCCATGACGTTGCCGATGCGAATAATCAGCATAATCAGGATCGTCGGAAGGATGCTTGGAATGGTAATCTTCCACATCATTTGCCAGCGGTTGGCCCCATCGACAACGGCGCTTTCATAGAGCGAAGGATTTACCCCCGCGATGGCCGCAAGAAAGACGATTGAGCCAAAGCCAGCTTCCTGCCAGATACCCGTGCCGACAAAGATCGGGCGGAACCATTCTGGCTTTGTCAGGAAGTAGATCGAGTCCAGGCCGAACCACCCGAGGATCGTATTCACAATACCGGCGGTGGGTGAAAAGGCTGTGATGACGATACCGGCGATAATCACCGATGAAATGAAGTGCGGCAAATAGACAATGGTCTGCGCTGTCCGCTTGTAGGTCGCGTTCAGGACTTCGTTGAACATGAGCGCCAAAATGATCGGTGCGGGGAAGCCAAACAAAAGGTTCAAGGCGCTGATCTTGATCGTGTTTCCGACCGCTCGCAGGAACTGGTCGTTTGAGAACAAGTTCTCGAAGTGCTCAAGCCCGACCCAAGGGCTGTTCGCGACGCCTCGGAAAATCGAGTAATCTTTAAAGGCAATCTGAAGGCCATACATTGGCTTGTAGAGAAAAACGACGAACCAAATGATCGTCGGGGCAAGCATCACATATAGCTGCCATTCCCTGCGAAAGTGATCCGAAAGCCACGTCAGTTTTTTCTTGAAATCGTTCATTTGCCCGACCTCACAGTCACTGGGTGCCGGGATGGCCGTATGCCAAACCGGTTTCGCCGTCGAAGACTTTGATGAGGTCTTTTTTGATATATAGTTGCGAGACACCGTTTAGATGCTCAATTTGACCGTGGGTTTCAGCTTTGGAAACGAAGGTCAATGAACCGACGTGGCCATGAAGCAGAGCTTCCGAACCAAGCGTTTCGATCAGATCCAACCCAAGCGGAAACACTTCTGCGCCATCAAAGGGTTCGATCAAGGTGTGTTCCGGGCGAATGCCGATGGTGACTTTGCGGCCCGTCGCGCCTTGAAGCTCTTTGAGATGCGGCAGTCCGATCGAGATGCCCTCAAATTCCGCCGTTGGGCCTGAATCATTTCCACCGATAACGGCTTGGATCTGGTTCATGGGTGGTGATCCGATGAAGCCTGCGACGAAGGTATTGATCGGGTTGTTGAACAGGTCCATCGGGGTACCGATTTGCTCGATTCGCCCGTCACACATTACAACAATTCGATCGGCGAGTGTCATCGCCTCGACCTGATCGTGTGTCACATATACGCTTGTGACGCCAAGACGGTTGTGCAGGCGTTTGATCTCTGCGCGCATCTGGGTGCGCAGCTTGGCATCAAGGTTGGAAAGCGGTTCGTCAAACAGAAAGACTTTGGGGTGGCGCACGATTGCGCGGCCCATTGCAACCCTTTGACGCTGACCGCCGGAAAGATCGGCTGGGCGGCGTTGTAGATATTCGGTTAGACCGAGAATTTCAGCGACTTCGGCAACAGATTTTTGGATTTCAGGTTTTGGAACCTTGCGGATTTTCAAACCGAAAGCGATGTTGTCGGCAACGTTCAGGTGCGGATAAAGCGCGTAGTTCTGGAACACCATGGCGACATCGCGATCTTTTGGTGCAACGCGATTAACGAGGCGATCATCAATGGCGAGATCACCATCCGTGATCTCCTCTAGTCCAGCGATCATGCGCAGAGTTGTCGATTTACCGCAGCCCGAAGGCCCAACCAGAACGACAAACTCTTTTTCCTGCACATCAAGATCGATCCCATGAACGACCTGAACGGCTCCGTAGGCTTTAACAATGCCTTTTAGACTTACGCCAGCCATGCTTCCTCCCATGAATGCACCGCCTCCACGCAGTGCAAAAATCCAAGAGCCGATTCGACCCTTGCTGCAACTGGTATACTAGTTAAAAATCTGGTATACTAGTATTATTTTTGCTGGTGACTTTCTCATTTTGCGTTAGAGTGGGGGCGAGTCGTGCAAATGATCTGGGGAAATCACCCCTGAAAATCATTTAGGGGCAGGAAGATCCGGGGCATTGCATTTCATGCACTTACTCGCGTTAAAGCCCAGCGACGAAAGAACAATCGGAGAGACGCGATGGCGCGAGCAACACAGATTAATGACAGGCGCACCAGTGTAGACGCAGTCTTTGACTATCTGCACGAAGAAATCCTCTCGCTCAATCTGAGACCCGGTGACAAAATCTCGGAGGCCGAGATCGCGGCACAATTTGGTGTTTCCCGTCAGCCTGTTCGCGACGCGTTTAGCCGGCTTGCGAATGAGGATCTTTTGCTAATCCGGCCGCAACGGGCCACCGAAGTGAAGCGTTTCTCGATGCGTGAAATCAAGAAGTCTCGTTTTGTGCGCACGGCTGTTGAAAAAGAGGTTCTACTGTGTGCGTCGTTGCACTGTGACGCCAGCGGCGCAGCCATGCTGGACGCTGCAATCGCCGAGCAGGAAGAAGCCGTGGCGGCCAAAAACGTCGAGAAATTCGGTTTGCTAGACTATGAATTTCACAAGTCCCTTTGCAAGATTGCGCAAGCGGATTTTGCGTTCGACGTGATCTTGAACGAGAAATCCAAAGTCGACCGTCTCTGTATGTTGGGCCTGTCAAAAGACGCGCGTATGCCGGATCTGGTCAACGACCACCGCGGCATTGCCGCCGCCGTCAAAAATAACGATCCTGAACGGGCGATTGAAATCGGCATGTTCCATCTGTCGCGGCTCGACGAAACAATCGAGCGCATCTCAGACACCAATGCGAACTATTTTGACCCCTCTGAACGATAGAAATTCGACGCAATCACCTTTGACCGGCGCTTCGTTGGGCCAATGCCAAGGCGCTGGATAACCCTGCAATGAACTCCCTAACGACCTCTCGTGATCCCAACGCAGGCACAGTGTTGTCGCTTGCCTGGCCGATGACGTTGAAGGCGATTTTTCTCCATGGGACTGTCGTGATCGATGGCTATCTGGTGTCTTCGCTGGGGGAAACCTCGCTTGCTGCGATGGGATTGGCAGCGGCGACGGCTGGGTTTGTTCTCGGGACAATTTTTGCTTTTTCCAACGCCTTGCAAATCCGAACCGCGCAGGCTTATGGGACCGGAAACAAGGTGTTCCTGAAGTCTGTTTTGGCATCCGGCCTTACAACCAGCGTTGCGATCTGTTTTGTGGGTTTGGTCCTCGTGGCATTGGTGGGCAGCTTGCTGATTGACAGTTTGGCGCCAAGCGAGCAAATCGCGGAACTAGCCTGGAGCTATTTGTCGATTTTTACGTTGGTCATCGTTGGAGAATCTATCGGCCAATGTTTGTCGAGCTTCTTTAACGGTTGTGGCCAAACGAGGATTCCTCTTTACAGTTTCTGCCTCTCGGTTCCCATCAACATTGCGGCAAGTATCGTCCTTATCCATGGGCTTTTGGGGTTTCCGCAATTCGGTGTTGCGGGCGCGGCGATGGGCAGCGCAATTGCGATTGGGATTCAGGTCGCGTTTTTGCTTGTTGTTCTGGTTTTAAAGCATGGAAGCCTTCGAAAAATCGTCGGCTGGTACAAAACGACGTTTCTTGCCACGCTTGGCAACCACGTCAAATTCTCACTGCCGATCGCCACGACGTTCATAAGCGCGATCATCGCGACACATGTCTGCTCATTGATTTATTCGCGCTTAAGTTTGAACGAATTTGCGGCGATGACGCTGATTGCTCCATGGATCATGGTCGCGGGCACAATCGGGATGCAATGGGCGCAAGCGACGGGAATTTTGGTCGCGCAACTGCTCGGAAAGGCATCCAGCGAAGATCTTCTGGACAGATTCTTAAGCAGAGCCTGGCGCGGGGCGTTCATTGCGGCAGGGTTCGTGGCGGCTATTTATGGCGTACTAAGCGTTTCATCGGCGCGCATTTACCCCGATCTCAGTGCTGAAACCCACGCGGCCTTGATAAGTTTCTTGCCGATACTGCTGCTTTTGCCATTTCCAAAAGGATCAAATGCAATCTGCGGCAATACGCTTCGCGCAAGTGGCGACACGATCTACGTCATGCACATTTTCGTGTGGTCTCAATGGTTGTTCCGTGTCCCCGCAACTGCGCTGCTAATCTTGTATTTTGATGTGGCCGCAGTTTGGGTTTTGTCACTGCTGCTGATTGAAGAACTCATCAAATTCCCTGCTTTCCACCGGCGTCTGTTCCGAGGTCAGTGGAAGCGTGCAACTATTGGGGCATGACCGCTTCGACACTCTTAAAGGAGGAAACAATGCTTAAAACCCAGCTTCGCCGCGCGATTGACCCGCGCCACGCAAAATCTATGGATACAACCGAATTGCGCGCAGAGTTCCTGATCGACGATTTGTTCAATGATGATGAGGTTCGGCTGACGTATTCGCAATACGATCGGATGATCGTCGGCGGTGCAGTCCCGAAATCCGGCCCGCTCACAATTGATCGCGTGAAAGAGACGGGTACACCGTCTTGGCTAGACCGACGCGAGGCTGTTCTTGTCAACCTTGGTCATAGCGGCGAGGTGACCGCGAACGGCGATACCTACAAACTCAACCGGTGCGACATGCTATATCTTGGTCTAGGAAGCGGAGCGGTGACGGTCTCTGGCCCGGACGCGCATTTTTACATCATTTCCGCTCCCGCACATCGTGCGATCCCCGCGCGCTTGGTTACGATTGACGAGGCCGCGCAAGTGTCACTTGGAGGGCGTGATACGTCAAACGAAAGAGTGATTTATCAGTTTGTTCATCCCGCCGTGATGGACAGTTGCCAGATCGTCATGGGTATGACGAAACTTGGTAGTGGATCTGTGTGGAATACTATGCCCGCCCACAGACATGAGGCCCGATCCGAGGCCTACATCTATATCGACTTGCCCGAAGACCAGAACATCGTGCACCTGATGGGCGAACCAGAGGAAACGCGCCACATGATCGTTCGGAATGAACAGGCGGTTTTGTCGCCGCCGTGGTCCATCCATTGTGGCGCTGGCACGTCCGCATACAGCTTTATTTGGGCAATGGCCGGTGACAACGTCGACTATACGGATGTCGAAATGGTTGGAATGGACGATCTGAAATGACCCGGTTTTCGCTCACAGGAAAACGTGCGTTTGTGACTGGTGCAAACACAGGTATCGGTCAAGCCATCGCGGTGGATCTGGCGTTGCATGGATGCGAGGTGATCGCCGTTGGCCGATCATCAATGGCTGAAACTTTGTCTGCAATCAATTCCGTTGGTGGAACCGCTGTCGCAGCGCATGCAGACCTGTCGACTGTTGACGCGGCGACTGCCGCGTTCAACGAAGCTGTGGAAAACCACGGACCAATCGACATTTTGGTTAATAACGCAGGGATCATTCGCCGCGCAGACAGCCTCGACTTCACCGAGGAAGACTGGGACGCGGTGATGGATATCAACCTCAAAGTGGCGTTCTTCCTGTCTCAGGCGTTTGCACGCGCTCGAATTGGGGATCAAAAAGAGGGCAGCATTATCAACATCGCTTCATTGCTGTCGTTCCAAGGCGGCATTCGGGTGCCTTCCTATACGGCTTCAAAAAGCGGAATCGCTGGGGTCACGAAGACACTTTCAAATGAGTGGTCGGCGTTGGGGATCACGGTGAATGCCGTTGCTCCGGGCTATGTTGTCAGCAACAACACAGAAGCCTTGCGGAACGATCCAGATCGCAACCAGGCGATACTTGACCGCATCCCAATCGGGCGCTGGGCGAATCCCGAAGACATCGCTGGCGCGGTCACTTATTTGGCCTCGCCCGCGGCACGATACGTCACCGGGATCACGCTGCCGGTCGATGGGGGATGGCTGGGAAGATAAGGGCGAACGGCGGATTGCGTTCGGCCTTTGGGCGCTGCGTTTATCCTGACATGAACATCTTCGCCCCTTGTAATCTGTCGCCGTCAATAGGACGATCCTGCGCAAGCGGAAAATGGACGTCTCTATGACTCAGGAATCGATCAACAAGGTTGGAATTCTCGGCGGCGGTTTGATCGGTGCCAGTTGGGCCAGTTTAATCAGCGCATTTGGTTATGACACGATCGTCTATGACCCACGACCGGAAACCGGACCCGAGATGCAGGCCTTTGTGCGCGACGCGTGGGTTCATCTCAGAGCGCTGCACCCAGCGCTTCGCGAGCCATTTATTGCCCCACACTTCACAACCAATGTCGCAGACTTAGAAACGGTGGATTTCGTTCAGGAGAACGGGCCGGACCGAATAGATGTCAAAATGGACATCGTCTCGCAGCTCGAAAAAGTGGTGCGCGACGACGTGATTATCGCATCCAGCACGTCTTCGTTGTTGGCCTCGGATATTCAGGCCGGCGCGATCCGTCCCGAACGAATTTTGGTCGCACACCCGATGAACCCGCCGCATCTGGTGCCAATGGTCGAGCTTGTTGCCGGGCGTGCGACTGATCCCGAGGTGATATCGCGCGCCGAGGTCTTTTATCGCGATCTTGAGCGCGTGACCGTTCGCGTAAAAAAAGAGGTCGTCGGGCACTTGGCCAACCGGTTGACCTCTGCGCTCTATCGGGAAGCGGTGCATATTGCTGCGGAAGGCATCGCTGATGTCGCAGATATTGATCGCGCCATAACCTACGGCCCCGGCCTGAGATGGGCTTTGACCGGCCCGCATTTGACCTACCACTTGGGCGGAGGAAAGGGCGGCTATCGGCACTACCTTGACCATCTTGGACCGACACAGGAAGCCCGCTGGCACGACCACGGGACCAGTGCATTGACCGAAGCGGTGAAAGATTTACTGGTCGAGGGCGTCGAGCGTGAATTGAGCGCCCAGGACCGCGACACGCTTGTAGAAAGGCGCGACGCGGCGCTTGTCGACATCCTGAAAATCAAGCGATCTAAGGGCTTTTGAATCAAGCTGCCTTTGCGCGCAGACGTTGGTCTGGGAAGGTCCGAGGAGTATCCGCCGAACGACATGCTTTAGGTGTCAATCGCACGGCAAAGTCTTAACGTTTGTTTAGAGGGAGTGACTGGCTGTGCGCGTAGTCTCGAGCAAGCCAGTCTCCGGAGGAAATTTCCTGATAACAGAAAATTTACAGGGAAAGTGTATTGAATCCTTCGCTTTCCCGCTGTCTAGATCTAAAAATTTTGCTGGAAAGACAGCGCTTTACTCGAAAATTCCTTAAACACGGTAACAGGGAATTTTTGTGCATTTAGCAACGTAGAGATAGCGATGAACAGGGAGTGGACACTCCTGCAAAACGCAATAGTGATTAGCCACGAACCTATACCGCCACATACTATGTGATAATCACCTGCCTTCGGCCTGCGATCCACCTCGCGTCTCGATTGTCCGGTGATGGATGGTGGAGATTAGGCTTAATTTCAGTGAGTTGGGTGATGGCTTGCGCAGGGCATGTTCATGTTTTGATCGCATGATTTCGTGCTGTGTCGCCCTCGTTTCGGTCTTCGAACGCACGCTGTTGCGGTCAGCGTTCATGAATGCGAAGTAGTGGGTTGAGTTGATGAGGAGCGTTTCCCCACCGAAGGGGTCGTGGACCACGAAACAATCACCTATCCGGTTCTTTTCGCCCGACTTGACTTGGTTCGGTGCGTCAGGACATAGAACGCAGACAGCGGCACGCAACGGGATCTCGTTCGGGTTGCGTGATTGATTTGGAGGTGCAAATGCTTGGATTTTTAACCAGTCGGCCGACACTTGGCGGAGTTATTGTCGGCCTGATTATCAGTATCCCGCATCTGGTCCTGCCGTTTGACTGGTCCGTCGCGGTTGCCTCCCTTACCCTCGTTTTCATTGCGGGTATTTATGTCGGGTTCGCCATCTCCGATGGGCGCGACCACGCGTTCATGACCGAGGCGTCAGCCGCGATTTTCTTTTCGGTGCTTGCGCTTTTGGGCTTATTTCTGTCAGCTTGGATCATTCCGGCTGGATTGATCGGGCATGCGGTCTGGGACCTTTTGCATCATCGCAAATCGCATGTGCTGGCCGACATTCCGATTTGGTACATTCCACTCTGCATTGTCGTCGATCTCGTGCTGGCGGCCATCCTAGTTGGCAGCTGGGTCGGAAGTCTTTGAACCGCACTCGACAATGCGCAAAGCCGTTGGTCTGGAAGGGTCCGACCAGTGTCCACCGAACGTCCTGCTTAAGGTGTTAATCGCCCGGCAGAATTTTAACGTATGTTTAGAGGAAGTGACTGGCTGTGTGCCCAGTCTAGAGCTAACCAGTCTGCCCACAAATTTCCCTGTAAACAGGGAAAATACAGGGAAAAATCACCGATTTTAGCGATTGCTGAGCGTACAAGGGAGTAATCAGCCATAAAAACATGGCTCATAGAGTAATTTCCCTAAAAAAGATAACAGGGAATTAATTGCGACTAACAGGGTAAGAGGAACGGGTTACTGGGAAGTGAAGCGTGATTTGGGCGGTTTGCGGGCGTTTGCTGCAAGTGAATACGGTCTTGCCTTGATGTTGAGAACTGACAATTAAATTGTTTCACAGAAAGTTTGGATGATCAAAAGCTGTTTCCGAGTTAAAATTATAGCATTAGCATTAGAATTTCAAACTTATTTGAAGATGCAAGCGTGTCATCATGTGTTTTGCGGCTGAGGTGCTCGGATGCGAGATTTGAAAAAAATCCGCCTGCACCATACCATTATCGAGAAAATTTCTCTCTATGAATTCGATAAGAATAGGGCAGCCAAAACCTTCGAGCAACGTATCGATTGCTCCACCACCGATCAATATTCTCACGGTCTGATCTTACCGGTCAACTCGAGCTTCTGTTGATCTCAAGTGAAGAAGCTTGTCACCGCCACAGGTTTCTTTGCTTTAAAATTTGTCGACGACCGAAAACAAATGGATCCAATCTAGCTGGGCGTAAAATTGTGTACGTTTTGAGAGCAGTGAGCTACTCCCCATTTGTTGGACAGGATCTGGCGTGAGTTAAGCTACTTTTTGCACTTGCTGATCGGGGTTGGTTGGTTCAATTCTCTGCCAATAGACCACGGCTGGTGGCTTGCCGCCAAGGGCAGAGTGCGGGCGCTTGCGGTTGTAGAACTCGATCCATTTTCTGATCCCTGCCTTGGCCTCGGACCCAGTCTCCCAAGCATGCAGATAGACGCACTCGTATTTCATTGATCGCCACAACCGTTCGACGAAGATATTATCGAGGAACCGGCCTTTGCCATCCATTGATATGCGGACGCCGACTCGGCGCAGACGATCCGTCCATGCGAACGACGTGAACTGGCTGCCCTGATCTGTGTTCATGACCTCCGGCGGGCCAAATTTGTGGATCGCTTCGTTCAGTGCATCAACGCAGAACTCAGCTTCCAGCGTGTTCGAGATGCGCCACGCCAGAACCTTGCGCGTGTGCCAATCCATGATTGCCACCAGATACAGAAAGCCGCGCCGCATTGGCAGATACGTGATGTCGGCACACCAAACCTGATTGGGTCGGTCCACCCGCAAACCACGCAGCAGATAGGGATAAATCTTGTGTCCTTTTGTAGCCTTGCTCGTGTTGGGCTTCTGATAGATCGGCATGAGGCCCATCAGCCGCATCAGGCGGCGAATGCGTTTCTCGTTCACGAGATGATCCTCATTGCGCAGATGCCAGGTCATTTGCCGCACACCGTAAAACGGGGTTTCCAAAAACTGCTTATCGATCAAGCGCATCAGGT
>JBELFK010000020.1:20174-27373 GCA_042092935.1 Paracoccaceae bacterium | reverse complement strand
GAGATGTTCCCCTATCCGTCGGGCAAGCTGCATATGGGCCATGTGCGCAACTACACCATGGGCGACGTGATCGCGCGGTATAAAATCTCGACCGGTCACAACGTGCTGCACCCGATGGGCTTTGACGCCTTCGGCATGCCTGCCGAAAACGCGGCAATGGCCATTGGCGGCCACCCCAAGGACTGGACCTATTCCAACATCGACACGATGGTTGAGCAGATGAAACCGCTGGGCCTGTCGCTCGATTGGTCGCGCATGTTCGCAACCTGTGACGTCGAGTATTACGGCCAGCAACAGGCGCTGTTTCTTGATTTCCTTGAGAAGGGACTCGTTTACCGCAAAAACGCCGTGGTGAACTGGGATCCGGTCGATATGACCGTTCTGGCGAACGAGCAGGTGGAAGGCGGACGCGGCTGGCGCTCGGGCGCTTTGGTGGAACGCAAGGAACTGACGCAATGGTTCTTCAAGATCTCGGACTATTCCGAGGAATTGCTAAGCGCTCTGGACACGCTGGAAAACTGGCCCGCCAAAGTGCGTCTGATGCAGGAAAACTGGATCGGCAAATCGCGCGGTTTGCAGTTCAGCTTTGAACGCACTGACGGCGAAGAGCCGATCACCGTTTACACCACCCGCCCCGATACGTTGATGGGCGCGAGCTTTGTCGGCATTTCGCCGGACCACCCGATTGCCAAGGCGCTTGAGGCGGAAAACGCCGACGTCGCGGACTTCGTTGCCGAATGCCGCAAAGGCGGCACGACCGAGGAAGCCATCGAGACCGGCGAAAAGCTGGGCTATGACACTGGCATTAAGGTGAAACACCCGCTGAACCCTGAGTGGGAACTGCCCGTTTGGATCGCCAACTTCATCCTGATGGACTATGGCACCGGCGCGATTTTCGCTTGTCCGGCACACGACCAACGCGACCTTGATTTCTGCCGCAAATATGACCTGCCGGTGATTGATACGTTCCTCGCGCTGGAAAATCCGACGCCGGTGGAAAACGAAGCCTTCGTGCCGCCGAAGTCAGAAAAGGTGAAATGGATCAACCACTTCGCCGGTCTGGACGAGGCGACAGGCGAAGACGCAATCAACGCCACCGTGGACTTCGCAGAACAGCAAGGCTGGGGCGAAGGCGTCACCAAGTATCGCCTCCGCGACTGGGGTCTTAGCCGTCAGCGCTATTGGGGCTGCCCTATCCCCGTTGTGCATTGCGACACCTGCGGCGTGGTGCCTGAGAAAAAAGAGAACCTGCCGATTGAACTGCCTTATGATGAGGATGGCAAGGCGATTGATTTTTCGGTGCCCGGCAACCCACTGGATCGCCATCCGACATGGCGCGATTGCTCTTGCCCCTCTTGCGGCAAGCCTGCACAGCGCGAGACCGACACGATGGATACGTTTGTGGATTCGTCGTGGTATTTCGCACGCTTCACCGCCCCAAACGCGAAGACCCCGACGGATCTTGACGACGCCGCCTATTGGATGAATGTCGACCAGTATATCGGTGGTATTGAACACGCGATCCTGCACTTGCTCTATTCGCGCTTTTTCGCGCGGGCGATGCGAATTACCGGGCACTTGCCACAAGGCTGTGAAGAGCCGTTTGACGCGCTGTTCACCCAAGGCATGGTGACCCACGCGATCTACAAAAACGCCGAGCGAACTGATGAAAACGGCCGCACGATCTATCATTACCCTGCTGAGGTTGAAGAACGCGATGGCGGCACCTTCGTCATCGAGACCGGCGAGAAAGTTGACGTGGTTCCCTCGGCCAAGATGTCGAAATCGAAAAACAACGTGGTCGATCCGCTGAACATCATTTCGAGCTACGGCGCCGACACGGCCCGTTGGTTTGTCTTGTCAGATTCCCCCCCCGAACGCGACGTGGAATGGACCGCCAGCGGTGCCGAGGCTGCGGCCAAGCACTTGGCCCGTGTGTACCGGATTTGCGCCGAAATCGCGGAACTGGATTTGGCCCCACAAGCGAGCGACAATGATTTGCTGCGCGAAATGCACAAAGCAATCAAAGACGTCACAAACGGGGTTGAGAGTTTTGGCTTTAACGCTTCGATCGCAAAGCTCTACGCATACTCAAACGCTCTGGCCAAATCCAAAGCCGGTTCGGCTGCCAAGAAACAGGCCGCGCGGACCCTTGCGCAACTGATGTCGCCCATGACGCCGCATCTGTCCGAGGAATTGTGGGAATTGCTCGGAGGCGAAGGCCTGCTTGTAAACGCCCCTTGGCCAATTGCCGATGAAGCAATGTTGGTAGACGACAATGTGACCCTGCCCATCCAAATCAACGGCAAACGTCGCGCGGAAATCAGCGTTCCCAAGGACATGCCAAAGGAAGAGGTTGAAAAACTTGCCTTGGCCGAGGATGCTGTTCAACGAGCGCTGGACGGGGCCCAGCCCAAGAAAATCATCGTCGTTCCCGGACGGATTGTGAATGTGGTCGTATAACCGACGCTATTTTTTGCTAGCCTCTGCGGCCCTTGCGGGCTGCGGATTTACGCCTGTCTACGGGCCGAATGGTGTAGGAAATTCGCTGCAGGGGCAGATCGAAATTGAGACCCCTGACGACACCAACACCTATAATCTCGTCAGCTATCTCGAGGATCGGCTTGGTCGCCCTGCGGCGGCGAAGTTTGGCCTGACCTACGCGCTTGACGCGCGACAAGAGGGGCTGGCCGTCACCGCCTCGCAAACCATCGTGCGCTACAACGTATTGGGTGAATTGTCCTATGCGCTGCGCGATCTCGACAGCAACAGCGTCGTGGCCTCGGGCAAGGTGACTGCGTCGACGGCCTATTCTGCCTCGGGCACAACGATTGCAACGCAAGCCGCACGCAAAGACGCGTTTGAAAGGCTGATGATCGCCCTTGCCGATCGGATGATCGAACGTCTCTATCTGACGGTGCCCGGGGCACAGGGATGAAACTTTCGCCGCGTGAAGCGCCCGGCTATTTTGCCAAGCCGGACCCAAATAAAACGGGATTGCTGATCTACGGCGGCGACGCAATGAGGGTGGCGCTGCGGCGGCAAGAGGTGATAAAAGCGCTGATCGGACCGGATGGCGAAGAAGAAATGCGCCTTTCGCGAATTCCGGCGTCTGAGCTACGCAAAGATCCGGCTATGCTTTTGGACGCGATCAAAGCCCAAGGCTTTTTCCCCGGTCCCCGCGTTGCTTTCGTGGAAGACGCGACGGACGTCATTGCAGCGACTGTCACCGCAGCCCTCAGCGATTGGCAGAGCGGTGACGCTCAGGTTGTCATCACTGCGGGTCAACTCAAGGCCAGTTCAAAACTGCGCAAGCTGTTTGAGGGCCACAAAAGCGCATTCGCCGTGGGGATATATGACGATCCGCCGTCACGAGCCGAGATTGAAACGATTTTGACCAACGCGGGTCTGACCAATATTTCAAACGATGCAAACACGGATCTCAATGCCCTCGCACGCGAACTTGACCCGGGGGATTTTCGCCAAACCGTTGAAAAACTCGGACTTTATAAGTTGGGCGACGCAACCCCAGTCTCGTCCGAGGACGTATTGGCCTGCGCGCCAACATCGTCCGAGGCTGATCTGGACGATATTTTGAATATCGTGGCCGAAGGACGCAGCAGTGAGATTGGCCCCATCATGAACAAGCTGACTGCCCAAGGCACGCAGGCTGTTGGCTTGTGCATCGGCGCGATGCGACACTTCAGAGTGCTCCACGCGGCGGCCTCGCATCCAAACGGAGCGTCGGCAGGGATCGCCGCAATGCGTCCGCCTGTGTTTGGCCCCAGACGGGACCGGATGCAACGCCAAGCCCAGCAATGGGGCGTCGTGCGGCTAGAACAGGCGCTGACAGCGTTGACTGACACTGACCTGCAATTGCGATCTGCTGGCCAGACGGCCCCGTCTATGGCTCTGGTCGAACGGGTGTTAATCAAGCTGGCGATGCTAGGGAGACGATAATGTACAAGGCATTTGGACACGTCCGCAGTCGGGCATTTCGCGTTCTTTGGATGCTCGAAGAACTCGGGCAAGACTATGAATACATCCCCTTCCGCGCAGGGTCGGCGGAGATGAAGAACGTGAACCCGTCCGGCAAGGCACCAGCGCTTGAGGTTGACGGGACGATCCTTACCGATAGCGTAGCGATTATGAGCTTTCTGGCTGATCGCCACGGACAGCTCACGTTCCCATGCGGCACGATCGAACGTGCGCAACAAGAATCGTTGGTCCATCAGATCAACGATGAAATGGACGCGCTATTGTGGGCCGCAGCGCGACATACCTTTGTCCTTCCCGAGGAAAAACGCGTGCCCGAGGTCAAGGATAGCCTGAAATGGGAATTTACCCGCAATTGCGAGAGGATCGGGTCCAGAATTCAGGGCGCGTTTTTCATGGGCGACCAAGTTACGGTCGTCGACATCCTTGCAACGCACTGCCTAAACTGGGCTAGATCGGCGAAGTTTACGTGTGAAAACAAAGAATTGCTTGATCTTGCAGATCGCATGCGTGCCCGCCCCGCGTATCAACGCACAGATGCGATGCCTTCCTGAGCTTTAAGCCAAGCCGCCGCGCCTTGTCCGGCGCGTTTCCCGCTGGCAAGGCACGCGGTTAGCAGATACCCGCCGGTTGGGGCCTCCCAATCCAGCATTTCTCCGGCCGCGAACCAACCCGGGCGACGTGTCAGCATGAGGTGGCTATCAAGTTGATCGAACTTGATGCCCCCGGCGGTCGAGATGGCCTCGTCCAACGGTCTTGGACCATCGAGCGAAACCGGTAAGTGCTTGAGGATCGGAGCAAGATCCGAGGGTAGGGGCCGTGCGAACTCGTTGAGAAGGCTGATCTTCACAGGGTCGAGTTTCAGCGATTTGCGCAACCTGTTGGCCAGAGACTGTTTCGTGCCCCCTTTTGCCAGTCGGGCGCGTATGTCATCAACGCTTAGGTTTGGCAGCAAGTCAAGGTGCAGCTTGGCCCCCAGCCTAAGCTCGCGAGAGATCGCATAGACGCCGCCACCTTCGATGCCGCGACTGGAGATGGTGAACTCCGCGTAAACGGATTTGCGACCGGCTTTAAGAACCACGGACTTTACCGGCGCACCATAGTGCTTGGCCATATGGTCAGACCACTTCACAACAAAACCCATATTCGCAGGCTCAAAGGGCGCGAGGTCAATATCCGCAAGATACGGCGTCCAGTTGCCATCCGACCCAAGCCGCGCCCAGCTCGCACCGCCCATGGCCAAAATTGTCGTTCTTGCTGGTAGCGTTTGCGGGCCAAGTGGCGTCTCAAACTCAGTGGCACCAATCCACCGCCAATTCGTTCGAAACTCGACACCGGCTTCGGTCAACTTGTTGAGCCACGCGCGCAGCAACGGCGAGGCCTTCATGACGTCTGGAAATACGCGCCCGCTTGAGCCCGTGAACGTGGACTGGCCCAAAGCGTTCGCCCATTCGACAACCGCGCCAGGGCCAAAGGATTTGAGGGCTTGTCCAAGCGCTTCAGGAAGGTCTGGATAGGCGGCCAGAAATCTATCCAAGGGTTCATCTTTGGTCAGGTTCAGACCAGATTTTCCGGCCATCAACAGCTTGCGACCCACCGTTGGCTTCGCCTCGGTGACGACGACTTTATAACCCTTGGCCGCAAGTTCATCCGCCGCCATCAATCCTGCGGGGCCTGCGCCGATCACCAGTGCGTCAATCATCCAAGATCGCTCCAAACAGGTATCTAGCGGCACATGTTCTTGATACCAGACGCAATTTCGGGTCTGGCGGCCAGAACATCTGCGCAAAGATCATGCGCCGTGGGGATCAATTCTTTTGGGTCGACGATCCTATCAATCAACCCCATCGACAGCGCATCCTCGGCCAGAATTTTTTGGCCTGACATCAAAATCAACTTGGCACGTGCGGGGCCGATCAAGGCCGCCATGCGCTTAGGGTCGGACGGTTGCGGCAAAAATCCGAGCTTCATCACCGGATAGAAGAACTTGGAATTGGGCACTGAAATACGCAAATCGCAGGCAAGTGCTACGCCAAATGCGCCGCCCGCAAGGGTGCCGTTTAATGCAGCAATGCTGAGGCAAGGAAGGCAAGCGATCGCAGAGGACAATCGTTCCCAGACGGCATCCTTGGCGAGGCCCGCTTTGGCTTCGTCTAGGTCAGCGCCCGCCGAAAAGACTTTGCCGGTGCCTGTGATTATCAGCGCCTTTGCGTCCTGCGCAGCCTCGGCAATCTCGGCGAGACGGACAAGCATGTTGCATGTCAGTGAGTTTGCTTTTTCGGGGCGATCAATTGTGATCGTCCATAGGCCCGTCTCAGATTTATCGAGCAGGATCAAATCAGACCCACCTGCCGCCGAATGGTTTCATCACGCAACGAGATTTCTTTTCCAACCCAGTCGTTCGCGGCGTCCGAGCACATCCATGCGAGTGTTTTGGCGGGCCATTCGGGCGGGATGTGGTCGGACCAATCCAATTTGCTGACAGGGTTCACGCCGCTGGATTTGATCTCACGCTGCATCTGGGTTGCGACTGTACCCGGCGACAGACCCATACAACGAATACCCAAGGCGCGGGCCTCGAGATCAGCTGACGACGTAAGCATGGCGGCCCCGGCTTTCGAGGCACAATAATGGCTCCAAGCCTCGATCGGGGAATGCGCGGCGCCTGAGCTGATGGTCAAAATGGTGCCGTGGCCTTGGTCGGCCATGATCGGCAGGGCGGCCCTCATGCCATTGTAGACCCCCTTAAGATTAATATCGATAGCGTGGGACCAGCTTTCGGGATCGCTGGTCAACAGATGACTAATCGGCTCAATCACACCTGCGTTGTTTATCAGAATATCAAGACGACCGAAGGTCTCGACGGTTGCATCAATCGCTTTGGAAACCTCCCAATAGCGCGAGACATCGCAAGGGATTGCAATGGATTGCGGGCCGAGTTCTCCGGCCAAATCCGCAATCGCGTCCTCGCTTCGTGCCACAAGCGCCACGTTGGCGCCAGCTTTGACGAACAAGCGGGCGGCGGCTTCGCCGATACCTCGGCTGGCTCCGGTCACGAGCATGGTTTTCCCTGCGAGATGATCCATTCGAAAAACTCCTACGATTGTCCTGACAAGCCTATCTTAAGCCCGCAGAAATTCACAATCCTATCGGCGGCTTATCCAACAAACTGCGCCTTTGTGCCGCCTGCGCTTGCGACATTC
>JBELFK010000020.1:17200-20074 GCA_042092935.1 Paracoccaceae bacterium | reverse complement strand
ATTCAAACTCTGGCCGAACGCGCCGTTGCCATGGCGCAAGAGGCCCCCGAAGATCCATACATCGGGTTGGCCGACCCAGACCAGTTGATAAAGTCATGGGACATCGCGGCCTTGGAACTGGCGGACGCAACGCCAGAACCTTCGCCAGATCAGCTACAGCAAGACGCGATTGAGGCCGAGGCAGCTGCGCTTGACGTGGCTGGCATAACACAGGTCAGCGCAAGCAGTGCGAGCTACGGTGAACGCGAGGTCTTTCTAGCTGCGACCAACGGTTTTGCAGGTGGGTATCGACGCACGGATCGCGGAACGTCCTGTGTAGCGATTGCGGGCGAAGGCCTCGGGATGGAGCGGGACTATGACAGCGACGTCAGAATTTTCCAAAGCGACCTGCGCGCACCGTCGGAAATCGGCGTCCGCGCCGCCAAGCGCGCGGTCGAATGCCTGAACGCCCGCAAGCCGTCAACAGGGCAATATCCGGTCCTATTTGACGAACGCATTTCGGGTAGCCTGATTGGGCATCTCTTGGGGGCACTAAACGGAAGTGCCATCGCGCGCGGATCAAGTTGGTTGAAGGACGCCATTGGGCAGCAAGTTTTGCCGAGCGGTTTTTCGGTGATTGAAGACCCGTTTCGACCCCGTGTGTCAGGTTCTCGCCCTTTTGACGCCGAAGGTTTGCCGACGCAGAGGCGCATGATCGTTGAAAATGGCGTCTTGACTGGCTGGACGTTGGATCTGGCCAACGCGCGGAAACTCGGGATGAACTCAACCGCGAATGCCGCAAGGGGTACATCGTCCGGGCCGTCGCCGTCGAACTGGAACGTGTCGCTGACGCAGGGCACACAAAGCAAAGACGACCTTGTTCGCGACATGGGCACTGGCCTTTTGGTCACCTCGCTGATCGGCTCGACGATCAATTCAAACACTGGCGATTATTCGCGCGGGGCGGCGGGCTTTTGGGTCGAAAACGGCGAGATTGCCTATCCGGTAAACGAATGCACCATTGCTGGAAACCTGCGCGATATGCTTATGACCTTGCAGGCAGCCAACGATGCGCGCGGATGGATGTCGCGGGTCGTACCCTCGCTATTGGTAGAAGGGCTGACCATTGCAGGGGATGCGTGATCTCGATCTTCTGATCCAAGCCGCTGAAGCCGCAGGGGACATCGCAACGGGGTTTTTTCGTGCCCAGAACGACGTCTGGCACAAACCAGACGGCGCAGGCCCTGTCACCGAGGCTGACCTGGCCGTTGACGGGATGTTGCGCGACACATTGCTAAAGGCGCGACCCGACTACGGCTGGCTGTCCGAAGAAACCGAGGACACCTCAGACCGGTTGGACCGAGACAAAGTCTTTATTGTCGATCCGATCGATGGCACGCGCAGCTTTGTGGATGGATCCTCGACCTGGGCGCATTCTCTTGCTGTCGCCGAGCGTGGCGCGATTACGGCTGCGGTCGTGTTCCTGCCGGTTCGGGGCAAACTCTACGCCGCAGCAAGCGGCGAGGGGGCGACGTTGAACGGGTCCGCGGTGCAGCCCGATTGGCACGCCCCTTCATCCGGGGCCTCAGTTTTGGCGACACGTCCAACGATGGATAAAAGAAACTGGCCCGGCGGTGTGCCCGATATTGACCGCCAGCACCGCCCGTCGCTTGCCTATCGCTTGTGTTTGGTCGCCGAGGGCCGCTTCAACGCGATGCTGACGCTTCGCAAAAGCTGGGAGTGGGACATTGCAGCCGGGGCGCTGATCCTGTCCGAAGCCGGGGCCGTCGTGACGGATCAGCGTGGTAAAGACCTTAAGTTTAACAACCCCCATCCCCAAACAAACGGTGTCGTTGCGTCGGGTCAAGCGCTTCATTCCGAGTTCATGCAGCGACTAGGTGCGGATCAGGATCGCTGAATGAAGATGTCGCTGAGCCTGTTATTCTATCTCCTTTTCAAACGCGGTGGACCGGTCAAAGAACTGGCGGCCCCACAGGCTGACGTTGATCCGGTCGTTTGGATTGCGGCGAGTGATGCCGGTTCCGTTCGGGCGTTCCTCAATCTGGCCGCCAAGCTGGAACAAGCCGGAATCATTGTGCATTTTCTGATGACCCTCCCCGATGACCTGCTGACCCAGTTTCAGCCGCAAGATCGGGTCACTTTTTCGGTGTTTCCACGTGAAAAGACCAAGGAAACAACAGCGTTCTTGAAACTCTTGAAACCGATAATGGGCTTTTGGGTCGGGGGCCCCCTGATGCCTGGCCTGCTACACGCCGCGACACGTCAAAACGTTCCGATGGTATTGTTGAATGCAGACGAAACTATCGCCGATAGCGCAAAAGGTTATTTCGCACGACGATCCGTTGCCAATGCCATCGGCTCTTTTCGTATGGCGTTTGCGACGAACTATGTCAGCGGTGGAATCTGCGTTCGCTTGGGCATTCCTGAATCGACAGTGCATGTCACCGGTGACTTGGCCGAAGGCTCGGTTGCGTTGCCGGTGGACTATGATGAACTCGATGCTCTTTCCAGCGTGATCTCGACCCGCGAAGTTTGGTTTGCCTCAAAGGTGCCCGAGGACGAACTGGACTTGGTCCTGGCAGCGCATGAGACCCTACGCGGTACAAACCGGCGGCTTTTGTTGATCTTGCACCCGGACGAAACCGGAAACTCCGAGACCTTGGCAATTGCCCTTTCCGCAAAAGGCTGGCGGGTTGCGATCCGCTCAAAGGGCGACGAAATTCGGGATCAGACGCAGATTTACCTTGCAGACAAGCCATTTGAACTTGGGCTTTGGTTCCGTTTGGCCCCGATCGCCTACCTCGGCGGCACCTTTTCGATTGAGAATACCGGTGGCGATCCTCGTCAACCTGCAGCACTAGGGTCAGCGGTGAT
>JBELFK010000020.1:0-17100 GCA_042092935.1 Paracoccaceae bacterium | reverse complement strand
GAACTGGCCGAGGGCGACAATGCGCGAACCTAGATTTTGGAAACGCCCGCCGCGCTCTCCGGGATGGCAAGCGCGGTTGCTCGCGCCGCTTGGCAGGCTCTATGCAATGGCGACTGCGCTTAGGGTACGAAAAAGCGGGACGGCGGTTTCTGTCCCAGTCATTTGTGTTGGCAACATCAATGCAGGCGGGACGGGCAAAACCCCGAGCGTCATCGCACTCGTTCAGCTTCTGCAAGCCAGCAATCACACGCCCGTCGTCGTCTCGCGGGGGTTTGGTGGCTCGGTCGAAGGGCCAGAGGTCGTTGACCCGGTCCACCACACAGCCGATCAAATGGGCGATGAACCCTTACTGATGGCGGCTTTTGCCAAGGTTATTGTTGCCAAGGACCGGCTCAAAGGCGCACAACTCGCGGTCGCCGAAGGTGCGGACGTTGTCTTGCTGGACGATGGTTTCCAAAACCCTTCGCTGCACAAAGACCTTTCGATTGTCGTCGTGGATGCCAAGATCGGTTTTGGCAACGGGCGCTGCATTCCCGCTGGGCCTTTGCGCGAACCGGTGCAAACCGGCCTGAAGCGCGCGGATTTGGTTCTGTCGATCGGAAGCCCCGACCCGCAACGCGCGTTTTCGCAGGCGTGGGGGCCAATGATTAGCATTCCGCATGTGACCGGCCACTTAGCGCCGTTAGAAACCGGTATGGAGTGGAAGGACACCAAACTGCTAGCCTTTGCCGGTATTGGCCACCCCGAGAAATTCTTTGCGACCCTGCGCAAACTTGGGGCGAATGTCGTTCGGTCCGAGGCATTGAGCGACCACCAACCATTGACCAAAGCCTTGATGAAACGTCTCGAAACGGAAGCCTCGCTACGACATGCACAGCTTGTCACCACGGAAAAAGATGCGGTTCGCTTGCCTGCGAGCTTTAGAAGCAAGGTGTTGGCGCTGCCGGTTCGGTTAGAGTTTCACGACGATCGCGATCTACGAAGTGCGCTTAAAGGCATTGGCCTGAACGCCTAGTTATCCTGCCCCAGCATTGGCGAGGGCCGCTTTAGCACCAAATCAGCGTCCGAGAATTTGAACGGGCTGCGCACCGATGGTACGCCCTCCAGTTCGACCTGCATTCCCCTGTGAATGACCTGCGGATCGTCAAACACTTCCTGCATATTGTTGATCGGACCGGCCGGCACGCCTTTGGCCTCGCAGGCATCGAGAAGATCTTTTTTGGTCCATTGCTTCGTCGCGATGGTCAAATGCACTTCCAACTTTTCGCGGTTCTGAACGCGGTCAGCGTTGGTCGCAAATTCAGGTGCCTTGGCAAGCCCTCCAAGCCCGAGAATATCGCACAAGCGTTGATACTGGCCGTCGTTCCCCGTCGCGATGATGATGTGCCCGTCGCTGCATTCAAAGACTTGATAGGGTGCCAAGTTTGGATGAATGTTGCCTGTTCGACCGGGCGGATTGCCAGTCGACAAATAGTTCATCGCTTGGTTGGCGGTCACAGAAACCGCAACGTCCAAAAGCGCCATGTCGATGTGCTGCCCTCTGCCGGTTGACCGTCGCAGATGCAGAGCCGCTAAAATCGCAGTTGAGGCGTAAATGCCGGTAAACACATCCGTTATGGCGACACCGGCCCGCAGAGGTTGACCGTCGGGCGTGCCTGTGATCGACATAAGCCCCGACATGCCCTGAATGATATAGTCGTACCCCGCGCGATGCGCGTAGGGGCCGTCCTGACCAAAACCCGTGATCGAGCAGTAGATCAGGCCAGGGTTCAGCGCCTTTAGGCTATCATAATCCAACCCGTATTTCTTCAGGCCGCCAAGTTTGAAGTTTTCGATCAACACATCGGCGTCAGCAACCAAATCTCTGATCCTTCGTTGTCCGCCTGTAGTTCTGAAATCGACCGTAATGGATTTTTTCCCGCGATTGCAGCCGTGGAAATAGGCAGCCGTGGTTTCACCCTCGCGCTCAATAAAGGGCGGGCCCCAGCGACGCGTGTCGTCACCTTCCGGGGCCTCAACCTTGATGACCTCAGCCCCCAGATCCGAAAGCGTTTGTCCTGTCCATGGACCCGCCAGAATGCGGGCCAACTCGACGACCTTCAGACCTTCAAGCGGCGCGGTCATCACTCGGCGAGCTTTTCGTCAATTATTGCTGCAAACTCTTCGTAGCTGAGATTTCCAAACTTCTCGCCGTTGACGACAAACGTCGGCGTCGATGTAATATCGTCGGCCTCGGCGTTTGTCTGGTACCACGAAAACAATGCCTGCGCTTGATCGGCGTCGGTCATACACGCGTCAAGCTGTTCGTTAGACAAGCCCGCGACAAGTCCGATCTTGCGAATGCTATCCGCGATTTCAGCCGGCGCGCCTTTGGCCCATTCGCTTTGACCGGTATAGAGAAGGTCGGAGATGCCGAAGTATTTGCTGGTATCACAGCGTGCAACCATCGACGCCCAAAGACCGTAGCGGTCAAAATACACTTCGCGATTAACGAAATTGATTTTGCCGGTGTCGATGTAATTGGCTTTCAGCTCAGGGAACTGGTTCTTGTGGAAATTTGCGCAATGCGGGCAGGTAAACGAAGCATACTCGATCATTGTGACCTTGGCGTCCGGATTGCCCATTTGCATTTCCGGAATTTCGGTTTCTTGAGCGGTCGCGATTGATGCAAATGTCGTCACAGCAATCGCGCTAAGGATTTTCACAGCCCATTGGGCATAGTCGCGGATCATCTTGAAACCTTTCGTTTAACGTTTCGAATTGGATAGGATGTTTTGCCCTAATCTCTCAAGGGCTTGTTTCAGGCTTTCGTCTTCAACCGTGTCAGCCATCTGCTTTGCGGCGGCGGTGATTTTCGGGTTAACGGCGGTTGGCGTTTTTGGTGCTTGATGCCCAAAGGCGACCTGACCCTCGGAAAATCCAGTTGCAGAGGTTTGTGTGATCGCGACCTTTGATATGGCGTTGTAGCCGTAGCAAGCATTGGCCTTTTCGCGAATTTTGCCCTTTTGCATTTCCAAAAGCGGCGCGTTTGCGCCCGTCGTCAAAAGGGTCAACGTCGCCCCAAGACCTTGGCGGCCATAGCGAACATTCACCGGTACAGACATCGCCGCTATGTCTTCGCCCATAATTTCGGGCCAATGCGTCAACAGCTTGGAAACCGAAAACCCGCGGCTTTCGCCCGCGCGGCGAATGTCTGATTTGACCAGACTGCCGGCTTGGGCGAACCCTTTAGAGCGTTTGCGGTTTTGGGCCACGTGCGGATTTCCTTTCACTTTGGATCATTCTAATGGCACATCTGCGGGGTGCCATCCAATAACGACGCGGAGTAAATTAGTTTGTGTGACCGCAATCCAACCGAGTCTCTTTTGATTTGGTATGACGCCAATGCCCGCAAGCTACCGTGGCGGGTTCCTCCGACAGAGTCAAAGCAGGGCTTGCGCGCCGATCCCTATCGCGTTTGGCTATCCGAGATCATGTTGCAGCAAACCACCGTCGCCGCGGTGAAATCCTATTTCGAGGCGTTCACGTCTCGATGGCCAACCGTCAACGACCTCGCCATGGCACGTGACGAAGACGTGATGGCCGAATGGGCGGGATTGGGATACTATGCCCGCGCCCGCAATCTGCTGAAATGCGCCCGCACAATTGTGGATCAATATGACGGCGCATTTCCATCGCGCCGAGACGATTTGGTCAAGCTGCCGGGGATCGGTCCCTATACGGCTGCGGCGATTTCATCGATTGCCTTTTCACACCCCGAAACGGTTGTGGATGGCAATGTCGAGCGTGTGGTCAGCCGGTTGTTTGACGTGCACGAACCGCTTCCGACATCCAAACCGAAACTGACCCAACGCGCCACTTCGCTGACGCCAATCGAGCGCGCAGGAGATTACGCCCAAGCCGTTATGGACCTGGGGGCGACTGTCTGCACGCCGAAAAACCCAAAATGTGACGTCTGCCCAATCCTTGGGTTCTGCCAGGCCTATGCGGCGGGGACGCAGGCCGATCTGCCCAAGAAACTGCCCAAAAAGGCTAAGCCCACGCGCGTTGGCGTCGCCTATATCGTCACGCGAACGGACGGGGCATTTCTTTTGGAACAACGCCCCGACAAAGGGTTGTTGGGAGGCATGCTCGGGTGGCCGGGATCTGACTGGGCCGAGGAGATGCCTGACCATACGCCTCCGGTCGAGGCCGAATGGAAGACCTCGCCCAGCGTTGCCAAACACACATTCACGCACTTTCATTTGAAACTGACCGTCAAGACGGTGACCGTTCCGCTAGGCGTCAATCCAACGCGCGGCCATTTCGTGCTGGCGGAAAATTTTGAGCGTGAGTCACTTCCGACGGTCATGCGAAAGGCCTTTGACCTCGCGCAAGGAAATACCTGATACTTCCCTTAGAGTTTCGCCAATACCAAGCCGAGTGGATCATGCCGTGGCAGACACAAAGACCTTCAAGATTGAACCCGCGCTTGCCTTTTGGGTGTCGATCCTTATCGCGCCATTGTTTGTCTATTCCGCTGTGACGGGATCCTGGGCGGTGCTGCTGCCAATGCTGTCCACGTGGTATTTGTTCAACCTTCTTGATTTCCTCATTGGTCAGTTCAAAGGCGGCGCTGACCCCGACACACCGGACGAAGACCTGTTTTGGTATCGCTTGGTCACCTTGGTCTGGCCTTTCATTCAGTTTGTCCTGTTGTTCTGGGCGATCTGGTATGTGCCGCGTGCCGAGCACCTCGGGGTGTTGGAATCTTGGTTCCTTTTCGTAAGTGTTGGCATCATCACGGGCACGGTCGGCATCAACTACAGCCACGAATTGATGCACCAGAAAAGCAAACTCGAACGGCGTCTTAGTGAATGGTTGCTTGCGATGGTGCTCTATTCGCACTTTCGGACCGAGCATTTGTTCGTGCATCACATCCACGTCGGAACACCGCGCGATACCGTGACGGCCAGGTACAATGAAAACTTCCACAGGTTCTTCAGGCGGGTGGTCGTCGAAGGCCTGACCTCGGCCTGGAAGGCCGAGGCCGCGCTATTGGCCCGCAAAAACTTGCCTGTGCTGCATCGAAGCAACCCGTTCTGGCGCTACGCAATTGCACAAGCGGCGATGCTTGCGCTCGCGGTTGCCCTATCGGGATGGGTCGGGCTGTTGTGGTTTGTTGTCCAGGCCAGTGTCGCGATCTGGCAGTTAGAACTGGTCAACTACGTCGAACATTACGGGCTGACGCGAAAGCATCTTGGGGACGGCAAATATGAGCACGTTAAACCCTGCCATAGTTGGAACGCCGATCACCGGGCCTCAAACTGGTTGTTGTTGAATTTACAGCGGCATTCGAACCACCACTACAAGCCCAACCGCCGGTTTCCCTTGTTGCAAACATACAGCAATGAAGAAGCGCCTTTGTTGCCCTATGGGTATCCGGTAATGACTTTGCTGGCGCTTTATCCGCGAGGGTGGCGCAAATATATGAACCCCAAGGTGCGCGAATGGCGAAATTTGCACTACCCCGAGATTGAGGATTGGACGCCCTACAATAAGGCCACAAATCCGGTCCCAACGTAAAAAGCCCCGCCTGTTAAGGCGGGGTAAAAGTTGATGCCTAGGAAAGTCAGGCCACAGGCATCGGCGGTAATTTGGTAAATTCTAGTTTGCCATCTCGGCGCGTATCTGTTGGCGCAACACGTCGATGGGGACGACTTTGCCTTCGCGCTTGAACGACCAATAGGTCCAGCCATTGCAGCTTGGCGCGCCTTCCAGCGCAGCGCCGACTTGGTGAATGGAACCTTTGACGTCATCGCCGATCAGTGTGCCATCCGCGCGCACCTTCGCCTTGTGACGACCGTTGATGCTGAATAGCTCCTCGCCGGGGCGCAACATACCGCGCTCAACCAACTGGCCGAACGGCACGCGGGGTTCTGCGCGTTTGCTGGCCGAGACCTGAAGGGCCTCGCGGTCAAACTTGCGAATGTTCCTGAGACGCTTCTCGGCGACTTTGCGGTACTTCGCTTCGCGCTCGATACCAATAAAGTCGCGGCCAAGCATCTTGGCGACGGCTCCGGTTGTGCCAGTGCCAAAGAATGGGTCGAGAACCACATCACCCGGGTTCGTCGCGCCAACCAGGACGCGGTGCAAAAGCGATTCAGGTTTCTGCGTCGGATGCGCCTTGTCACCGTTTTCGTCTTTCAGGCGCTCGTGACCCGTACAAATCGGCAGAACCCAATCCGAGCGCATTTGTACACCCTCGTTCAGGGCTTTCAGCGCCTCGTAGTTGAACGTGTATTTGCCGCCCTCGGTTTTCGAGGCCCAGATCATCGTCTCATGCGCATTCGTCAAACGTTTTCCACGAAAATTCGGCATCGGGTTGGATTTGCGCCAAACGACGTCATTCAAAATCCAAAAGCCCTGGTTTTGAAGGGTCGCGCCGACGCGGAAGATATTGTGGTATGACCCGATCACCCAGATCGCGCCGTTGGGTTTGAGAAGCCGACGCGCGGCCTTTAGCCATTCACTGGTGAACTTGTCGTAAGCTGCAAAGGACGAGAACTGGTCCCAGTGGTCGTCGACAGCATCAACTTTGCTGTTGTCGGGGCGATTGAGATCGCCGCGCAATTGGAGATTATAGGGCGGGTCTGCGAAAATCAGATCGATTGATTCAGCTGGCAAGCTGTTCATCGCCTCAATGCAATCGCCGTCCAAAATTGTGTTCAACGGAAGCGCTTTTACCGCGCCCCGGTTTTTGGTCTTTTCCATCATTACTGCCTCTTATCACGGCGCTTTTTGCGCTCTTTGATTGGGCCTAAAATGATTCAAAGGTGATTCGCCGTCAATTTCTTTTTTGAATCAGTAACTTAACTATTTTTCTTGATACAAGATATTGTGGATAGGTTTGAACGAACGTCTATGGTGTGGGGTAACACCAAGAACGCTCAGTGCTTCTAAATGCTGTTTCGTCCCGTATCCGGCGTTCTTTTCCCAGCCATATCCGGGAAATTCCTGCGACAGCGCCTGCATGAGCCGGTCGCGCTCGACCTTGGCGATGATTGATGCGGCGGCAATAGATAGGCATCTGCCATCGCCCTTAACGATGGCCTGCGCAGGGATCGTCAGGCCCTTTGGAATCATATTGCCATCGATCAAAGCAAAATCGGCTCCCAGCGATAGCCCCGCAATCGCCCGCTCCATTGCCAGATGCGACGCGCGTAGGATGTTCAGCGCATCAATTTCCGCGACCGATGCATGTGCGATACTACAGGTTGCGGACGACAGGATGGCATCAAAAAGCCGATCCCGCTTTTTGGCGGTTATCTTCTTGGAATCGTCCAAACCCTCGGGGATGCGATCAGGATCAAGGATCACAGCCGCAGCCGTGACCGGCCCACAAAGCGGCCCCCGTCCGACTTCATCCACGCCAGCCACGAAAAAAGCGCCACCCTTGAGTGCCGCTTTCTCGAATTCGTAATCGGGTTTTGTCATGCAGGTGTCATGCGATAGTCCACGCAATCCTGCAAGCCCAGATCATTTGCGGGCGCGATAGCCCATGCGACGCAGGCACGATGGTTCATACCCATTGCGGATGCCTTTTGAGGTCCACAAAGTCTGCTCGCAGCTTTCTGGCAAACGGCGATAGTAGCGGTATTGCTTTTGCAGGCATGACTTTTCAAATGTGCGCACCGATCCTTGCTGCGTGACGAACGTCTTGATGCAGGACTTGGGCAAAACCCGTCTGTTGGGTGACGGGCGCTGGGCAGGGGGATTCGGGCGTTGCGTCTCGACGACGACGTCATCTCCCCCCAATGCATTGGCGATCGCGAACATGAAGATTGTCGCAGCGAGGAATTCCCCCAACTCGTTCTGTCCGGCTCGGGCCGAGGAAACTGAAACCCCGGATACGAAAACCGTCGCGATCACAAGTGTCTTGATAAAGTTGCGTGCCATGAGATGTCCTTTCGGCGGGTAAAGATTGAAGACCTGAATCAACACTCGTCCGCGCCAGGGAAATCGGGCAATATCACGGGGGAGCTATTCGATAGCAGCGCCAAAAACATGCGTTGTTATTGAATGGCTCGGGAACAATCAGCATGGTGAAAGCATGAAACACGTCATCGCACCACTCATACTTCTAGTCTTCATGGCAGGCACCGCAAACGCAGCCTGTTACGCGGATTATAAGGCAAAACGCGACGCCCCGTTGCGACTGCACTACGGGGTTTCGGAAATAAATGGCGACTGCACGGTCGCAAACGCAAAATCGGAATTAACCGATCGAATCGCTTCCGATGGATGGGAGCTGTTGGCCGTTCTGTCAGTTTTTGACGAAGACGGTCTTGAAGAAAGGAGAGGCAATGCCGGCGAATACTATCTCCGCTATTGAGGCGCGCCGCACGGGCACTAGGTTTGTTTTGTTATGTATTGGCGCGATTATCGCCATCCTATTAATTGCCACTGCTTTTCTGCTTTTCACCTTGCCGGATGCAAATGCATTCAACGCACGCGTCGAGCAGGTGTTTGTTGAAAATTCTGACCTGACCGGTCAGGCCGAATTGCGACTATTGGAAATACTAGCGCAATCTGGAACCGCCTTTGCCGACACTTTGGCGGGGTATCGTATGATTATCACCGTGCTGCTGGTGTTTGCCACGGCCATGTTGGTGGCCGCCGTTGCATCGCTGGTGATGTTGGTTCTTTTGAACCGACGCATGGCGCAGATCGAGCATTCGGGAATTCAGGTCAATTCCCTCATCCTGAGCCGCGAAGAGAAAACCGTTTACCTGAATAACATGGCGTTCAAACTGACGGAAGCGGCCATAGAAACGCTCAGCGTTCTGGCCGAGGCCCGCATGGATGACGAAATGCTCAACGGTGCCGAGATCGAAGGCATGATCTCGGGCCGCAATGCCGCCGATTGCGACGAGGCCTCGGGTGCGACCCGTATCAAACGTCTTCGTGATGCACTCGGCAACCAATTGATGACCGAGCTTTTGGTCAAGAATATCGCCCGTAAAGGTTATGTGTTGGCCATCGACAAGTCGGTGATCCAAATCGTTTAACGAGTTCGTTCAACAGGCGAGTGTGGGGTGGTTCCGAAAGGGGCTGCCCCTTTTTATTGTTCGGGCTTGCCATCTTTCTTGCGGTTTGCCCGGATGATCGGGCTGAGGCGCGGCGTTGTGCTGGTCTCAAATCGCGTGCGTGTGCGCAAGACGGGTGTGTTCTGCGACGACTGCGATCTGGTTTCCCGAAGCAAAATGTAAAGCCCGCTGAGGATGATGATTGCGGCCCCCAAGGCTGTATTGGCATCGGGCCATTCGTTGAAGATCAACGCCCCGAAAATGACTGACCACACGATTTGAGAATACTGGTTCGGCGCGATAATCGCAGCTTCGGCGTTGCGATACGCCGAAATGATGCAAAGCCCGCCCAGAAACCCCAGAACAGCAATCGCAGTCAGACCGCCAAGATGCTCAATCGGAACCGGTTTGTAGACCAGCGGCAAAAGCGCCCCCATCACAACGAAGTTTGCCATCATCGGATAAAGCATAATGACGACCGAGCGTTCCTCGCGCCCAATGCGACGGATAATAACCGAGGCCGCAGCCGAGGCGACGGCGGCGATCATTGCCGCTATATGCCCCAGTTGAATTTCGGCCGACCCCGGTCGGACTACGATCAGAACGCCGATCAGCCCGACCACCACTGCCACCCAGCGGTGGATGCCGACCTTCTCGCCCAATATTGGAATTGCCAAAACGGTAATCACCAAGGGTGAGGCAAAAATGATCGCGTAAACCTGCGACAGCGGCAGAGCGGAAAACGCGTAAAACACGCTTGAGGCCCCAATCACGGCAAGGATCGTTCGGGCTGCAACCCAACCCGGATAGCGAGGGATCAGATTGCCTTTGGTCGCGTCGCGCATCAGTAGAAATGTCGCAAGCGGAAACCCAAGAATAGTGCTGAAAAAGACGATCTGGATGGGTGAATAAGACGCGCCCAGAGATTTGATAATCACGTCATGGGTCGAGAACAGGAAAAACCCAAGCAGGGCGAACCCCGGTCCCCTAAAGCCAGTCGGCATGGTCCAACCCTTTCGTGATGCTCAGCAGCGATTTGGCGCAAACATAGCGCGTCATTGAAAAGGGGCAAATCCATAAAAAAGGGCAGCCCGCGGGGGGCTGCCTTTTGAACGTCAATTTTGAGGCGTTTACAAGCTGGCGTCGAGTGCCGCCAGAATTGCGTCGCCCATTCCGCTGGTGGATACCGGATCAACACCGGCCTCACCCAGAAGATCAGCGGTGCGCACGCCATCGGCCAAAACCTTTTCGACAGCGGCCTCAAGTCGATCTGCCTCGGCACCTTGATCGAAGGAATAGCGTAGCGCCATGGCAAACGACAACGTGCATGCGATTGGGTTTGCTTTGCCTTGACCGGTGATGTCAGGGGCTGATCCGTGAACCGGCTCATAGAGTGCCTTTGGCAAGCCGTTTGCCATCGGTGCGCCCAGCGACGCAGATGGCAGCATACCCAACGAGCCTGTCAACATCGCCGCGCAATCCGAAAGGATGTCGCCAAAGAGGTTGTCGGTCAGGATCACGTCAAACTGCTTGGGGGCACGCACCAACTGCATCGCACCGTTGTCGGCGTACATATGGCTCAGTTCAACATCAGGGTATTCCGCCTGATGGATTTCGATCACAACATCGCGCCAAAGGATGCCGCTTTCCATCACGTTGGCCTTCTCCATCGAGCAAACTTTGTTGCCACGCTTGCGCGCAAGCTCAAAGGCTGACCGCGCGACCCGCGCAATTTCGCTTTCGGTGTAGCGCTGGGTGTTGATGCCAACACGCTCATTGCCTTCTTCAAAGATGCCGCGCGGCTCGCCAAAGTAAACGCCTGACGTCAATTCGCGGACAATCATGATGTCCAAACCGGCCACGAGTTCCTGCTTGAGTGACGAAAAATCGGACAACGCGTCAAAACACTGGGCCGGGCGTAGGTTTGAGAACAGGTCCATTTCCTTGCGCAGACGAAGCAGGCCACGCTCGGGCTTCACCGAGAAGTCCAGATCGTCGTATTTTGGTCCTCCAACAGCCCCGAGCAAAACCGCGTCGACTTCCTGCGCCTTTGCCATTGTGTCGTCGTGCAACGGAACACCATGAGCGTCATAGGCCGCACCGCCGACCAAGTCTTCGCTGACATCAAACGAAAGACCTCGGTTTGCACCGAACCAGTCGATGATGCGGCGAACCTGGGCCATGACCTCGGGGCCGATGCCGTCACCGGGAAGGATAAGAAGCGAGTGGTTGCTCATGTCAGACGTCCTGTGTGAATTAGATCGACATCCGCCTACTTGGAAGCGGCAGAAGTTTCAAGGTTCACTGAGGTTTCATTATGGGCTTGGGACAGTTCGACCCAGACCAAGGCGTGACGACTGGGCTCTTGCGCCTCGGGTCTTGGCCAAATCGTACCGGCGGACGTGACACGATATTCCGCGAATGGCAGGATATAGTCCGTCCGCATCCGGCCAAGGTCAATATCGCTCCAATCCACGGTCAGCGTATCCTGACGAGTCCTGTTTTGGAACGGGTCTGAAATCCGCGGCGAGTCCAAGAGATCGCGTATGGCCTGATTCCTGCCGTCACCCGCAACAGGGTCAAGATTTGCCGCCCCGAGGATTGCAAAGTCAGTCAGGTTTTGTTGTTCGATATAGTTGAGCCAAAACAACGTTTCATCGGCATTGCGCAAACCATTGCGATCTTCGGGTCCGTCAAAAACTGGCGGAGACGCGTGATAGAGAAGCACCTTCAATTCCGCACCGTCGATGCGTATCGGCACAACCCAGTGACCCGTCGTGGACAAGCGTTGCTTAGCCAACGCAGCCTCCGAGAAAAACGGACCCTCGGCAGTTTTCGGCAGCGTGGCCCATGGAAGATCGCGCCACAAAACTTGCGAAAAATCTTTGGCGTCGGATTCAATGATCGGAACTTGCGATAGGATCGCCATTCCGCCCTCGCCAGAAAAGCGACCATAACTTTGGGCGTCGCCCGGGGTTCCTAAACGTCCGTCCATGTCGAGATCAATAAAACTCGGCCAGCCAACATTTGGCCGAAGCGCGAAGCGATAGGGGTAGGATGGCCCCCCTTGCGCGATGATTGTTTCGATGAAGGCCGACAAGGCAACGCCATTGTAGTCGTAATCAAAGCCCAACAATCCCAGGACATCGCATCGGCCACGCGCAATGCGGTCCGCGGCCTCAACAACCGAAGGCGCGTTGGATGTAATGTCACGATAAAGCAGTCCCGGGGCCTTGCGGCTGAGTTCTGAATGAAACAGGCAGAGGCGAAAAGGTTCAGCCAACAGCGGTGTCGCGGCTAGGAGAATGCCTAGGTAGGCACCGAGACCGAGGCGCGTTCGTCGTCGACGGTCATAGCATCGCGCTTGGTCGCAATCATCTGCGCCACGCGGCTTAGTGCGACGCCGCGCATAATCATGCCAGACGGCAAAAAGGCCCATCCCGAGATCACCCAGATCATCATATATGAATCGTCAAAAGGCGCCGATCCCACAAAGCCAAACGAAAGCCCGACACCCGCCGGGATCAAGAATGGCAGGGCAAACCCTAAGACAATGTTAATTCTGGCGTCACGATTCAACCGCGCGACCACGTCGCTTGTGGTGGTCGGGTCAAACGTTGGCATATTGGTCCAAACGTTAAACGGTCCGCTGTTTCCCGGCCATTTGCGCACATAGAACAGCGCCACAAAGATCACGATGGAAATGAGCGACGCGAAATAAGCTATGCCCACTGACGCAAGGAAGGTTTGATAGGGCAATCCGTCTCCGACGATCGAGAATTGGTTGACCATCAAATTGACGGGTGATCCGGGAATGTCGAGCGAATATCCAATGATTACCCCGACATTATGCACCAACTCGGAACCGGTCAGAGGGTTCATCGCATAGGCTTGCACAAGCGAAAGACAATAGGTTGTTGCCAGCAAAGACAGAAAGCGGACACGGTTGAACGGCGGAGCGTCTCGGAATTCGATCAGGCTGGGGTAGGTCGAGGAGTATTCGAGAAACGTCCAGAGAAACCCACTGAACATCAGAACAAACACGACAACACTATTCTTGGCCGCGATGCCCGGCACAAGGAACATCGGCACAGCAAACAGCATACCGACTAACGCCGCCCGTAAGAGCGCACCTGGAATTCTTGAAAGCACTGCTCGCTTTCCCTTTCAAATGGCCGAACGCGTTTTTGCGTTTCTTTTCCACTTGTCATCCACCCGTTTTGGACGGACTGCCTCATTTCTGCCCAATTTCTGCCCATGTTTGGTCCAAAAAGCAATTGCCAGAATTTGAAATTGATTAATTTCGACCGCGAACCCCCAGATATTAGGGCATTTTTGCATCATTCATCCGATAAATAGAAATGGCCGGACGCCCTGAAAGCATCCGGCCATATTCCAAATTTCATCGATTTCGGCTTAGACCCAGGGGCGGACAGCGGACGCCTTTGCCTCGAAAGTGTCGATTGACGCGGCTTTTTCCATGGTCAATCCGATGTCATCAAGACCGTTCATAAGGCAGTGTTTTTTGAACTCATCCACTTCAAACGCGAAACTTTCACCGTCTGACGTCGTCAGAGTTTGCGCATCAAGATCAACTTCGATCCGCGCGTTTGAGCCTTTTTCAGCGTCCTTCATAATCACGTCAACCTGATCTTGCGGCAAGACGATCGGCAAGATGCCGTTCTTGAAGCAGTTGTTAAAAAAGATGTCGGCAAAAGACGTCGAGACGATCACTTTGATCCCAAAATCAGCCAAAGCCCAAGGCGCGTGTTCACGCGATGAACCGCAGCCAAAGTTGTCGCCCGCGACGATGATCGACGCGTCGCGATACTGAGGCTTGTTCAGCACAAAGTCCGCTTTCTCGGAGCCGTCACGCTCAAACCGCATTTCGTCAAACAAGTTCACACCCAAGCCCGAGCGCTTGATCGTCTTCAGAAAGACCTTCGGGATAATCATATCGGTGTCGATATTTACCAGTGGCATTGGGGCAGCGATGCCCGATACTTTTTCAAATTTTTCCATCGTCTTGGTTTCCCAGATTCGTTTGGTTGTTTCTAATTGGACCAGAGCGGCGTTTCAAAAGAAATTGGCGCTGGGATGGGGCCGTCGGCCTTAAGTGCCCAGTCGTAAATTTCCTTTATCTGCTCCGCTTTCTTGGCCCAGGTGTAAGTGGACGCCACCTTGGATCGGGCCGCGTCTGATTTTTCTTGCAGGATTGTTGGAGCGCTGATGATTTCGCCCAGAGTCTCTCGGAAGTTCGCGACAACGGTATTCCGGTTGCCCATCGCCACCTTGTAGCCGGTGCTCGCATCAACAAGCTCGGAGGGTCCGGCATAATCGCAGATGACAGGCACAACACCCAAGGCCATAGCCTCAAGCACCACACCGCCGCCAAATTCGCGTACCGACGGAAAGGTCAGCATGTCGGCTTGCGCCAGAATGCCTTGGACCTTTTCGTGCGCAACCCACCCGTGGAATGTCACAGCATTTTCCAAGCCACGCTCTTTGGCGTGGGCGATCAGGCTTTGCTCCATCGGTCCGTTGCCGACAATATCGAGAACAAGCGATCCGTCTTTCAAGAACGGTTCGGCAGCTTCGATCAGCATGTCCGGCCCTTTGTAGGGAACCAGACGGCCAAGAAAGCAACCGCGCAACGGCAACGCGCCCCCACGCGCTTTCATCTTTGATTCAAGGTCAAAGCGCGACGGATCGATGGCGTTTTCCGGGATAAGAGCAACTTTGCTGCGATGCGCCGCAGGTACTTCACTGGCAGTGTGGCGCGATCCCGAAATGATGGCAGAGGCCGCTTGCATCATGCGCCGACGTGCGCCCGACAGCTTGTAAGCAGAGCGGACATAAGACAGCCACTCTTTTTCGCGACGACGCTCCCCATCAAAGCCGGCGGGCCATGGCACACCACCATTCAACGGTCCCAAAACAAACGGCACACCGGCCGCAGCGCATTTCGGCGCAACGCTGCTGTTGGCGGTCGGCGTCAACGGAGTCACGCGATGAACGATGTCATACGCGCCCGCCTTGATGTCTTTGCCAAACCGTTGCCAGATCATGCGCTCAAAGTAAGGATAGGACAGTTTTGACGACAATGCCGTCACCATAGTCCACCCCTTGCCTTCTCCCATTCGTAAGACTTCTGCGAGCTTGTAGATCGGTTTTGCGATGGCCTCTGAATCGATGGCTGTGAAATCCTGCCCTTCGACCAGACCCGCGCGAAGAAACGCTTCGCGATTGCGGACCTGTGTCACGATATGGACGTCACAAACCTCTCTCAAAGCCGTTGCAAGGGACCAACCAACAAGCGGAACGCTTACCCATTCGGGATTGGCCGCCTCAGCAATCACAAGGATCCTGAGTCGTTGGCCTTCCCGCGAATGGGCAACAGCGCCCGTCATCCGTCGGTTTACATCAACTCGCGAACGTCGGTCAGGTGACCGGTGATCGCGGCGGCGGCTGCCATTCCGGGGCTTACAAGGTGGGTGCGGCCTTTGTAGCCCTGACGTCCCTCAAAGTTCCGGTTCGAAGTGGATGCGCAGCGTTCATGCTCGGCCAGTTGATCGGGGTTCATAGCAAGACACATCGAGCAGCCGGGCAAACGCCACTCAGCACCAGCTGCCGTGAAGATGTCGGCAAGACCTTCTTCTTCGGCCTGTGCGCGGACAAGTCCCGATCCCGGGACGATCATCATGCGCACACCCTCGGCGACTTTCTTGCCTTCAAGGATTTTCGCAACTTCGCGAAAGTCCTCGATGCGACCGTTTGTGCAGGAACCAACAAAGACAGCATCGATCTTGATTTCCGACAGCGGCGTGCCCGGCTCAAGACCCATGTAGTCCAATGCGCGGGCCGCAGCATCAACCTTGCCGCCTTCGAAATCCGAAGGTGCAGGAACTTTTGCGCTGATCGGCAGCACGTCTTCGGGCGAGGTGCCCCAAGTGACGACAGGTTCAATGTCTTCCGCTTTCAAAGTCACGACTTTGTCCCAATGGGCGTCGTCATCAGAATAAAGCGTTTTCCACCATGCCTCGGCAGCTTCCCATTCCGCGCCCTTGGGCGCATGCGGGCGGCCTTTGACATAGGTGAATGTCTTTTCGTCCGGTGCAATCAATCCGGCGCGTGCGCCGCCTTCGATGGCCATGTTGCAAACGGTCATGCGGCCTTCCATCGACAGATCACGGATTGCTTCGCCGCAATACTCGATGACGTATCCAGTCCCGCCAGCGGTTCCGGTTTCACCGATGACGGCCAAGGTGATGTCTTTTGCGGTCACACCGGGGTTCAGTTTGCCGGTGATCTCGACCTTCATGTTCTTGGATTTCTTCTGGATCAGCGTTTGCGTCGCCAGAACGTGCTCGACCTCAGAAGTACCGATACCGTGAGCCAAAGCGCCAAATGCGCCGTGGGTTGCCGTGTGGCTGTCACCGCACACAACGGTCATGCCAGGCAGGGTCCAGCCCTGCTCGGGTCCAACGATGTGAACGATGCCCTGACGGACGTCATTCATCGCGTAATAATGCAGACCAAATTCCTTGGCGTTCTTGTCGAGCGCTTCAACCTGAATACGGCCTTCTTCATTCTCGATAATGCCGTCGAGACGTTCCAGCGTGGTCGGCACATTGTGGTCCGGCACGGCGATCGTTTTCTCGGGCGCGCGAACACCGCGACCCGCCATGCGCAGGCCTTCGAACGCTTGCGGGCTGGTCACTTCGTGAACCAGATGGCGGTCGATATAAAGCAGGCAGGTGCCATCTTCGGCTTCATGGGCTACATGCGCATCCCAGATTTTGTCATAGAGTGTTTTGGGGGACATCGTCCTCTCCCGTATTTTCGGTTTGGTAAATGGTCGAACAGAATGATCTGCACCTCAGAGGCGCGCTAAAATCGAGCGCGCGGCACCGAAGAAGCGCCAAGGCAGGCGGGCACGGTCGTCCATATCGAAAACTCTGGTCATTCACAGCAGATACACGTCTGGCTTGAGTCTCGCAAGAGCGTGCAGGCGTTGAAATTTTGACCAAAG
>JBELFK010000019.1:0-28776 GCA_042092935.1 Paracoccaceae bacterium | reverse complement strand
TCGCCGTCGATCTCGATATACTGGTTCGCGAGCCAGCGGATAATCGCTTGGGCTGTGGTTAGCTGAATTGTCTTTTCCACCACGTGTGCACTCCTGCCAGATACGCTTGAATAGATACGGGAACCGATTGCCACTTGCGCGGTTCCGAATCCCAAGTTACAGATTTTGCAACCGGTTGCAAATATATTCCCACCGGAACGGAGAGACACGATGAAAGCGATTGGAATCGGTATTGTTGGCGGCGGTTATATGGGCAAAGCCCATGCGGTTGCCATGTCTGCTGTTGGGGCGATTTTTAACACGAATCTGCGCGCGCGCTTGGAAATGGTCGCCGCTTCGTCCGAGGCATCTGCCGAGAAATACCGCATTCAGTACGGTTTTGAACAGTCAACGGGCGATTGGCGCAAATTGGTCGAGACCCCAGCGGTCGAAGCAATCGTAATTGCCTCGCCCCAAGAATCACATCGCGCGATTGCCGAAGCTGCCTTTGCGCTCGGCAAGCCGGTGCTTTGCGAAAAACCCTTGTCCGCATCGCTTGAAGATTCGCGCGCGATGGTCGCCGCCGCCGAGGCGTCAGGCGCTGTGAATATGGTTGGGTTTAATTATATCCGTACACCCGCCAGCCAGTTTGTCCGCAAACTACTGGAAGACGGCGCAATCGGCGACGTCACTTGGTTTCGGTGCGAGCATACCGAAGATTTCATGGCCGATGCGACAGCCCCTTTCAATTGGCGTTGCGAGGGCATGGCGAACGGAAACATGGGCGATCTGGCGCCTCATCCGATCAACGCAGCACTTGCCTTGATGGGCCCGATTGAAAAGGTCATGGCCGAGGTTGAATGCGTTCACAAAACCCGCCCTGGTGGCACTGTGACAAACGATGACCACGCACAAATCATGTGCCGTTTTGCCAATGGCGCTATGGGCCACATCTATTCCAGCCGCATCGCGACGGGCCGCAAAATGGGCTATGCCTATGAAATTCATGGCACTAAGGGCGCGATCCGGTTTGACCAGGAAGATCAAAACGCGGTCTGGCTCTATCGCATGGACGGACCGGACGCCGAGCAAGGTTTCAAGAAAATCCTGACCGGCCCGCAGCATCCAGACTATGAACCTTTCTGCCAAGGACCGGGACACGGAACCGGCTATCAGGATCAAATCATTATCGAGGCCAAAGATTTTCTGGAAGCCATCGACAAAGGCAAATCCGCTTTTCCGACCTTCCGCGACGGTCTCGCCGTTGCCGAGGTTGTTGAGGCCGTCATAACATCAGCGCAAAATGGGGCATGGGTGCCCGTCGCGCAGATCTGAGGAGACATTTGATGACAATTCGTATCGGGAACGCACCCTGTTCATGGGGCGTTGAATTTGCAGACGATCCGCGCAATCCGGCGTGGCGCACCGTCCTGAAGGAATGTGCCGAGGCCGGATACAAGGGCATCGAACTTGGCCCCGTTGGCTTTATGCCCGAGGATCCGGTGCAACTGGGCGACGCATTGGCTGAGTTTGACCTTGAGTTGATCGGCGGCGTGGTTTTCCGCGCCTTTCACGACAAGGACCAATGGGACGATGTTCTGGACGGAGCCCGACGCACTTGCGAAGCACTGAAAGCGCATGGTGCAAAGCACTTCGTGCTGATCGATTCGATCTCGCCCCGCCGCGCACCAACCGCTGGCCGCGCAGCCGAAGCCGAGCAGATGGACAGCACGGAGTGGACAGCCTATCGCGACCGCATTGTCACTGTTGCGAAAATGGGTGCCGAAGAATACGGCCTGATCCCTGAGCTTCACCCCCATGCGGGCGGTTTCATGGACTTTGAACCCGAGGTCGAACGCATTCTGTCGGAAGTCGATGCCGACACATTGAAACTCTGCCTTGATACCGGACACTGCACCTATGCGGGCTTTGATCCTGTTGCCTTTATGAAACGGCATATGGACCGAATTACCTACGTCCACTTCAAATCCACCGATGCGAAAGTGAAAGCCGCAGCCATCGCCAATCGCACAGGTTTTTATGATGCATGCGGCCAGGGCATTTTCTGCAATCTGTCCCAGGGCGAAGTCGATTTCCCAGCCGTGCGCCAATTGCTTTTGGACACCGGCTATGAGGGCTGGTGCACGATCGAACAGGATTGCGACCCGACACTTGATGTCTCACCCATGGATGACGCGAAACTCAACCGAGAGTACCTCGAAAGCATCGGTTTTAAGTAAGGATAATTGGCATGGCAAAACTGAAATGGGGCATGATTGGCGGCGGCGAAGGCAGTCAGATCGGACCAGCACACCGGCTTGGCGCGCAAGCCGACGGGCTGTTTGAATTCACCGCCGGCGCTTTGGATCACAGACCGGACGTAGGGCGCGAATACGCCCAACGTCTTGGTGTCTCAGAAGACCGGGCCTATGGCGATTGGACGGAAATGCTGGCCGGTGAAAAAGATCGCGCTGACCGCGTTGATCTTGTCACGGTCGCCACACCAAACGCGACGCATTTTGAGATCGCCAAAGCGTTTCTTGAAGCGGGATTCAACGTGCTTTGTGAAAAGCCGATGACGATGACAGTCGAAGAAGGCGAAGAAATCGTGCGTGTCGCAGAAAAAACCGGCAAGATTTGCTCGGTCAACTACTGTTATTCCGCCTATCCTATGGTGCGTCAGGCCCGCGCGATGGTGCGCGCCGGCGAGATCGGCAATGTCCGCTTGGTTGTCACCAACTTTAGCCACGGCCACCACGGGGATGCAGCAGACGCCGATAACCCGCGTGTGCGTTGGCGCTATGATCCGGCGATGGCAGGCGTGTCCGGTCAGTTCGCCGATTGTGGAATCCACGCGATGCATATGGCCAGCTTTGTGTGTGACGACAATGTCGAGAAACTTTCGGCAGATTTTGCGTCCACCATTGCCAGCCGAGAACTTGAAGACGACGCAATGGTCAATTTCCGCATGTCTGGCGGCACGGTCGGTCGGCTTTGGACATCGTCGGTTGCAATTGGCCGTCAGCATGGGTTTGAAATCCAGATATTCGGAGAAACCGGCGGCCTTCGCTGGCACGCCGAGCAGCCAAACCAACTGATTTATACCCCTGTGGGCGGTCGTACGCAGATCATCGAAAAGGGCGAAGGTGGTCTGCACGACGACGCCACGCGCCTGTCCCGCGTGGCGATTGCCCACCCCGAGGGCTTTCCGCTGGCGGTTGCCAATATCTATTGCGACCTCGCGGACGCAATTCGCGGGGAATCCCGCGATAGCCTTCCGACGGCAGCAGATGGTCTGCGCTCGATGGCGGCGGTGCACACCGCCGTGGCATCGGCAAAAAATGATGGCGCGTGGATGGACGCCCGCCCGCCGATGTTCCGCTAAAGGCGACGCAGGGTGCCACGCTCAATGACGTGGCATGGGAACAATTGCGACTCCGGCTCTTGGTCGGGGTCGTCCAAGGTGGCGACGACCTTGTCGATTGAGGCGTTGATGATCGCATCAATCGGCTGGTGAATGGTCGTCAGGTTGATGTTCTGCCAACGCGCCATTTCCATGTCGTTGAAACCGATGACGCCAATATCGTCGGGTACCGATAGTCCGGCATCCGATATGGCCGATAAAGCACCCACAGACAGCACATCGTCACCGCAGAAATAGGCCTCGGCGTGGTCACCGTTCAGCAAACGCTGCATTTCAATGCGACCGGCCTCAAACGTATAATCCTCGGCGTAACTGTGGCTTACCGAGATGTCGGGCCGCTTGGCCATTTCCTCGGAAAATCCTTGCAGGCGGTCCTGGGTCGATGTTGCTGCCTCGGGACCACCCAAAAAGGCGACCGAGCGATAATTGCGTTTGATAAGTTCGGAGGCAGCCATGCGTCCGCATTCGATGTTGTTGATGCCCACAATGTCGACATGCGGTTGGCTGGAATAGCGACCAAAGCTGTGCACAACCGGCACACCCGCATCCCGAAACGCACGCGAAAATCCAGCGGGCAATGTAGACGATGCAACAATGACGCCGTCAACCGAATAGGCCTGCAACATCCGAACCGAGCTTTTGGGGTCGGTTTCATCCGTCAAATTCACTAGCAACGGGCGCAATCCGCGGTCTTGAAGCCCCTTGGTGAACAAATCAAACACCTGCAAAAACAGTGGGTTGTGAAAGTTGTTTGAGACAAGCCCAATCAGCTTGGTGCGACCCGTGGTCAGGGATGAGGCCAAGGCGTTGGGATGATAGCCTAGCGCCTGTGCCGCTTCTTCGACGCGCTCGCGCATTTTGGTCGAGACCGAAGCCCCCATCGTGAAAGTGCGCGACACTGCTGAACGGGACACACCCGCGTGCTCGGCCACCTCTTTCAACGTCACTGCCATCTTCTACCCTTTGTCGTTTTCGACTAGAAATTGCCGATCAAATCCACTGCCTCATAGTCTCAGTTTTTGACTTCGGCAATACATGCCCTAGATCGAGCCTGCTTCGACCATAAAGTTGTTGGCGCTACACATCGCAGCATCGTCGGATGCCAAGAACAGAACCATGCGGGCGACATAAATCGGATCAATAGGGTCCGGCAGGCATTGGCGATCGATTTGCTTGGCCAGCGCTTCCGGCGTCACCCACAATTCCTTTTGCCGTTCGGTCATGATCCAGCCGGGCACCACGGTATTGACCCTGATGCGATCCTTGCCCAAATCCCGCGCCATGGTGCGCGTCAATCCGTGCACACCAGCCTTTGCGGTTGTGTAGGACGGAAACCCTCCGCCAGCTTCCCACCACGAGTTTGAGCCCATGTTGATGATGGACCCACCACCCGCTTCGATCATGCCCGGTGCGACAGCCTGAATGGCAAAAAACATATGACGCAGATTGGTCGCCATGCGTTCGTCCCAGTAGTCTGCCGTCACCTCACGCCAATCGTGGCGATCGTCGCGCGCGGCATTGTTGACCAAGACAGTCGCCGGACCCAGTTTCCCCGTCAATTCGGCAAAAGCCGCCTTCAACGCCTCGACGTCGCGAAGATCACAGGTCGCAAAAGCGTGACCGGCGCCAAGCTCAGCCATCAAGGCGTTCGCTGCCCCTTCGTCGAGATCAATGAAGCCAACCTTTGCCCCCTGCTCGGCGAAGGCCTTTACGATCTGCGCTCCGATACCTGACGCGCCGCCAGAGACGAAAACTGTTTTCCCATTCAGGCTTGGATACCTGGCAAATTCGGTCATCAACTGTCCCTTTCAGCAATCCATTCAACGGCGGGGTCAAATTTAAAACGCCATTTTCTAAGAGGGCCAGCCATAACATTTAGGTAATACATCTCAAACCCATAGACGGCAGCGCAAGGGTGATGACCCTTGGGCACCAAAACCACGTCTCCGTCACGAACGGCCATGGTTTCATCCAATTCACCGTCTTCCGTATAAACGCGCTGAATGCCAAAGCCGTTGTCGGGTGCGATCCTGTGATAATAAGTCTCTTCCAGATAGGTGATGTTGGGAAAGTCATCCTCGTCGTGACGATGGCTGGGGAAACTTGACCAATGGCCTGCTGGCGTGAAAACCTCGGTCACCAGAAGGCTGTCGCAAGTCTCGCGATCTTCCATGCAGATGTTGTTGATGTAGCGGGTGTTGGTGCCTTTGCCACGCGCGGTCAGCGTTATGCCCTCAGGTCCAAGCCGCTGCGCTTCGTGCCCGCCTTTGCCGGGTGCAGAACAAACGGCAAGCGTGCAATCGGTGGTGGCCTCGGCGCTCCAATCAGCATCATTGGGCACATAGATCGCATGCGGAGGCACCTTTTCCCACACTGACATGCGTTCGCCCATTTCGCCCCAATCCTGACCCGCAGCCTGGATATGGGCTTTGCCTTCAACAAGCACCAATACGACCTCGCGATTGCCGGTCTGGTCCCCGACCCTGTCGCCGGGTCTCAAGCGATGCAAAGCGAAGCCAACATAGCCCCAACCTGCGCTGTCCGGCGTCACATCGTGAACTTTTCCAGACGTGCCACTAGGTTTAACGAGAAGATCGGCCATGCTTGAACGTCCTTATGGCAATCGCCGCTTGGTGTTTTCATCAAGGGCGGCATCAAAATCTGCTTCACTCATATCTTCATCAAGCGCGCGCGCCAACAACTCGGCCTGACTTTCAGACGCCAGCCCGCCAATCGGCGGATCGGTATCGAGATTGGTCGGGAACGGATACCCTTCGGCCGCCGCTGCAATGGTCGCCGCGCGGGCTGCGCCCTCAAGACCGAGCGCGCGCATTGCGGGATACAATCGACGCACCATCGCCGGCCGATCAATGCGTTCAAGCGTGCGCCCCATGGCCGAGCCGATCTGCAACAGGTTCGCCATGCGTTGGATGTCCGTGGATTTGTTATCCCCGGCGGCATGAAACAGGGCCGGATTGAAGAACACAGCGTCGCCTTTTTCCAGAGGCATCTGCACAGAATGCGCATCAAAGATCGCGCGAAACTCGGGCAGCAAGGTCGCCACATAACCAGGCGCAAATCGCTGAGAATTTGGCAGCAGCTTGGTTGGCCCGCTTTCAATCGGCATATCACAATGGGCAATAGCCCCTTGCAACGTCATAGCCGGTGAAAGCTGATGCACATGCGCCGGAAACGCCTGCGCTTGTTCCTGCGTCATGAACCCGAGGTGATAGTCCCTGTGGCAGACCTGCGCCTTGCCGCCGGGGCGCACCAGATTCACCTGTGCCGTCATCTGATACCACGGGCCAAGCCAAGCCTCGCAAACGGCGGCCAGTGCAGGGCTGGCGAAGTAGCGGGCGAAAAGCGAGGGGTCGCGCAGGCACAGTTTTTGCAATGCGTTCCACACACGATCATTCGCGCCACGTTCGCCAAAATGATCGCCACCGGATGAGGAAACGCGTTCGTCCTCGATGATTTGATTGAAGACGGCTGTTGCCTCATCAATCGCCGCGATATCCGGCATTGCGCCTTTCAGCACGACAACACCAGAGAGATCGCTCAGAACCCTTGCCCATTCCGCCAATAATTTCGGGCGTTCCGCAGTCGCGCTCAGGGCTTTGAACACAGTCTCGGCTTCATAAATCGGGATGTTGTTCTCAACCGAGCCAGCAAACGGCACCTGAGACCGAACGAGAGGCTCGGCGATTAGCGCCTGAAAGGCTTCGACATTGCAGTCCGCCGGTGTGTAATAACCTGCCATCGTTTTTCCTTTTAGGTGCCCGTAACGGGCTGTTAGCGGCGCTACCCGGGTTGAATTGCGCGTCCTGTTTCAATCGATTTCAGCGCGGCTTCTGCCAGTTCCAAGGCACGCAAACCGTCCACACCTGTCACAGGCATCTCGCTGCCCTGCTCAACCGCATTCACAAATGCAGCGATTTCATTGGCATAGGCTTTGACGTAGCGCGTCATGAAAAAATTCATCAGAGGCGGACGCGTATAGCCATCGGCGGTGGCGATTTCGATATTGGCCTCGCGATGATTTTCCGCCCTGACCGACCCGTCCGAGCCATGCACTTCGATCCGCTGGTCATAGCCATAGGTCGCACGACGCGTGTTGTTGATCGTGCATTGTTTCCCCGACGCGGTGGTCAAAATGACATTCGCACTGTCAAAATCGCCAAGCTCTCGGATCTTCGGATCCGTCAGAACCGAGGCCGCCGCCTGGACGCTGACGGGCTCTTCGCCTAAAAGCCAACGGGCCACGTCGAAGTCATGGATCATCATATCGCGAAAAATGCCTCCTGACCGCGTGATATAGTCATAAGGCGGTGGCCCGGGGTCGCGGCTGGTCAAAGTGACCATCTCAACCTCACCAATTTTGCCGGCATCAATGGCCGCCTTAAGCGCCATAAAGTCGGGATCAAAGCGCCGCTGAAAGCCGAGCATCAACCTGCCCTGCGCTTTCTCAACATTTGAAAGACAGGTGCGCACACGGCCAATATCCAGATCGATCGGCTTTTCGCAAAAAACGGCTTTGCCGGTGCCAACGAATTGTTCGATCAAATCGGCGTGGGTGTCCGTCGGCGTGCAGATCGCAACGGCATCCACATCGTCAGCGGCTGCGATCTCGTCAATCGTTCGGATGTCACACCCGTATTCCGCCTGAACCGCGCGTGCTGCTTCTGCAAAGGGTTCGGCCACGGCGACAAGTTTTGCGCCCCGTACCGCAGACACAGCCTCGGCATGGACCTGGCCAATACGGCCAGCCCCCAAAATTGCAAATCGAACGCTCATGCGATCAGACCTTTCAGACTGCGTGTTCCATATATTCTTCACCGGTTTTGGCACCGGTAATATAGGCGACAATATCCTGACCGTCGGTGTCCTCTTTCCTGAGGTTGGCAACAATCCGTCCACGGCGGAAGACCACGATGCGATCCACCAGTTCCATGACCTGACGCATATTGTGGCTAATCAGGATCAAAGGCTCGCCCGCTTCTTTCAACGTGCGAATGATGTTCTCGACCTGAGCCGTTTCTTGCACACCCAACGCTGCCGTCGGTTCGTCCATGATCGTCAACCGCGAGTGAAAAGTCGCCGTCCGTGCAATCGCCACACATTGGCGTTGACCGCCGGACATGTTGCGGATCGTGTTGCGAATGTTCGGGATTTTCACAGCCGTTTTATTCAGACCGTCAATCGTCGCCTTGCGCATGCCCTTGTAGTCAAGCAAACGGAACGGACCCAGCCAGTTGGCAAAAGTCATCTCGCGTCCAAGAAACAGGTTGTCCGGCACATCAAGGTCATCTGCCAAAGCAAGCGTCTGGAACACGGTTTCAATGCCAGCCTCGCGGGCATCAAGTGGCCCCGCGAAATTAACATCCTCGCCATAAAGCGAGACTTTGCCACGCGTGCGCTGCTCAACGCCGGTTATCTGACGCACAAAGGTCGACTTACCGGCACCGTTATCGCCCATGATCGCGACGTGCTCGCCCTTTTTCATTTCAAAGTTCGCACCCTCAAGCGCGTGAACGCCGCCGTAGTGTTTGGTCAGGTCTTCGGTTTTTAGAACGATGTCATTGCTCATTGTTTTTCCTCCTAACCTCAGGCTTTGTTTCGTTGGCGATACTGGTCAAGGATGACCGCCGCGATGATGATGCCACCCATGGCCATCAACTGATAGGATCCATCCAGCTTGATATAGGTAAAGCCCGAGCGGATGACGCCCAGAACCATTGCCCCAAGGACGGTCCCGATGATCGACCCGCGACCACCCGTCAAGCTGATGCCCCCGATAACGGCCATGGCGATCGCGAAAAGCTCATAAAACTCGCCCATACCCGCCTGCGCGGTCGAGGCTTTTGAGCTGAGAACAACACCGGCAAATGCAGCCAACATGGACGCGATCATATAGACCATAACCTTGTGGCGTTTGACATTGATGCCCGACATGCGCGCGGCCTCCTCGTTCGAGCCGATGGCGTATGTGTGCTTGCCGTAAAGCGTGTAGCGCATGATGATGTGGAAAATCACGGCCAAAGACAGGAACCAAACAACCGGCATCATGCCAGCGCCAATGGCGGCGTATTGCTCGGTTGGGAAAGAGATCGGATTGCCCGACGACCACCAAAGCGCAATACCGCGGCAAACAAGGAACATGCCAAGCGTTGCGATAAAGGGAGGGATGCGGAAATAGGCAACAAACGTCCCGTTGATCCCGCCGATAAAGGCACCAAACGCCAAACCGACGACAACTGGAACAATAACCGGCAGATCCATCGCCCAAGAGCCGAACAAGGCCTTTGGGTTGGCAAAACCGTTTACGAATTCGGTTTGTCCAAAGCTCATCGCGATCATCGCGGTCGCGGCGACCAGCGGGCCGGAACTCAGGTCGATGCCAGCGGTAATGATGACTTGCGTCACGCCAAGAGCGATAATCCCGATGATCGCAACTTGTAGAATAATGATTTGCAAACGGGCTTCGTTGAAGATCGAGTCAAACCGTCCACGCGTATCGAACAGGAAACTCTGGTCATTCATGTAGGGCAAAACCTGCCCCAAAATCTCGAAAATCACGATGATGATGACCAGGGCCAGCGCAACATTCAATTCGCTAGGCCAGGTTCTTTTGCTCTTGTCGAAGGTTAGCCCGCCGGTGCCATGACTGGTATCAGACATTTCGTTCGCCTTTATTTGAGAAAGTCTTTCGGTGTTGGGACGGCACGCATTGTGCCGCCCCAATGTTTAGTCGTTGGACAGACTTAGTTTTTGTCCAGGAAGTCGCCCATGTTCGCAGGTGTCACCAGCTTGAACGGGATGTAGACTTTCTTGTCGACTTTTTCGCCAGCAATCAGCTTGAGCGCGGCGTCGATCGACCCTGTACCTTGGCCAACCGAGTCCTGGAAGACGGTGACGTCATAGTCGCCAGCCGCCATTGACAGCAACGCGTCCTGAGACGCATCAACACCGCCGACCTGAACGTCAGCCATATCCATGCCAGCCGCTTTCATGGCCTGGATCGCGCCGATTGCCATTTCGTCGTTGTTCGCAAGAACAAAGTCAAACGGCTCGCCCGAGGACATCCAGTTGGTCATAAGGTCTTGTGCTTCGTCGCGTGACCAGTTTGCAGTCTGCTCGTCGATGATGGTCATGAAGTTACACATGTCCATGCCGATAACGTCATGCACGTCTTTTGAACGCTGAACCGCAGCTTGGTTCGAAAGCTGACCATTCATCAAGTAACCCGTTGCGCCACCGGCTTTGCCGTCTGCACGCAGGTTCTTACAGATCTCAAACGCAGACAACGTGCCCGATTCAATTTCGTTTGACGCCACAAATGCCTGAGTCGCTGGCAGGTCGTTCACGTTGTCAGGCTCGCGGTTGACATAGACAAGCGGTGTGCTTCCGGCAGCCGCCGAAACAGCAGCACCAGCCGATGTGTCAACGATGTTCACGATGATCGCGTCAACGCCAGCCGCAACAAAGTTTTTCACTTGGTCGATTTGCTTGGCAAGATCGTCGGTTGCGTCTTCCTGCTGGTAGGACAGGCCATCGATGGTGGCTGCGTACTCAACCATGCCGTTGCGCAGAACTGTCAGCCAGTTGTCGTCGAAACGCGAAAACGTTGCGCCGATTTCCTGAGACATCGCGCTTGTGCCCAAAACGGACATCATAGCTGTCGCAGCAATAAGAGTCTTTTTCATAAGTATTCTCCCAAGATTTGGTGTCCGGTGCACCTGTTTCTGATCCGGAAATCCCCAAAGGGGGCAGTCAAATCTCGCGTCATGCAGCTCTCCGATGCATGTGCGAAGATAAGAATTCCATTGACCTTTTGAGCGCGTCCGCGGGGTTCGCCAATGCGCGAACCTCGGGCGCGAAGCACTCAAAGGAATAAACGCCTGTATAGCCGCCCTCTTGCAGCGCGGCGATCTGTGCCAAATTGCTGAGACGGTCCTGACCATCCACAAGCACCCGATGAGCGTCTTCCACCTCATTCAGGGAAACCGTTGCATCGCGCACGCCTGAGATGTGAACGATGCCGGTTTGTGCAGGGTAAAACGCTGTCTCGTCTGCAAGTGTGTGGTGGAATGTGTCGTGAACCAGCTGAAAGTGATCCTGACCACCAACCGTTTCAATCGCCGCGATGGCCTCGGATTTCAAACGCAGCGATGACCGCGTGAATCCCAAGGGTTCAATCAGCGCCGTGATTTTTGCGTCCTCAAGAATGGGCAAACATTGCGCCAGCGCGTGGGTTAGATTGGCCTCACGTTGCTCAGGCGTGACACCTGTGCAGTCGTTGGCGGGGATCAGGCTAATCGTTTCGGCACCCGCCCCAACAGCCGTCTCAACCAGATCGCGCACCTGACGGGCGATGTCGTCACCCCAACGATTAAAGGGGTGCACCTGCGACACCCCTAGCAGCCTAAGCCCATGCGATTGAACGACTTTTCCGGCCTCATCAGCCGACATGCCATCAAAGACCGGACGACCAAGATCATTACGCGCCTCGATGCCGACACAGCCCAATCGCGCAGCCGTATCGAGAAACGCACGAAATGGCATCTCGGACAGCGTGACCTGATTTAACCCGAATTCGAGCATTGTTCTCCCAATCGTCGGTTAAAGATTCTTGGCAGCGAATCTTTCGACAGGTCCTAGAGTGCGACCTTCACTCGCCCTGCGTCAACACATTTTTGCAACCGGTTGCAAAAATGTTCAAAATGCCGGACAAGGACCGCAAACCAAACCTGGACACTCTGACGATTTGAATCCCGATGAGAATGCGCAAGCGAAACACCACACCAAGTGGTTGAGTTGAACGCAAAATTGCTCATCATTGCTGAAGCGTTCCCAAACCAAGGCCACATCAGATGACCCGCAAAACATACTCAGAACTGCGCTCTGCCCGCTGGATGGAACCGGACGATATGCGATCCTTTGGCCACCGCAGCCGCGCCATGCAAATGGGCCTCTCGCGCGAGGATTGGGAGGGCCGCCCCGCCATTGCGATCATCAACACATGGTCAGAAATCAGCCAATGCCATGCACACTTCAAAGACCGCGCCGAATGGGTGAAGCGCGGGGTTCACCAAGCCGGAGGGTGGCCAATCGAGCTGCCAGCAATGTCATTGGCCGAGCAATTCGTTAAACCCTCGGCCATGCTTTACCGCAACATGCTGGCAATGGAGACCGAGGAGCTTTTGCGCTCGCACCCGGTTGATGGTGTCGTGTTGATGGGGGGATGCGACAAGACCACGCCGGGCTTGATTATGGGCGCAATTTCGATGGGACTCCCGTTCATTTACCTGCCCGCAGGCCCGATGTTGCGCGGGAACTATGCGGGCAAAACGCTCGGGTCTGGTACGGATGCGTTCAAAGCCTGGGACGAACGGCGCGCGGGCACGGTGTCTCAGGATCAGATCCTCGAAATGGAAACCGGCATTGCGCGGTCCTACGGTCACTGCATGACGATGGGCACCGCCAGCACCATGACTGCAATCGCCGAAGGTTTTGGCCTGACCCTTTCCGGCGCGTCATCGATCCCCGCCGCAGACGCCAACCATCAGCGCATGGCAGCAACTTGCGGTCGGCGTATTGTGGACATGGTTTGGGACGATCTGACACCGGACAAAATCATCACCGAACCCGCCGTCAAGAACGCCGTAACCGTCGCCATGGCCACAGGCTGTTCAACAAACGCGATCATTCACCTGATCGCTATGGCGCGCCGCGCGGGCGTGGCTTTGAAACTCGACGATTTGGATGACATTGGCCGCACAACGCCGGTGATCGCCAACATTCGACCCTCGGGCGACACCTATCTGATGGAGGATTTTTTCTACGCAGGCGGCCTTCGTGCGCTGATGAAGGAACTTAGCGACAAACTTGATCTAGAGGCTCTGACGGTCAGCGGACAAAGCCTTGGCGATGACATTTCAACGGCCCAAAACTACAACCCAGACGTCATCCGCCCATTGTCCAACCCCGTCTATCACGAAGGCTCTCTGGCGGTGCTCAAAGGCAACCTCGCCCCCGATGGCGCGGTTATCAAGCCCGCCGCCTGCGATCCGAAATTTCACGTCCATCGCGGCCCAGCCATCGTTGCCGACAGCTACCCCGAGATGAAAGACATCATTGAAGACCCCGACTATCCGATGACTCCGGACCATGTTCTTGTGTTGCGCAATGCAGGCCCTCAGGGTGGACCGGGCATGCCGGAATGGGGCATGATCCCTATGCCCAAAGCGCTGCTCAAGGACGGCCACCGCGACATGGTGCGCATCTCCGACGCGCGCATGTCTGGTACGGCCTTTGGCGCCTGTGTTCTGCACGTCGCCCCCGAGGCCTATATCGGCGGCCCCCTCGCCCTCGTCAAAACCGGTGACATCATCGAACTCGACATCCCTTCCCGTCGTCTTCATCTAGATGTTGCCCCCGAGGAACTGGACCGACGACGCGCGGAATGGAGCCCGCCTACGCGGAGATTTGAGCGCGGCTATGGCTGGATGTTCACCCGCCACATCGAGCAAGCCGACAAAGGCTGTGATTTCGATTTTCTGAGGTCTGATTTCGGCGGCCCAACGCCCGAGCCTGATATTTTCTGATCGATCCAATGCGCCGACCGGCGACACGCAAATATCGAAATTTTGTAGATTTAGCGATTTTTCTAGGTATATTGCCTGAAACTCAAATTCCCGCCGGAGGAAATTCATGCACTTGGAACTTTACCACGGATCATCAAGCGTTTGCTCGTCTAAAGTGCGCATTGGACTGGCCGAAAAAGGTCTGGATTGGGTCAGTCGACCTGTGAACCTGAAAGCCGGCGAACAAAACGATCCTGACTATCTGAAGCTCAACCCGAATGGCGTCGTCCCAACGCTTGTCACTGACGATCAAATTGTCGTCGAAAGCAGCGTTATCCTTGAATACATTGACGAAATCGGAGCAGGCGAGCGCCTGATGCCGACCCAGGAACCGGCACGCACGCAAGCCCGTATCTGGTTGACACGCTGCATCGATATTCACGCGGCCATCAATACAATGACCTTCTCAACCGTTCAGCGGCAAAAGATTCTCGCGGGCAATACGCCCGCGCAAATCGATGCAATGATCGCGCGTATGGCCAACCCGGCCACTGCATCCAAACGACGCGATATGATCGACAATGGCCTCAAGTCCCCAAGCGTTAACGCGGCGTTCTTCACGCTGAAACGCATGCTCGACGACATGCAAACCGCATTGGACAAACATGAATGGTTACTGGGAAACAGCTACTCGATCGCCGATGCCGCGATTCTATCCTATGTGGATCGGCTCGACCGGCTGGGTCAGTCTGGCCTTTGGGCGGAACGCACGCCTGCTGTGCAGACATGGCTTGCCAATTCGCGTGCGCGTCCAAGTTATGCTGCCATCAGCGACTACATTCCCGACGCCGAGGCTGAAAGCACACGTGCCGAAGGCGAGGCCCTATGGCCCGAGGTTAAGGCCAAATGGGACGGCTTCTTATCCGGTCACTGAACCTTGCGGGCCAGCGATTTCATTGTGCTGGTCGCGGCAACGGTTCCGGTCTCGGCGAAAGCCTCAAGATTCTTGGAAATCCGCTTAAGATCGTAGAGATAATTGACCATGGCCCCCTTGGACTGCGCAATGCCGTTGGCCGAGGTATCGGCGCCTGCGTGAACCGCATAGACCTGCGCACCGTTTGACAGATGAAACCGCGCGACAGGGTCGCGAGGCAGATCATTTCGCGACTTCTCTTCAAGAAGATAATGCGCCGCCAACTGCTTTAGCGACGTGTCGTCTGTCGCCAGGTCGGCCTTTTCGCTTTCCTCAAGCCAGCGGACCAATCCTGGAATCGGCGAGAGCGTGACGAAGGTCTTGAGGTTCGGCAAATCGCGTGAAAGGTCGCGGGCGACTTGCTTGATAAGCGAATTGCCAAACGAGATCCCCGCCAACCCTTTCTGGCAGTTTGAAATCGAATAAAACACCGCCGTGTCAGCACTGTCTTCCGACAAAATTTCGCGATCATCAGCAAGTAAAGTTTGCACCGAATTCGGCACGCCGTTGACCAAGGCGATCTCAACGAAAATCAACGGCTCGTCCGGCATCGCTGGGTGAAAGAACGCAAAGCACCGGCGGTCGGCAGGTTGCAATCGGCGTCTCAGATCATCCCAATTGCGGATTTCATGCACGGCTTCATATTCGATGACCTTTTCAAGCACCGTCGCCGAGCTGTCCCATGTGATTTGCCGCAAAACAAGGAAACCGCGATTGAACCAACTTGTCAGAAGATGCACAAAGTCATGATCCACGCGCTTCAAATCCGGCTCGGACCTGAGAAACCCAAGCATATCTGCCCGCATCCGTACCAGCTTTGTTGTCGCGCCCGGCGGCTCGTTCAAACGGCGAAACAGCGCCAGCCGCTTGGCCTCACCACCTTTTGACAGGTCAACATAGGCTTTCGAGGTCGGATCCTCGGCATAGGCCTGCGCAAGCCGGACAATCTCGTCCCGATCAACATCAAATTCGTCGTTCAGAAAACGAAAAAACCCGAGCTTTTCGTCACCATCCATCTGCTCGTAGCGGTCCAATATCGCGGTCGCCACCTGCAATCCGGTTTTTTCGGTCTTTTGCGACAGCAACGAATGACACAAGGCCTCGATCGACCGCCCGTCATCGTCGCCTCTTGCAAAAGGACGCCGCTCGAGAATCGTTGAAAGCAGATCACCAAGGGGTGATGTCGTGTTCATTCGGTTTCCAATCAGGTTAGGACAGCGCGCCCCGTCGACAGGCCAACGTTGATCGACAGGCTGCCTTCGTTCACCAGCCACTTGCGCAGTTTGAACGCGCGCGCACCGCTTTTGTGCATCGGGTCGGCCTCGGCCAAAGCACGCGCTGCGTCCATATCAGCCGCGCGATAGATAATCAGACCCGCGCCCTGCATTTCCTCGCCCGACGCATCCGACATCGGACCCGCCAAAACTAGGGTGCCGTTTTCTTCCAGCGTCCGCTGATAGGCCAGATGATCGGGCAAATTGCCTTTAACGTCATCAGGCCCCATCGCCGGCGTCGATTCGACGACAAAAAGCTCTAAAGCAAGCGCGCCACGCTCTTTGGCGGTTCGCTTATATTCATTCCATGCGACCATGTTTTATCTCCATATCTGCCAATACTGTAAAAATATCGATTTTATTTGACAAGATCAAAAAACATGGGCAATCATTGATTATCGAACAAAAGCGCGTGTTTCACCGACTTGCGTACAAATGAGAGTAACGAATTAATGAATGCACTGACAGGCGAAGCACTTCAGGCAGCCAGAGCGGAAGCTCAGGCCGAGTTTCGCACGCTTAAATCCCAACTTCCCAGACTGGATCACGCCTCGCTTGACGTTATTCTTGGGAACGCGCGGTCGCATTACGCGTGGAAGGACACGCCAGTAACCGACGCGCAATTGCGCGAGATTTTCGACATCACCATTTCCGGCCCGACAAGCATGAACACCTGCCCTGCGCGGTTCATTTTCGTGAAGAGCCCCGAAGGCAAGGCCCGTCTGGCAAAATCGCTTAAGGCCAAAAACATTCACAAGATGATGGCCGCACCTGTCACGGCGATCATCGCGCATGATCTCGATTTCTGGACCGAACTGCCGTTCCTGTTCCCGCACGAAGACCGACGCCCGCATTTTGAAGGCAAAGCCAAGCACGCCGAAGAAACCGCCTTTCGCAATGGCACTCTCCAGGGTGCCTACTTTATGATCGCAGCCCGCGCGATTGGCCTTGATATTGGCGCGATGTCCGGCTTCTCAAACGAAATCGTCGACGAAGAATTCTTTGCCGGAACATCATTAAAGTCTAATTTCCTGTGCAACATCGGCTACGCTGATGAAAGCGCCCTGTTTCACAAACTCCCCCGCTTCTCGTTCGAGCAAGCCTGTTCATTCGCATGAGGATTTGATGGCGATCCGTCAAAAATCGATAATTACCGTCAAGATGTCCGCTGAGGGCCGGAGCCATTCGCGCTGCGACCTTGCCGTGCGCGATCTGACCTCAGTCATCGATGAACCGGTCGAACGTGATGGGACAAACCAAGGATTTTCGCCGACGGAAACTGCCTTTGCAGCGTTCATCGGTTGCACAAATACCATCGGCCACAAATGCGCCGCCAATTTAGGGATCGACATTGGCAACCTTTCGTTTGCCATGGAGGTTGATTTTGATCGGCGCGGTGTGCTGCTGATGGAGGAAGTCGAAGTCCCGTTCAAAGCCATCCGGCTGGACGTGGCTTCCGATGGCTCTGCGACTCAAGAGGAGTTGGATCGCGTAGCGCAAGATACGGCAAAATACTGTGCCATATCAAAACTTTACCAAAACTCAGGAACTGACCTGACTGTGACTTGGCGCACACTTTAACTCGCGCCCAACCTAAGGGAGAAAAAACATGATTGGATCACTGACACGGCACGCAGCTGTAGGTGCGCTTTTGACAGGAATGACGGCGATGCCCGCCTTCGCCGTCGAAACCATCAAAGCGGTTGTCATCGATGGCTACCCAGCCAAAGCATTGTGGGTGCAAGAGTTCTCGAACTTTTTCATTCCAGAGGTCGACAAACGCCTTGCTGAGAATGGCAACTACGAAATGGATTGGCAGGAAAGCTATGGTGGCTCGATTGTTAAACCACGCGGTGTGCTAGAAGGCATCGAATTGGGTCTGGGCGATATTGGTATTGTCACGACGATCTTCCACTCGTCAAAATTGCCAAGCCAAGCGATCTCAGCGGTTACGCCGTTTATTGCAGCCGATGCCCGTGCCGTTGCCAAAGCCGTTGACGAAATCGCCCGCGAATTCCCAACCATGAACGAGGAATTTACAGCCCAGAACCAAGTCTATCTGGCCACTGGCGTTGTTCTGGATACCTATCAGGTCTTCTCAACCGAGGAAGTCTCGTCGATCTATGACATGGAAGGCGACAAAGTTGCAGGCGCCGGTATGAACCTGCGTTACCTTGAAGGCATCGACGGCGCTGCCGGCGTTCGTGGCGGTCTGACCGACTTCTACAACATGCTGCAAACCGGTCTCGTGGATCACGCGTTGACATGGCCTGAAGCCGCGAAAACCTACAAGTTTGTCGAGGTTGCACCTTACATGCTCCGCGCTGATCTTGGTGCTGTGAACTCAAAAACTGTGACCGTGAATGCCGACTATTGGGACGGTCTGCCTGACGAAGTCAAAGATGTGCTTCAAGAAGTATCGATCCTTTACCGTGACCATGTCGCCGGTATCGCTATGGACCGCGCGGAAGAAAGCCGTCAGGCCTTCATCGCAGCAGGCGGTACAATCATTGAAGTCAGCGAAGAAGATCGTGTCGCATGGGCCAACGCAATGCCAAACATTGCGGCTGAATGGGCGGCAGATCTGGATTCCAAAGGCAAGCCGGGTTCGGAAATGCTGGCTGCATATTTGGCCAAGCTGGAAGCCGCTGGATACTCTGGCGTTCGTGACTGGACCAAGTAAGTTTTAAGAAAGATTGAGGGGCGCTGACCTATGAAAAATCAATTTCAAAAATGGGTTGGCGCCCTTGCTACCCTGGCTGACAGGACCGCAATGGCAGCCAATATTGCTGGTACAATGGTTGTGCTATCGCTTGTTCTGGTCGTGAACTTCGACGTGATAGCCCGCGAATTCTTCAATGCTCCGTTCCGTGGCGCGGTTGAAGTCGTCCAGTTCACAATGGTCCTTATCGTATTTCTTCAACTGCCTGACGTTGTACGCGTCAACCGGTTGACCCGCTCGGACGGTTTTCTGGTGGTGATCGGCCATAAGATGCCACGGTTATCTGCCGCCATCCGGCATGTGATCGACGCTGTCTCGGCGATCTTTATGTCGCTTATCGCCATCGCGATCTGGCCCGAGTTTCGCAAGATGTGGGAGACGCAAGACTACTTCGGTATTCCCGGCATCTTCGTCGCCCCTTGGTGGCCGATCAAACTGGTCATTTTTCTAAGCGCCGCACTTTGCACGATTGTCTTCGTTCTCAAAGTTCTTCGCCCTGCCCCAAAACCTGAGCTTATCAAAGCTCCGGAACACGAGGATTCCTGATGTCTCCCATCGAGATTGGCCTGATTTCAGTCGCAGCAATTGTCATACTGATCTACCTGGGCGTTTATATTCCCGTCGCTCTTGGCGTCGTGTCGTTCATCTCTATCTGGATGATGCGTGACAATTTCACCCTTGCCATGAACCTTCTCAAAGTCGCCGTCAGCGACAGCGTGATGGAGTACGCCTTTGCCACGGTCCCCTTGTTTACCTTTATGGGGCTCATCGTCTCAAAGGCGGGCATGGGCGCGGATATTTATGACGTCATGAGTTCCGGCTTTAGACGGGTCAAGGGCGGCATTGGCATGGCAACCGTGGGGGCAAACGCAGTGTTTGCCGCTGTGACCGGATCGTCCATTGCCTCGGCGTCCGTGTTTTCCAAAGTCTCGGTGCCGCAGATGCTGAACTTGGACTACAACCCACGTTTCGCCGTCGGTGTGGTCGCGGGGTCTTCCGTTCTCGGCATGATTATTCCCCCCTCGGCGATGCTCATCATCTATTCCTTTGTCGCCGAGCAATCGGTCGGCGAAATGTTCCTTGCCGGTGTTGTCCCGGGTCTGCTGCTGGCTGTTGCCTACGTCGCCGCGATCTGGTTCATGGGGCGCTTCACACCCGGCTTCGTGGGCGGACGGGATGCCAAAGACATCCAGCCCCTGTCCTGGAGCGAAATCGCATCCAAGACTCTGCCGATCCTTGGGCTTATTCTCTTGGTTCTCGGGGGTATCTACACCGGTTGGATGACCGCCGTTGAGGCCGGTGCCGCCGGTGCCTTGATGGGGCTTGTGATTGCGCTGCTGCGCAAGAAGATGACGCTCAAACTGTTCTGGGACGCCCTGCTGGAAACCGGCCATATCACGGCAGCGATCCTGTTTCTTATCACTGCCGCATCGATCTATAGCCGCATGCTCGGCCTCGCGGGATTGCCCAATGAACTGGGTGACCTCTTGGCCCAAAGCCAGGCCAGCTTCTTCATGATAATGCTCATCTATGTGCTGTTGATGCTTTTCCTTGGCACCTTGCTCGACACCGCGTCAATCATCCTGATCGTTGTCCCGCTATTCCTGCCACTGATCGAACCCATGGGCCTGTCGCTTGTCTGGTTTGGCATCGTCACCGTCGTGGGCGCCGAGATCGGCCTGTTGACGCCCCCCTTGGGCATATCGTGCTTCGTCATCAAAGCGACACTCAACGACGACCGGATCAGCCTCAAAGACGTGTTCCTAGGCGCCCTGCCCTTTGCCGGTGTCATGCTGATCGTGCTGATTTTGCTGATCCGCTTCCCATCCCTTAGCCTCGCAATTCTGAACTAGGAGCGACCCTGTGCGCAACGTTACCAAAGACAACATCACCGAAGTATTCGCAGGATACATGAGCGCCGACACCGACCCGCGCGTCCGCGAGGTGCTCACGTCGCTTGCCACGCATATCCACGACTTCGTGCGCGAAACCAACCTCAGCCATGATGAATGGCGCAAGGGGCTTGAGTTCCTTGAATGGGCGGGAAAGATCACAACGCCCGAGCGCAACGAGTTTGTACTGCTTTCGGATGTCATGGGCATGTCATCGCTCGTCGATATGATCCACTCAATTCCAACGGCCACAAGCTCGTCCGTTTTAGGCCCGTTCCACGTCTCAAACCCGCCTGCCCTAGAGATTGGCGGAGACATGAAACGCGACTACGAGGGCGACGTGGTGTTGGTCGAAGGCCGTGTGCTTGACCAAGCCGGCAATCCGATCAAACACGCCGAAATCGACATCTGGCAAACCGCGCCCAACGGGCTTTATTCCAGCCAGGACGAAGATCAGGACATCCACTCGTTCCATGCATTGATGAAAGTCGATGACAATGGCCGCTACGCCTTTACCACGGTGAAACCCGTCAGCTACACCGTACCAAGCGATGGCCCTGTCGGCGAAATCCTCAACGCCGCGGGTCGCCACCCCTGGCGTCCGTCCCACCTGCACTTCATCGTCAAGGCCGACGGCTACCGCGATCTCGTAACCGAGGTTTTCGCCGCCGACGATCCATATCTCGATCAGGACACAGTCTTTGGTGTGCGCGATGATCTGGTGATGACCTACGTCCGCCAACCTGATGGCAGCTTCCCCGAAGGCTTTGAGCTGTCCGGCAAAATCCCCGGAACGCACCTGCGCGTGGACTTTGACTTCATTCTCCCTGCTTCATAAATTCCACTCACGAAGCAAAAAGGGCCCCGCGTATTTTAGTCAACGCGGGGCCCGATTTATGTGAACGGTTCCAAATCTAGTCGATCAATTCTGCCAGATATTCACCGGTATTGCGGTAATGCTCGCCCAGCAGTTTCGCACAAAGATCAACATCTCGATTCACAGACGCATCCAATATCGCAAGATGCTCTGACGCGACGTCCCGCACCCCATAGGTTTTGGACTTACCGGCCAGAAACCGATAGCGCACGTTGAGATCATAAAGCTGACCGCAAAACCGCAGCAAGATCGGCGATCCGCAGGCCGCCAATAGCGCCATATGGAAATCCTTGTGGCGGGCTTCAAACTCGTTCGTGTCGTCACGTTCGGTGCGCACCATGCGGTGATGAGACAACACCAACGCCTCTTCCCAATCTCGATTGCCCGACGCGATACTTTCGGTCAGCGCCATCACTTCAAGCTGACACCTCAGATCCAGTATCTCTTGGAATTGCTCGCGGCTTGCACGCGCGACCCGAAAGCCGCGCTGATCGATCCGTTCGACCAGCTGGTCCGATGTCAGCAGGCTCAGGGCCTCGCGCACGGGTGACGCACCGGTAGATAGCGTGTCTTTCAGCGCCTCAACCTTCAGTCTCTCACCGGGGGGCATTTTGCCCGTGATGATCGCGGTCCTCAGATCGAGGTAAGCCCGTTGCGTCGAGGATTGGGTCGAGTTTTGTGGTTTGACAGATTTCATCATGCCAAAAGTGTAAAGGGTTCGGAATCGGATCACAAATAATATCGATATTAAACCCAGCGGAATTCGCAATAAATCGACCGATCTTCAGTCAGTCTGCATCGCTTGAGGCTTAAATATACTGGGATATTGGAATATATCGCCCGCCAAGACGCGCCTTCTTTGACTGCTCTTGTCGTCTATTCGTCTCTGAAATTGCGACAGATGCACAAAAAGTCCTAAAATATCGGTTTTTTATTGCTCAGTGTCAAAATATGTGGGAAAAATGGGGCAACACAAATCGGTTTTCCAGGAGAAGAAAATGCGCGACAACCATTTCGAAGACGGCAAGTGGTGGGTAAGCCCCTACAATTTCGTTCCTGAGGTTCGCGAAGGACTAGTGCTTCCCCCTAAGGTTCAGATTCACGATGCGACCCTACGCGATGGTGAGCAAACACCGGGCGTCGTCTTCTCGGTTGAAGACAAAATCAATATCGCGAAAAAACTTGACGAAGTTGGCGTTGAGCGCATCGAGGCGGGCATGCCGGCGGTCTCTCCTCAGGACGCCGAAGCGATCACCGAGATTTCGAAACTCGGCTTGAATTCAAAGATTTACACCTTCGCGCGCGCGATGAAACAAGACATCGATATGGCGCTTGAATGTGGCGCACATGGTGTCATCATTGAGGTTCCAATCGGCTATCCCAAGATCACCAAGCAGTTTGGCTGGACATGGGAAGACGTCTTCAAGAAAAGCCGCGACGTCATCAACTACGCCCGCGAAAATGGTCTGCACGCCGTTTTCTTCCCTTATGACACGACACGCGCGCGCCCAAGCGATCTTGAGAACCTGTGCAAAGGCGTGATGAACGAAAGCCCCCCAGATTCGATTGGGATTGTTGACACGATGGGCTGCGCGACCCCTGAGGCGATCAAATACATGGTGCGCTGGGTCAAAGGCATGACGGGCCTGCCAATTGAAATCCACACCCACAATGACTTTGGCATGGGTGTCGCAACCGAGCTTGCCGCTGTCACTGCCGGTGCCGAGGTTGTGCACAGCTGCGCCAACGGTCTTGGCGAACGCACCGGCAACGCCGCCATGGAAGAACTGATGCTCGGTCTGCATCTGCTTTACGGCTATGATACGCAATACAAGCTCGAGAAACTGCCGGAACTGGCCGAGATGCTGTCGCAGATTTCCAACATCCCGATCGCACGAAACAAACCGGTTCTCGGGCACGGCAACTTTATCCGCGAAAGTGGCATTGGCATTCAATACGTGATGAACGACCCGCTTGTGATGTTTGGCACGCACCCTGCCCTAACGGGTCGTGCTGGCGAAGTTGTGCTTGGCAAGAAAAGTGGCAAAGCATCCATCATCTACAAGATGGGCGAACTTGGCATGGGCGAGGCCAACGACGATCAAGTCACCGAGATGCTCACCCTCGTCAAACAGGCCGGAATCGAAAAGCGGGACTTCCTGTCCGAGTCTGAATTCCGCGCCATCGTCGATAAGGTCCGCCCCACCGCTTAAACAACGCCGGTCCTCCACGGGCGGAATGTCATGCATTTCACCCAAGACGCCCAGACAGGATTCCCCTGTTTTGGGCGTCTTTTTTTCCGGCGGCATTAGTACATAAGCCCTTCTCTAAGTGTACATATGCACGCCGATAAGGCAGGGGCATATGTCCGAAATTCGCGTCATTGGCCGACACGTTATTTCTTGATTTGATTATAGGCCAAGGCCGCCACAAGATGCACCCGACGCGTCTCACCGCCGTTTAAGGCCGTGTGATAAGCCCTTGTATCGGTGAAATAAACCGACCCATCCGCAGGCAAATGCGTGACGTGATGATTGACCACAAACAGCGAGCCCGGGTTGGTTTCAATCGGAATATGCAACCGCGGCTCAGGATCACGGTGCCACGAGTTGCAGTTATAAAGCCCCTTGGACAAGATCCGGGTTCGCCCAATCGGGAAGCGTTTTGTCAGCTCTTGATGGACATGTTCAAAATAGGTGCCGCGGAATTTTGGGTTAAACTCGCTAAAGTCAATCTCGGGCACGAGGTCTTCTCGCGGTTCCTCAATATAGCGCTGATCTGCCCTCAGCCAGTAACGTCCGCTGAGGTCGTTCGCCGTCCATTCCGTCTGACCGGTACGCTGTGTCAGCGGCAAAGCCGCAAAGCCCTGATCTTGCATATCCCCTTGAAAAGCCTCGCGTTTCAGGCATTCATCAAGCGCCGCGCGCAGCTTTTCGATGTCAAACCTGAGCGCCAGTTTTTCGATGCCCGGGCCGGGGACAAAGCCAGCCACGCTTTGCGTTTCGGGGGCGGATTTCAGTGCGTTGTCGATATAGGAAGTGTCCGTATCCTGGACAGTCGGAACAAAAGCCATCACGGCCCCCTTTGTGAATTTGCGATGAGCCTAGATCGCATCCTCCAATCGGAAAAGAGCGAAATTGATCGCGCTATTCCAAAAACAAATCACCGTAATCTTGCCGCAAAATATTCTTTTGAACCTTGCCCATCGTGTTGCGGGGCAAAGCATCGACGACCATCACTTTTTTGGGCTGTTTGAACTTTGCCAGGTCCGTTGCGACGCCGGACATGATCGCGCCCTCGGTCAATGCGACGGTTTTGCGGGGCACGACGACGGCCACTACGGCCTCGCCCAAATCTGGATGCGCGACACCGATTACAGCGCTCTCGTCTACACCGTCCAGATCGTCGATCAGCAATTCGACCTCTTTGGGGTAAACGTTGTAACCCCCTGTAATAATAAGGTCTTTTTGGCGGCCAACGATATGCACATAGCCATCCTCGTCAACTTTTGCCAAGTCTCCGGTGATGAAAAACCCATCTGAACGCAATTCCTCGGCGGTCTTTTCAGGCATCTGCCAATAGCCGGCAAAGACGTTTGGCCCGCGCACCTCAAGCACTCCAACGTCGCCGGTGGGCAGGGTCACGCCTGTTTCTGGGTCGCATATTTTGATCTCGATCCCCGGCAGCGCAAAGCCAACCGTCCCCGCGCGCCGGTCCCCGTCGTAGGGGTTTGAGGTGTTCATATTGGTTTCCGTCATCCCATAGCGTTCGAGAATCGCGTGCCCCGTCACCTCGCGCCAGCGGTCATGGGTTTCAGCCAGCAAAGGCGCGGACCCCGAAACGAACAAGCGCATGCGCCTGGACGCGCTGGCCAGTTCTTTGTGCTCCAGAAGGCGTGTGTAAAACGTCGGCACGCCCATAAGCGCGGTCGCGTTGGGCATGTGGTCCAGAATCGCCTTTGCGTCAAAGCCAGCAAGGAAGATGCAGGAAGAGCCCGCCATCAGCGAGACGTTCGTTGCAACGAAAAGCCCGTGGGTGTGGAAAATCGGCAGGGCGTGGATCAGAACGTCGTCGGGTGTAAACTGCCAATAATCCCGCAACGTGGCCGAGTTCGAGTCCAGCGCCCCATGCGTCAGCATCGCCCCTTTCGAGCGCCCTGTGGTGCCCGAGGTATAGAGGATGGCGGCAAGATCCCCGGTGCCGCGCGGCACGGCCTTGAACCCTGCGTTCGTTGCGTCGCGCGCCTTGGGCAGTGATCCGGTTTCGTCGGCAGCAATGGTGAAGATCGACGCGACACCGGCGGCCTCGGCGACCGGCGCAAGATCATCGCGTTTGGCCCCGTCGCAAACCAAAATACGGGGTGTGGCGTCATTCAGGAAATATTCGACTTCCGCGCTTGTGTAAGCCGTGTTCAAAGGCAAAAACACGCCGCCAGCCATGACGGTTCCAACATAAAGCTCAAGCATTGCCTGCGTCTTGGGGGCCTGCACAGCGACCCGATCACCAGGCCGTAACCTCGCATTCGCAAGTACCGCCGCCATACGTTCGGCATTATTGAAAAACGCACCGAATGATACGTTTTCGCCCGTTTGATGGTTGTGCAAAAAGGTTTTGTCGTTCGCGCCTAGGCTGGCTTGCCTGAGTGCATGCACTAGATGATTGTCGTCGTACATCGGTCTGCCTTTGTTGATTCCGCCCCAAAGTAAACGGTTCCGCTCTGGCTTCAACGGCTGAAACACTGCGGGGCGAATTGACTATCTCAACCTTTCCCCGTCTAGTGGCGAAAACATCAAACTGACCAAGTTTACGGCTTGGTTTTGGCAAAGGAACAGGCATGGGTGTGCGGTTTTTCTCGAGCAAGAAACGACCCTTTCACTTGGGTCCGTATCCGCTTGAAAAGTTGAAGCGCCGCGCGGGATCTGTTGACCTTACACAGGTTCCACCCGCAAAGCACCTTAGCTTTAGCCGTCTCGAAACGCCGCATTCATTGGTCAACGCGATGGGCGAGTATCAGGCGATGATGGACGTTATCCGCGATGGTCTTGTCAATCCGGTTCGCGGCGAAGTCCCTGACAACATTGAAGAACGCGCCGAGCACATCAAGGCTTTCGGGTATTTTCAAGATGCGTCCCTGATGGGGATTTGCACACTGCCCAAGGCCGCGCTCTTGGCGCAGCCGACACTCAATCCCGACATCGACCGGTTGGCGCATGACATTCGCACCAAGCAAACCAAGACGCTGGCCTCGGGCATCGATCAGATCATGGCCAGCTTGAAGGACTCGATCGAAACCCCCTTGGGCGCGATTGATGACCACACCCATGCGATTGTCTTTCTGTTTGAAAACTCTCGTCCGCCGAAGGATGGTGAGGCAGGGACAGAGTGGATCAAGGATGCCCAAGCGCATCGCGGAGCGCTGCGGGCGACCGAGGCTGCTGTTATCCTGTCAAGCTATCTGCATTTGCTGGGTTTTAGCGCGCGTGCGCATAGTGCAACGACTTCGGACGTTGATCTGAACGCAATGGCGGTGGTGTCGGGTTTGGCAAGCGTCGAAAACGGCGTACTGACAGCGCCTTGGATCGGCGAGGACTTCGGCGTGGCGGTCGTGACGACCGACTTTGACATGGCACCCGATGCCCCCCTCGCCCCGCTTTCCGAGCAGCCGTGGTCAATCACCAGCGGTCCTGGATGGTGGGTCGGCAAGGAGACGCAGAAAAACGCAACCAATCGCGATCCCTTTGCCCGCCGGAATTACGTCGACGGAGCGCATCCGTTTGAAAAGTTAAAGCGCGTTGAAACACCCACGACCTTTATCGACGAGGCCCGCGTCGCGCGGGTTCCCAAGCGCACGGACATGTTCGCCCGCGCCCAGTTTGGGGACCTCGGGAAAAAGGCGCAACATGCGGCGACCGGCGGATGGTATGCCCGCAAGGCCGCGCCCTCGTTCGCGCAGCGCAAGATGCTTGGTGCGTTTGTGTTGCTTCAGGATGGCGACCCTTCGCCCCAAGGCCCCAAGCCGACCGAAGCCCAGCGCAATGCTGAAAACGTCAAGGCCGCAAGCTATTTCCTCGGGGTTGATGCGGTTGGGATTTCGCGTTGCCCTGACTGGACGTGGTATTCACACGATGCCACCGGTGCCGAGCTGACACCGCCGCACGATCAGGCGATCAGCATGATTATCGACCAAGGCTTCGAAACCATGGACGGTGCCTCGGGCGATGACTGGATCGCTGTGGCGCAATCCATGCGGGCCTATCTTCGCTTCTCGTTGCTGGGCGGCGTTATTGCCAAACAAATCCGCAACCTCGGATATTCCGCCAAGGCGCATTCGGTGATGGACGGCGAGGTTCTACAGCCTCCGCTATTGCTGCTCTCTGGTCTGGGTGAGGTTAGCCGCATTGGTGAGGTTATTCTTAACCCGCTGTTGGGGCCGCGCCTGAAGTCCGGTGTTGTGACGACCGACATGCCAATGACGCATGACAAACCGATTGATTTTGGCCTGCAAGCCTTTTGCGAAAGCTGCAACAAATGCGCGCGTGAATGCCCTTCGGGCGCGATCACCGCGGGTCCAAAGCAGATGTTCAATGGCTACGAGATTTGGAAATCCGACAGCCAGAAATGCACGACCTACCGGATCACCACCGAGGGCGGTGCGATGTGTGGGCGATGCATGAAAACCTGCCCGTGGAACCTTGAGGGCATCTTCGCCGAGAAACCCTTTCGTTGGTTGGCCAGCAACGTGCCCTCGGCGGCGCCTGCGCTTGCCAAACTGGACGATAAAATGGGCAACGGTGGGCTGAACGACGCCAAGAAGTGGTGGTGGGATCTCGAATTGAAAGAGGACGGCGGCTACAAGGCCCCTGCCCAGCCAGTCAACCGTCGCGATCTGCAAGTGGACTTGGACTTGAAATACGAGGATCAGACGCTTGCGGTTTATCCCGCGAACCTTGCGCCTCACCCCTGGCCCTATCCGTTTCCAATGGACCGAGAGGCCGGTATTCAGGCCTACCAAGACCTGATCTCGGCGGCAGACTACAAGGCGCGCCTCGATG
>JBELFK010000018.1:0-30532 GCA_042092935.1 Paracoccaceae bacterium | reverse complement strand
TGGACCGTCGTCGTGGCAACATCGTTGTATCACGTCGTGCAATCCTTGAAGAATCCCGTGCCGAGCAGCGTGCAGAAGTTATCGGCAACCTCGCTGAAGGTCAGGCTGTTGAAGGCGTCGTCAAGAACATCACAGAATACGGCGCATTCGTCGATCTGGGCGGTGTTGACGGCCTGCTGCACGTCACAGACATGGCATGGCGCCGCGTGAACCATCCTTCTGAGATCCTGACAATTGGCCAGACCGTTCAGGTTCAGGTCGTCAAGATCAACAAGGAAACGCACCGCATCAGCCTTGGCATGAAGCAGCTTCAGGACGATCCTTGGAACACGGTTACAAACCAGTACCCATTGGATTCGACACACACAGGTCGCGTCACCAACATCACCGATTACGGTGCATTTGTTGAGCTGGAGCCGGGTGTTGAAGGCCTCGTGCATGTTTCGGAAATGTCGTGGACGAAGAAGAACGTTCACCCGGGCAAAATCGTGTCTACGTCGCAAGAAGTCGAAGTCATGGTTCTGGAAATCGACGAATCCAAACGTCGTGTTTCGCTTGGCCTCAAGCAGACCATGCGCAACCCATGGGAAGTGTTTGCAGAAACGCACCCCGAGGGCACGCAGGTCGAAGGCGAAGTCAAGAACATCACCGAATTCGGTCTGTTCATTGGGCTGGACGGCGATATCGACGGCATGGTTCACCTTTCCGACCTGTCGTGGGACGAACGTGGCGAAGACGTCATTGGCAGCTACACCAAGGGCGATCTGGTTCAGGCCGTTGTCTCGGAAGTCGACGTCGAGAAAGAGCGTATCTCGCTCTCGATCAAGGCACTGGGTGGCGACAAGTTCGCAGAGGCCGTTGGCGGCGTGAAGCGCGGTTCGATCATCACTGTTGAAGTGACTGCGATCGAAGACGGCGGCATCGAAGTTGACTATGAAGGCGCCAAGTCCTTCATCCGTCGCTCGGATCTGTCGCGTGACCGTGCCGAGCAGCGCCCTGAGCGTTTCGGCGTTGGCGACAAGGTCGACGTTCGCGTCACCAACATCGACAACAAGACTCGCCGCATGGGTCTGTCGATCAAAGCACGCGAGATTGCGGAAGAGAAAGAAGCCGTCGAACAATATGGCTCATCCGACTCTGGTGCGTCATTGGGCGACATCCTCGGAGCAGCGCTCAAGCAGGACGATTGATCCAAACGATCCGTTCCAAATCTTTAGAAAGCCCCGGCATTGTCCGGGGCTTTTTGCTTTCGAATCGGTCGGAGATGCGATTGACGGTTGGCCACGAAACAGACTGCTGAGTATGGAAACGATGTTCCGCGCACAGGGTTTCTATTCAAGAAAATGACAAAACGCCGAAAATTTCCCTGTGATATGCAACGGATAGGTGGATTTTGAATCCAATCCGCAGCATGATGCCTCAAAAGCAAACTCATAAGAGTTATTAGGGAGATGGGGATGATCCGTTCGGAATTGGTTCAGAAGATTTTCGACGAAAACCAGGAGTTGCCTGCGGAACGTCGCCTTTCGCAACGCGATGTTGAACGGATTGTTAACACCATTTTTGACGAAATCTCAGAAGCCCTTTCGCGCGGCGACCGCGTTGAACTGCGGGGCTTCGGGGCGTTTTCGGTGAAAAAGCGGGATGCGCGCATTGGCCGAAATCCGCGCACCGGCGAAACGGTTGAGGTTGAAGAAAAGCATGTTCCGTTCTTTAAGACGGGTAAACTTCTCAGAGACCGTCTGAACGGAAAATAACATGCGCACGATCCGCCTTGCATTTCTCGCCATCCTCGCGGTGGCTCTTATCGCTGTCGCGTTCGGCAACCGCGAGCTTGTGACCCTGCGCCTCGTTCCAGCGGAACTCGATAGTGTCATTGGTCTTTCATGGATCGTCGAATTGCCGCTGTTCATCGTTGTGTTCCTCAGCATCATCGCTGGTCTGATAATCGGCTTCCTGTGGGAGTGGATCCGCGAGAGCACCCTGCGCTCGCAAGCGGCCAAGCACAAATCCGAAGCGCATGAGTTGAAGCGCGAGGTTCGTAAACTCAAAACCGAACCGACCGAGCCGAAAGACGAGGTTTTGGCGCTGCTGGAAGATGCGAAGTAGCGATGGCGAATATTGCCGTCAAAATCTGCGGATTGACCACCAGCGAAGATCTCGCCGCGGCGGTCGAGGCCGGAACCCGATACGTCGGCTTCAACTTCTTCCCCAAGTCCCCGCGTTCCATCGATCTTGAAACAGCCGCCCAACTGGCCAGCGAAACGCCTGTCGGCGTTGCCAAGGTGGCGCTTGTTGTGGATGCAACGGATGGGTTTCTTGACGACCTGACAGCGCGCGTGGCCATCGATATGATCCAGCTTCACGGTCAGGAAACGCCCGAGCGTGTATCCGAGGTCAAAGCCCGCTACGGTCTTCCGGTCATCAAGGCCATTGGCATCGCCGGTCCTAGGGATATTGCCAAAATCGACGTCTACGCCCGCGTGGCAGACCAGTTGTTGATCGACGCCAAAGCCCCGAAAGATGCAGATCTGCCTGGCGGCAACGGCATCCCGTTTGACTGGAGACTTCTGGCAGACAAGAAATACTGGACCGTGCCCTGGATGCTTGCGGGCGGCCTTACCGTGGACAACGTCGCCGAGGCGATCCGCCTGACCGGTGCCAAACAGGTTGATTTGGCTTCTGCCGTGGAATCCTCACCCGGACGCAAAGACCCGGCCAAAATGCGGGCCTTCGTCAAAGCGGCGCAGGGTTAACACGATCCAAAGCGTCGCGGTGGCCGTGGACTGAGCGCAGATGAGTATTTGGACAAAGAAAAAGCCAAATCAGGTATTCAGAGACGAATCTCAAACCGTTGCATTGGAATCTTGAATCCAAGGGACGCTTTAAATATCCAAAGAGATCCGCTAGAGGCCTTCGAATTCGCAGAGGATGTGCACGTCCATTCCCATTTTCTCAAGCAGCGCGCGTCCGCCCAACTCGGGCAGATCAACGATGAAGGCGCAGCCGAGGATTTTTCCACCCAGCCGCTCGATCAGGCTGATCCCCGCCTCGGCGGTGCCGCCGGTTGCCAAAAGGTCGTCGACCAAAAGGATAGTCTCACCCGCTTGAATGGCGTCATCGTGGATTTCGACAATAGCTTCGCCATATTCCAGCTTGTAGTCCTGCGAAATCGTCGTCCCCGGCAGCTTGCCCTTTTTGCGGATCGGGACAAATCCGGTCCCGAGTTGATGCGCAATCGCGCCGCCAAGAATAAAGCCACGCGCCTCAAGCCCGACGACCTTGTCGATCCGCTGTCCAGCGTAGGGATGCAGCATTTGATCGATGGCCATGCGAAAGCCACGCGGATCAGCGAACAGGGTTGTGACGTCTCGAAACAGGATGCCTTCATGCGGGAAGTCAACGATGGTGCGGATATAGTCTTTGACACGCGCGTGTTTGGTCATGAAAGAACCCTCCCTGCGACGGCATCCAGTTTGGCTACAACGGCAGGATCGCGTTTGTCGGGTGCCGTCAGGATTGCATAATCCAAAGCCCGATCACAGCCGTGCTCGCACTGGGCACGCCCCGTGCCGAGCAGTTTTGGCAGCCGCCCTACGAGGGTGCGGCCCTTGTCGGCGTTGCCGGTCAGCGTCGCGATGATGGCATTGATGTCGACCGCGCCGTGGTCGGGGTGCCAGCTGTCGAAATCGGTAATCATAGCAACCGAGGCATAACAAAGCTCGGCCTCGCGGGCGAGTTTGGCCTCGGGCATGTTGGTCATGCCGATCACATCAGCCCCCCAGCTGTCGCGATACATTTTGCTTTCTGCAATGGTCGAGAACTGCGGCCCCTCCATCGCAAGGTAAGTGCCGCCCAAGTGCACGTTGATGCCGGCCTCTTTGGCGGCCGTGTGGCAGGCGTTTGACAGCCGCTCGCATGTGGGATGCGCCACGCTGACGTGGGCCACGCAGCCTGTGCCAAAGAACGATTTTTCCCGCGCGAAGGTCCGGTCGATGAACTGGTCGATGATGACGAAATCGCCCGGCGCCATGTCTTCACGGAACGACCCGCAGGCCGAGACGCTGACAACATCGGTCACGCCCAATCGTTTCAGCGCATCGATATTGGCGCGGTAGGGCACGGTGGTGGGCGAATGCACATGGCCGCGCCCGTGACGGGGCAGGAAGGCCATTTTCACCCCGCCCAACGTGCCGGTCAGGATACTGTCAGAGGGATCCCCCCACGGGGTTGCGACCTTTACCCATTCGGCCCCCTCTAACCCGTCAATGTCATAGACACCCGAGCCGCCGATGACGCCGATCATAGTTTCGCTCATTTGGGTGCCCTTTATCCGCAGGTTTCGATAATTTCATAGTCATGAGTCAGCTTGGCCGACATGGCCATCATCGCCGAGGCCGAGCAGTATTTGTCAATCGACAGGCTGAGCGCCTGTTCCACCCGCTTGGGGCTCAGGTCGCGGCCCTTGACGATGAAATGCATGTGAATGCGGGTGAAGACCTTGGGGTGGTCATCGGCGCGGTCTGCTTCTATTTCGATCTCGACGTCATCAATCTTTTGACGCCCCTTTTCAAGGATCGAAATCACGTCATAGGCCGAACACCCGCCGGTGCCCATCAAAAGCAATTCCATCGCGCTCGGGCCGGGGCGTTGGCCGTCTGCGCCTGAGTTTCCAAAGACGATTTTGTGCCCCGTCGAGGCTGTCCCGACAAAGGTCTTGCCTTCGTCCCATTTCACCCGAACGCCCATGCGATGCCCTTTCCAAATATGTCACATGCAATAAGCCACATGCGGCGGGGGGCTTCAATCAGCGTTTGCTGGACGATCCGGTAAAAGTAGGATGGTATGGGCAAGAGGCACGGCCAAGCCCTGCAAAACCTTGAGCAAGCCTTACCCGAGTCTGAGGCCGGTTTGGACAGGTTCACACTTTTTCATCCGAGCAACTTATCTTGGTGCCAAGGTATCGCCAATTGAAAAGGTCTCGTCATGGCGCGCGGCCAAATGTAGGATGACTGAAAACAGGATTTTGAATGCATCTCGTTTCTGACCTTTGGCAAAACTATCGCGCGCTGCCCCTGTGGGTGCAAATCTGGGTGTTCGGGGTTTTGGTGCCGGTGAATGCGGCCAGCATATTTTTTATCGGACAACCGGGTGGACCATGGATCGCCTTTCTCGCGATTACGGCGATGCTGATAAACGTACCGGTCATGATCGTTGAGCGGGGGTTCTCGAAAACAATGGCGCTGTCGCATCTGCCACTCTGGACGCCGCTGGTCATCTGGTTGATCGTCGCCCGCCCCGAGGGGTCTGCTGCCTTTCAGTCCTATTTGTGGGTTCTGCTTGTGATCGATGCGATTTCGCTCGGATTTGATTATCCCGATGCCTGGCGTTGGTGGAAAGGCGAGCGGGGCGTGACGAAGTAGACGACGTCTCTGGCTATTTCGGTGCTGGGCGGTTAAACGGCGCACGCGCATCTAGCAAACAGGACGGTTCCCCGTGAAAGAAACGACTTTGGGCAAATTTGCCCACCGCATTGCCTCGGCTGATCTTGGACTGACGACCGACGAAGGGTTTTCTCTTGGCCGTTTTCGGATCGAGCTTCTTTCGGGTTTGACCGTCGCGCTTGCCTTGGTGCCCGAGGCCGTGGCCTTTGCCTTTGTTGCCGGTGTTCATCCGTTGGTCGGGCTTTACGCGGCCTTTATGGTTGGTCTTGTGACCGCAATCTTTGGCGGGCGACCCGGGATGATTTCCGGCGCGACCGGCGCGTTGGCGGTTGTGATGGTGGCTCTGGTTGCAGAAAACGGGGTCGAGTATCTTTTCGCGACCGTTGTGCTGATGGGTATTTTGCAGGTTTTCGCCGGTGTGATGAAATGGGGTAAATTTATCCGACTGGTCCCGCACCCTGTGATGCTGGGGTTTGTGAACGGTCTGGCGATCGTGATTTTCCTGGCGCAAATGACGCAATTCAAAGTACCGGGTTCGGCCGAGGCCAAGGGGCACGGTTTTTCAGGCGGCGAGTGGTTGTCAGGTGGACCTTTGACGGTGATGCTGGGCCTTGTTGCGATGACGATGGGGATTATCTGGCTGATGCCCAAAATCACCAAGGTCGTTCCCGCCCCCTTGGCGGGAATTGGCATCGTTGCCGCTGTGGTGATCGGTTTTGGCCTTGATGTACCACGCGTTGGCGACATGGCCGCGATCAAAGGCGGATTGCCTGTGTTCCACATTCCCATGGTGCCGCTGAACTGGGAGACGCTTGAGATCATCCTGCCCTACGCGGTGATCCTTGCCGCAATCGGGTTGATCGAAAGCCTTTTGACGCTGAACCTTGTTGGCGAAATGACAGGCAAGCGCGGAGGCGCGTCGCAGGAGTGTATCGCGCAGGGCGCATCCAACGTTCTGACGGGCTTCTTTGGCGGCATGGGCGGCTGCGCGATGATCGGCCAGTCGATGATTAACGTGAAATCAGGTGGCCGCACCCGTATCGCCGGTATTGCCGCCGCGCTGTTTTTGCTGAGCTTTATTCTCTTTGCCTCGCCCTTGATCGAGCAGATCCCGCTGGCGGCACTGGTTGGTGTGATGTTCATGGTGGTGATCGGCACATTCGCGTGGAACTCGATCCGCATCCTGACCAAAGTGCCTTTGACCGATGCTTTCGTCATTCTGCTGGTGACCGGCGTGACGGTTTACGCTGACCTAGCGGTCGCGGTTGTTGTGGGTGTGATCGTCTCGGCGCTGGCCTATGCGTGGAACAATGCGCGGCGCATCCACGCGATTGAGCGGATGTCGCATACGGAGGCGGGCGCAAAAGTCTATGAAATCCAGGGGCCGTTGTTTTTTGGATCGACGGATGGGTTTATCGAGCTGTTTCACATCGGCGATGACCCCGAGGTTGTGATCGCGGACTTCGCGGCCAGCCGTGTCGTCGACCAGTCCGCGCTTCAGGCGATTGAGGCTGTTGCTGGAAAATACGAGGCGGCGGGGAAGACTCTGCGATTGCGCCACCTGAGCCGGGATTGCCACAAGCTGCTGTCGAAAGCCGGTCACTTGATGATCGATAGCGACGATGATCCGGATTATGAGATCGCCGTGGATTATGACGTGCGCACCGGCATTCTGGGCGGTCACTAAAGGACAGGCAAGGGGGGCGCTGCCCCCCTTGGACCCCCCGAGGTATTTTCGGCAAGATAAAGCAGCGGATTGGGTTGGTGCGGCCGCGTGCGTGCCTTGAAGCCCGAGGTGTTCCCTGGGTTGCTGTTGATTTCAATGGGGGTCATCGGCGCGACGCGGATCCGTTTGCCAGTCCGCGCGACCGGTCGAGTTCAGCTTTTGGCACGCCAGCGGCCTATTCGTCGGGGCGTCGTAGGGTGAAAGCCTGATCGATCACGGCGTAGTCCCGATAGCCCAATCTGGATAGGGGTTTGTATCTCGTGATGTCGAGTTTGCCGTCGGTCAGGCAATCGTCGGCGATATAGATGCCGGTGACTTCGCCGAAGACCACCGTATTTGCCGCCCCCGGCAGTTTTACCACCTTGGTCAGTTTGCACTCCATCGCCGCTGGCGTTTCCGCAACGCGCGGGCAGTCGATTGTTTCGCATTCGGCTTTTTTGAGGCCGGCTTTTTCGAATTCGTCGATGCCCGCGGCAAAGCCTTCGCTTGTGCAATTCATCGCATCGGTCAACGCGTAGCTGACCACGTTGACGCAAAACACGCCGGTGTCCTGAATGATCGAGGCGCTGTCTTTGGCGCCATCGCGGTCAGGCTTGGTGCCAGTCGTTGAAAACATAACCTGCGGCGGTGTGTAGGCAACACCGTTGAAAAAGCTATAGGGCGCAAGGTTGTCGTGGCCATTTGCATCGCGTGTCGAAATCCAACCAATGGGCCGTGGAACGATCAGCGCGTTGAACGGATTGTGGGGCAGGCCATGGCCTTCGTCGGGTCGATAAAACAAAGCGTTTTTCCTCTTGGTTTGTGACAGACCTAACGGCATGTTAAAGGCGTTTCCACCCCGAAGGTAAATCGAGCCCAAATGTATGAACTGACACAGGAAACGCCGGATGACTGGTGGGAGGTCGAGGCGCTCTATGATCTTTGCTTTGCGCCCGGTCGCGAGGCCCTGTCGTCGTACCGACTGCGCGATGACGTTGATCCCGTGGCCAACCTGTCGATGGTGGCGCGGGATGTGGACGGCATTCTGGCGGGGGCGATCCGGTTCTGGCCGGTCTCGGTTGCCGGGAAACCCGCGCTTTTGCTGGGGCCGATCGCTGTGCACCCGACGCGGCAGGCTGAAGGGTTGGGCGGGCAGTTGATGCGATCGAGCCTTGAGATTGCGCGGGCCGCAGGTTGGGAACGCGTGCTTTTGGTGGGCGACACCCCTTATTACAATCGTTTCGGGTTTGAGCGGCTGGATGGGGTGATTATGCCGCCGCCAACCAACCCTGATCGCGTTCTTGGTTACGAGCTTTGTGAGCGCAGTTGGGCGGATTGCAAGGGTGAGGTGACCCGTATTCGCACGGCCAAATGTTGAAAATCGGCTAGGCAATCCCGATTTAGAGGGGAAGGGAGTGCACATGATCGAAATCATCCAACCGAGTGAACCGAAAATCCACGATGAGGCTGCGGCGCTCGACCGATTGGCCGTGCGGTATCGCAATGCGACTGGTCCCGGCATGGCGCTGATGGCGAAATTGGGCCAGCAGGCGGATGGTTTGGCGGACTACATCCCCAAGGGCGCGCAGCAAGGCATTCACGTGGCAACGGAAAAAGCGCTGCACACGGCCATCAAGGCGGCGGACCTGTCGCATCGGGTGTTGCCAAAGGACGACGCACGCCTGACGCGCTTGGTGGCCGCAGCCATGGGGGCCGCTGGAGGCGTTGGGGGTTTCGGCACGGCCTTGGCCGAGCTTCCTCTTACGACGACGCTTTTCCTGCGTTCGATCCAAGGGGCCGCGCGGGCGGAAGGGTTTGACCCAAAGGCGGAAAATGTGCGCTTTGACTCGGTGCGGATATTTGCCTCGAACGGACCGTTGGGCAGTGACGAGTCCGACTTGGCCTTTATGGCCGCCCGCATGGCCGTCGGTGGCCCCACCTTGCAGGCCCTGGCCACTCAGGTCGCGCCAAAACTGGCGCTGGTGTTTGGCAAAAAGGTTGCCGCGCAGGCGTTGCCGGTGATGGGGGCGGTTGCGGGGGCCTCGATCAACTCGATCTATGCCACCTATTATCGCGAAATGGCGCATGTGCATTTTGGCCTGCGCAAACTGGCGATTGAAACCGATCAACCGATCGCTTTGCTGACCCAGAAACTTGAGGCGCGTATGATCTAGGCCTGCTTGCGCAGGAATTCCATGACGGCAGGGCGCACGGTTTGTTCGCCCCGGTCGCGGGCCTCCCAGATTACATGCCGCAGGGCGGTCAGATCGGTTCTGCGGATCAGGCTTTTGACGGGGCCAATGCTGGCGGGACGCATTGACAGGGTGCGAAATCCGATCGCTGCGATGCAAAGCGCTTCGATGGGGCGGCCCGCGTCCTCGCCACAGAAACTGAGGCTGGTGTTTGTATCAGCGCACCGCTCGACGATGCTTTCAAGAAAGCTGAGGAAGGACACGTTCAGGGTGTCATACCGTTTGCGCACCATTTCGTTTTCGCGATCCGCGGCGAAGAAGAACTGCTTTAAGTCGTTGCCGCCGACAGACAGGAACTGGACGTCATTGAAGAATTTCTTTGAGGCAAAGGCCAAAGACGGCGTTTCAAGCATGGCCCCGACCTCAAGCGACGAGGGCAGCGGGTGGCCAAGTTTGCGTTCGCGATCCATGGCTTTGTCGACCTCGGCGCGTGCGGCAGTGAACTCGGAAAGCTGGGCGATAAAGGGGAACATCACCGACAGCGGTCCACCGTTCGTGGCGCGGATCAAGGCTTGCAATTGCATCCTGAGAACGCCGGGTTTGTCCAGACCGACGCGGATCGCACGCCACCCCAAAGCAGGGTTGGGTTCGTCGACGGTTTTCATATAGGGCAGAACCTTGTCCGACCCGATGTCCAATGTGCGAAACACCACCCGCAGATCGCCCGCCGCTTTGAGCACGCGGGCGTATTGCGCGCTCAGCTCGGCGCGTCTGGGCATTTTGTTTTGGACGAGGAACTGAAGCTCGGTTCGGAACAGTCCAACACCTTCGGCTCCAGAACCTTGCAGACTGGGCAAATCCGCGAGCAGGCCAGCGTTCATCATCAGCGTGACGGTTTCGCCATCAAGCGAGGTCGCCGGTTTGTCGCGGATCGAGGTGTAACGCTCTTGCGCCTGCGCCTGCATCGCCAGCTTGTCGCGAAAGGCCGAAACAACCGTGTCGTCGGGGCGCAGGTGCACGGTGCTTTCGTCGCCATCCACAAGGATGAGGTCGCCGTTCAACGCTTCTGTCGTGATCTTCTTGGCGTGGATCACCAGCGGGATCGCCAACGCACGGGCAACGATAGCCGCGTGACTACCGACCGAGCCTTCTTCCAGAACGATCCCGCGCAGCCGGTTGCCGTAGTCCAGAAGCTCGGCAGGGCCAATGTTGCGGGCGATCAAGACGGGGTCGTGGGGCATCTCGGCGCCGGTTTCCTGACCTTGGCCTGTCAGAATGCGCAACAGGCGGTTGGACAGATCATCAAGGTCATGCAGGCGTTCGCGCAAATAGGGATCGGTAACGCTCGACATGCGGGCGCGGGCGGTCGATTGTTCCTTTTCGACGGCGGCTTCGGCAGAAAGGCCACGGCCGATGTCTTCTTCGATCCGGCGCATCCAGCCTTTGGAGTTGGCAAACATGCGATAGGCTTCGAGGACCTGAAGGTGTTCGTTGTCGCCCGTTGAGGCTGCAATATCCAGCATTTCATCGACCGATACCCGCAACGTGTCGACGGCTTCATGCAGGCGCTCTCGCTCGCGGTGCGGGTCGTCGGCGATCGGGTTGGTGACCACCACGCGTGGCTCGTGCAGCCAGACGTGCCCTTGCGCCGCGCCCTCTTGGCCGGTGGTGCACTGAAACTCGACCTGTTGCTGGTGACGCGCCGAGAGGGCCGCGCCCTCACCGACGAATTTGCCGAGCTCGGTCATTTCAGCGATGACCATGGCGACGACTTCAAGGCCGTAGATTTCGTCTGCGGAAAACTCTCGGGCGGTTTTCGACTGGACGACCAAGACGCCCAGCACGTCACCGAGACGTTGAATGGGCACCCCCAGGAACGACGAATAGATTTCCTCGCCGGTTTCGGCCATGTAGCGAAAGCCGGGTTCGGACGGGGCATCCGCCGTGTTGATCGTGTCACCGCGCTGGGCCACGCGGCCCACAAGACCCTCGCCAAGGCGCATGCGGGTCTGGTGGACGGCCTCAGCTTTCAGACCTTCGGTCGCGCAAAGCTCGAGCGTGTCGCCATCGCGGAACAGATAGATCGAACACACCTCGGTTCCCATCGAGTCGGCGATGATGTGGGTGATGTGATCCAGTCGTTCCTGTCCAGCCGCTTCGGTCGCCATCGTATCCCGCAGGCGTCCAAGCAATTTGCGACTTTCTGTTTCGAAACCATCTGCCATTGCGTCTATTCTCCCTAAAGGAATCTATACGTCAGATATTCAAGGTTGGGGAGTAGGAAAGGGGACAGGGTCGGGAAAGACGGCCCTTATGCTGCGTTTTTAAGCAACGCGAGTTCCGGCAGGATGCAAATCGCTTCGATTGATTTGGCGATGCCCATGGCTGGGGTCTGTGCCGCCTCGTTCGTTTCCGGGTGCGTCTCCAGATAGACACCCAAGTCTGCGCGCGCATCGACGCTCAGGTTGTTCAAAGCCTCGTCGCCAATCAGCATGCTTTCGCTTTCAAGACCGTTTGAGATGACGATGTCATGATGATCCAACAGCAGGTGATAGTAATCGACACCGCTTTTCCAACGCGCAGACGGGGCATCGCCGTCACCGACAATATGCTTGGCCGCAACGAGGACCTCGGGCACACCTAGGGCAAGTTCGACGTTCCAGCCCTTCAGCACGATCCTATGCTGGGGCGAGACCCAAAGGTCGCTGTGCGGGCTGTTTGCTCCAAGACTGCCTTTGGGAATGCAAACCGGACTGACACGGCGGTTCATAAGGATTTCGGCAAAGCTAAAGTGGCTGCGCGCGATCCATTCCAATGCCACAGTTTGACCCGAGGCCGTAAGAACAAGATCGTTCGCCTTAAGTGTCTCAACAGGAACTTCGCCGTTCGGGGTGGCGATCAAGGTGCCTTGTGCAAAGCAAACTGGCGTCGCAGGCGGAGATGTGTCGAGCGTCTGAACGTCGATGGCTCCTTTGCCGAAATCGTTCATGTCGGCTTCTGTGGCGTTCGAGTCGGGCAGGAATGCAAGACGTGTGTCGTCTAAGGCCGTCGGAAAGCCATGAATGGTGATAAGGTAGACAGGCTCGGCCTCTAAATGATCCGGAACTTGCTTTGCACCGTTTTTGTTGAGCGTTGGAAGCGTGCCAGTGTATTGGAACGTAAAGCTGTATTCGACGCCGCCGATTGACACCATCGACGTTGAATCCGGTGCACCGCCATTGTTTTCCAAAATGACATCGCCAGATTCGCTGAGTGGGCTTGACCACACAAAGGTAATCTCCACCGCTGCGTCGCCATTCAGGTTCAGCGCCGGGTTGTTGGCGTTATTACTGTCTGTTCGCGCCCAGAAACTGGTGTTCATAGCCTTGCCTCAAGTGCGTTCTTCTTGTCCGCATTTCTTTGGGGAAACGTCACAAATCCATCGTTAGATCGCAATTGGGGCAAAAAAAAGGCAAGACCGCCCCAAGAGCGGTTCTCGGGGTGGCTTGTCGCTAACGTGGTGCAAAATGGGCAATTCGGTGAAGTGCCTTGTTTTTAGGCTTTTTCAAGCTCAAACGCATCGTGGAGCGCTTGAACGGCAAGCTCCATGTATTTGCGATCCACAAGCACCGAGATCTTGATTTCTGAGGTTGCGATCACCTTAATGTTGACGCCCTCGTCGGACAGCGTTTTGAACATCTTGGCCGCAACGCCGGACTGCGAGCGCATGCCAATCCCGACGGCTGAAATCTTGGCGACATTCGTATCCGCCACAAGATCGTGGTAGTTGATGTCGCCGGCCTCTTTGGCGTCGCTCAGGGCTTTCTCGGCGCGTTTCACCTGATCGGTCGGGCACGAGAAGGTCATATCGGTGCGACCTTCTTCGGCGATGTTTTGGATAATCATATCGACGTTGACCCCGGCTTCGGCCAACGGTCCAAAGATGGCGGCTGCGATGCCCGGACGGTCGGCCACCGAAACCAAGGTCATTTTCGCTTCGTCGCGGCTATAGGCGACACCTGATACGGGACGGTTTTCCATGACTTCCTCCTCGGGGCAGACGAGCGTTCCGGCATCGTCCGATTGTTCTTCAAAACTAGAGAGCACGCGCAGCTTCACGCCATAGCGCATGGCCAGTTCGACCGAGCGCGTTTGCAGCACCTTAGCGCCAAGCGAGGCCAGTTCGAGCATTTCCTCAAAGCTGATCTTGTCCAGCTTGCGGGCCTTGTCGGTGATGCGGGGATCGGTGGTGTAGACCCCATCCACATCGGTGTAGATGTCGCAGCGCACTGCATCAAAGGCCGCCGCAAAGGCCACGGCCGTTGTGTCCGAGCCACCGCGCCCCAGCGTTGTGATGCGCCCGTCCGGGCCGATGCCCTGGAAACCGGCCACGACAGCGACCTTCATGCCTTCGCCGAATTTGGCGCGGATGTTGTCGGTCGGGATTTCCTCGATCCGCGCGGCGGCATGGGCGTCGGTGGTTTTGACAGGCACTTGCCACCCCTGCCAGCTGCGCGCGGGCACGTCCATTTCCTGCAAGGTCAGCGCCATCAGGCCCGCGGTCACGTTCTCGCCCGAGGACACGATCGCATCGTACTCCCGCGCGTCATAGAGCGGTGAGGTTTCGCTGACATAGCCGACCAGCTTGTTGGTTTCCCCTGACATGGCCGAGACGATGACGATGACGTCATAGCCCTTGGACACCTCAACCCCAACGCGCTTGGCGGCGCGACGGATGCGATCCAATGTGGCGACAGAGGTGCCGCCGAATTTCATCACCAGCGTAGGCATGGTTTCTTCCCGTGCATTTCGTCGCGTGGGGTTTACGCGGGTCGTTACCGAAGGGCAAGATGCGGGGGCGGTGAGGGATGAATAATTGTGAATGAGGCCGCACCAAAGGAAATTGATAGCTGCACTTCACAAGACAATGGATGAGAGAACTTGACACAGTCTATGCTAAAAGCTAAAAGCTAAAAGCTAAAAGCCAAAAGCCCATCTAAAACCAGTGAGGTTAGATATGCCGACCAATCATGTAATTTCTGAGATCAAAGATGCAATCGAAGCTGCACCTCGAAACTCCTACGTAGCGGAGCTTCATTTGCAAGTAATTAAACATTCAGGCGTACTTCAAAACGTTTCGGGGAAGGAATTCTGTGCTGCCCTGGATATTGGCGCATCATTTGGAACCGAATTCGCAAAAATGAAAAAAATCGCCCCCCGCCTGAAAGCTGCTGGTTTGGACGTAGGTAAAATCTAGTTTGGTTATGCCAAATAAGGTGTGATTTTAGGCTTGAGAGGAGTTTCAAGTGCTCAAAGTATTTGGTTGGTTGTTGTTTGGTTTAGGCGCGACGCTTGTTGTAGTGTTTGGATGGATCGGAGTGGATACAGGAACGCCTTTGGGGTCCGTCACAAACATAGCTGGACTGAATTCTGGGGGCTACTTGATGATTTCTGGAGCGATTATTGGGTCTGCCGCACACATATTGGAGGCTATCCAGGATTCTAAACACATTAAGCCCAAAGCCAAAGGTGCTAGTGAAGAAGGCTTGTTGTCAAAACCCTTTGAGAGAAAGTTTAGTGCTGATGGTATATGCGCTGGATGTGGAAAGAAATTGACGGCTTTCACCCACAGTGGAGACGGATTATGTACTGATTGCGCTTTTGAAGAATTTACCGAACGCAACACTTAGCTTCCTTTTCGCGACCGGAAGAATCCCTCAAACCAATAATTTTGCCGAAAATATCGCGGTCATGGTAAAACCAACCAGGGATATGAATTGCTTGACGCGTTGGATCGGCAGTGAGCGTGCCAGCGGTGCGCCGAGGTAGCCGCCCGCTGTGCCTGCAACCATCATTATCAGCGCTTTCTCCCAATCGAGCAGGCCGTTCTTGGCGAAAACGAAAAAGGACACCACGGCGATCACCCCGCTGGCCCAGAGTTTCAGGCCGTTCATCAGGTGGATGTTTGACATGCCCCACATGGTAAACAGCGCGAGGAACACGATGCCGAGGCCTCCGTTAAAGTACCCGCCATAGAGCGCGACGAGGAAGATGCCGAACGCGCCCTCGGGTTTGACGTCGCGGCTATGGGATGCCGCCCAGTCTCGTAGGCGGTCGCCGTAGGTGAAGATCAACGTCGCGGCCAGCAACAGGAACGGCACAAAGACCGAGAAGGCCTCGTTTGACGAAAGGCTCAGCAGGATCGCACCCGTGCCACCGCCGAGCGCTGCAAAGACCGTCAGCCGGATCAACGAGCCTTTGCCCCAGGCCTTAAGCTCGCTTGCGAAACCGGCCGAACCGGCAAGGTAGCCGGGCAGGGCCACAAAGGTTGCGGTGGCGTTTGCCATGACCGGTGGCACGCCAACAAAGACCAGAGCGGGAAATGTCAGGAATGTTCCGCCACCCGCGATGGTGTTCAGGATGCCGCCCGCAAAGGCAGCGACAACAAGGATAAGCAGATCAGTCACGAAAGCGCCCCGCAGGCTGGGATGGGATCAGTAGGGGTGATCCTGACCAGAATAGGTGCGAAAGCAACCCGTTGTTTCCAGCGTGAGTTCGTCGAAGCGATCAACAAGACCCGCCACCGCCTGAGCGACACCGATGTCGGCGTTTTCGCCGCCCATGTCGGTCGTCACCCAGCCGGGATGATAGATGCCGACGGCGATGCCCTCGGGCCTGAGATCGGTCGACAGGTTGCGCCCGAGGTTCAACGCGGCCGCCTTTGAGGCGCGGTAGATATAGTTGCCACCGGGCGCATGGGTTTGGCTGGCCATTTGCGACGAAATGATTGCGATCTTTCCGCTGGCTTGGCGGATGTTGGGCAGCAGGGCCTCAATCGTCAGGAAAACGCCCGTGACATTGACCGCGAAGGTCTGCGCCCAGTCGTCAGCTGCATAGCCATTGCCAAGCGTTGAATGCTTGTCCAGATAAACCCCGGCGTTGCAGATCAACAGATCAATCGGCGTGTCGCCCAGACGTTCGGCAAGCGCGGCGCAAGATGCAGGATCGGCGACATCCAGCGGCAGATAGCCCTCGGTGTTGCGCGCTGTTGCAAGCACATCATGGCCCGCGGTGCGGTAGGCCGTTGCCAATGCGTGGCCGATGCCTCGGTTCGCTCCGGTGATTAGGACACGCATGATCGCCTCAATTCGTTTTACGATTGGTCATGAACGGCAGAGGGACCACGGGGATGCCGTCCTCGACCAGTTTCTTGGCCTCGGCGGGCTTGGCCTCGCCGTGGATTTGCCGCTCCGGCGCTTCGCCCTCGTGCATCGCACGGGCTTCGGCGGCGAAATCATTGCCGACATAGGTCGAGTTCTTCTCGACCTGTTTGCGCATTTCGGCGATGGCCTGTTCGGCAGGGCTTGCCGGTTCGCTTAGCGAGGGCACGGGCGCGGATTCAGGGGTCTCGTCGACAGATGCGGCCTTTGCGCGCGAGGTTGAAACGCGCGGCGCCATGACGGACTTTTTCACCTTGGCAGATCCACAAATCGCGCAGGTGACCATGCCCGCCGTCTGCAATTTTTCAAACGCCGACGCGGATTGGAACCAGCTGTTAAAGCTGTGGTCTTTTTCGCATTTCAAAGAATACTGGATCATCACGCACCCAATTTGCCTAGGTGTCCTGAGATAAAGGATGCGCATTGGGGTTTCAAGCAAAGCCAGCCGTCATTTGGGTCAATATATTTACATTCCCCAGTGTTTGAGGCAGCGTCGCCGCAGCCCGATACCCTCCACTAGGACCAAGCCCCATGCCCGACCTGCCCAAGAACAAGTTCAAAGAAGCGCTGCTTGCCGGAAAGCGGCAGATTGGCCTTTGGGTGACCTCGCGCGATGCCGTGGCCACCGAGATGCTGGCGCAAACGGGTTTTGATGCGATTACCATTGATTGCGAACACACGACCCATGACATCCACTCGGTGGTTCAGGCGCTTCAGGCCATGAAGGGCACGGACGTTTCGCCGGTCGTGCGTCCACCCTCGAACGACCCGATCTTTTTGAAACGTCTGTTGGATGCAGGTGTTCAGAGCTTTGTGATCCCCTACGTTCAAAACGCCGACGAAGCACGCCTTGCCGCCGAGGCCGTCGCCTATGCGCCCAACGGATTTCGCGGCGTGGCGGGGGCCACGCGGGCCACGATGTTCGGCGCGATCCCGAATTATTTCACCCGCGCCCGCGATGAGATTTGCCTGATTGTGCAGGTCGAATCTCAGGAAGCCTTGGACAATATCGAAGAAATCGCTGCCGTGGACGGTGTGGACGGCATCTTTATCGGCCCCGCCGATCTGGCGATGAGCCTTGGGTATCCGGGCCAATTGAAAGCGCCTGCGGTGCTTGAGGCGATTGCCGACGGTGTGCGCCGGATCGTTGCGGCGGGTGTTCCGGCGGGGTTCCTGTCGCGCGATCAAGAGTCCATCGACATCGCCGCCGAGGCTGGGGCGACCTATCTTGTGCCCGACATTGACCTTGGCATGATGCGCGATGCCGCGCTTCAAAAGGTTGCTAAGTTTCAGTATCTCAAAGACTGATTAGGCCGCGATTTCGGCCATAGCATCAAGAAAGCGGGTCACCTCGTCTTCGGTGTTATAGTGGCAGAGCGACACGCGGATGCAATTGTCACGCCCCAGTGGGATCAGGACACCCCCTGAGTAGTGATCGTCTTTGCGGGCGTGCACGCGAATGCCTCGGTCGCGCAGTGCGGATACCAATTCGGTTGAGTGCATCCCGTCAAGCCAACAAGAGACCAAGCCTTCGCGTGCCGGGTTGTCGATGCCACCGATGATGTGGACGCCCTCGATGTTCTTGAGGCCAGTGTGATTGCCGGTGCCGTGGATCATCACGTCCGTCAGGTCTTTTTCATGGATGTGAATGGCCTTTGCAGCGGCCTCGATCCTTTGGCGGCGATCTTTGCTGTCGGTGAGCTGCCCGCCGAGCCACTCAAAGTAGGCCACTACATCCGAGAGCGTGGCATAGGCGCCCGTGTCGCGGGTGCCCAATTCCCAGGCTTTTTCCGGTCCGCCATTCAGGTTTTCATGCGGCAGGGCGGTTAGGCGATCCGAGGCCCATGCCATACCGTAGCCATGACGCGAGAACATTTTGTAGGGCGAGATCGCGTAGCCATCGATGCCGTAGCTTTCAATATCGATGTGCCCGTGGGCGGCATGCTGGATACCATCGACGATAATCAAGCACGCAGGCGCGGCTTTGCGGATTTCGGCGGCAATAGAGGCCACGTCGACGCCCATACCGGACACGGGCGAAGTGTGAATGATCGTCGCCACCCGCAAATCAGGCCGCAGCGCCTTTCGATATGCCTCGGTCGATACGGTTCCGGTCGCAGCATCATGTGCCACCACGATATGTTCGCGCCCTGTCTGTTTTGCCCAATGGGCGCAGGCACTCAGCGACGCGGGATGCTCAAGCGTGCTGCTGAGGATCGCGCCGCCCTCGGGCGTCCCGGTCGTTGCACTGCGGATCAGGCGAAACAGCATCTCGGTGCCACTTTCGCCAAAGAGGATCTCTCCCGTGGGGGCGTTCAAGAATACCCGTGCGTCTTCGCGGCATTGGGCAATGACCCGCACCAATTCATGCGACATCGGGTTATCTCGCCCTTGGTTGTCGGGGATCGCGGCAAACTTGGTCGTGGTTTCCACCGCGGATTTCAAGGTCAGCGCCCCGCCCGCATTTTCAAAGAATATGCGTTCACCTGCCATTGGACAGGTGTCAACATGGGCGAACTTGGCCCGAACGGATTGCAACAGGTCGTCTGATTTCAGCATTTGGCCCTCGGGGTTAGATGGGTATGATTTCTGGCAATGTCTCTGCCGGATGCAAGCGCATTCCCGACAATTTTGTGCCCGATCCAGCCGAGCATCGGTCAAACGCACGATTTGATCAAATTTTTGGCGCGATTGGGATAGACATTTGTTGGCGGGGGAATATGGTCGATTGGAATCTTTGGCGGTGATGCCGAAAATGATCGGGGAACACTCATGAAATTTCATCAACCTGCCAGTTTTGCGGACGCGTCGGCGATTGCGGCTGGTGCCTCAGGGGTCACGCGCTTTCTGGCCGGTGGCACCGATGTATTGGTCCAGTTGCGCTCGGATTTGGTGACGCCGGACGATTTGATCGACATTAAGAAGATCGACGGTGTGCAGGACATCACCCGAAACGCCGATGGAAGCTGGACGATTGGCGTTGCGGTGACCGGTGCGGAAATGTCCGAACATGCGGGGCTTTGCAAAGATTGGCCGGGTTTGGTTGAGGCGATGGACCTGATCGGTTCAACCCAGGTGCAGGGCCGCGCCACCTTGGTCGGCAACCTCTGCAACGGCTCACCCGCTGCCGACAGCGTGCCGGCGCAGATCGCGGCTGGTGTATCGGTGACCGTGACGGGGCCGAAGGGCGAGCGGCAGATTGCGGTTGAGGACATTCCAACCGGTCCAGGCAGAACCGTGCTTGAAAAGGGCGATGTGGTCACGGCGGTGCATGTGCCTGCGCGTGGAGATAACGCCGGTGACGCCTATCTGCGGTTTATCCCGCGCACTGAAATGGACATTGCCGTCGTCGGCTGTGGCGTAAATCTGCGGCTTGACGGTGACACGATCACCGAAGCGCGCGTGTCGCTGGGCGCTGTCGCGCCGACCGTGCTGCTGGTGCAAGAGGCTGCGGATGCGATCCTTGGCACAACACTCGATGACGCCGCGCTTGAAGCGTTGGCAAAGGCGGCCGAGGCGGCCTGTAACCCGATTAACGATAAACGCGGCACGATTGAATTTCGCGTCGACGTCGCTGGCGTGTTGGCAAAACGCGCGGCGAAAATCGCCTACGCCCGTGCGAAAGGGGAAGCGGTATGAGCAAGATCCACGTCACCACCAAAGTGAACGGCGACAGCGTCGAATTTCTTTGTGAACCACGCGAAACCGTTCTGGATGTCTTGCGCGATCATCTCAACCTGACGGGCGCAAAAGAAGGCTGCGGCACCGGCGATTGCGGGGCCTGTTCGATCACCGTCGATGGGCGTTTGGTCTGCTCGTGCCTGATGCTCGGGGCCGAGGCTGAGGGAAAAGAAATCGCAACCGTCGAAGGCATTGCCGACGGCGAAGTGCTGCATCCGCTGCAAAAGAAGTTCATCGAATACGCTGCCCTTCAATGTGGCATCTGTACGCCTGGCATCCTTGTGGCGGCCAAGAACCTGCTTGAGCGCGAGCCTGATCCAACCGAAGAACAAGTGCGCTATTGGCTTGCGGGCAACCTCTGCCGGTGCACAGGCTATGACAAGATCATTCGGGCCGTTATGGACACGGCAGCAGACATGCGGGAGGCGTCATAATGGCTTTGGACAAACCAGGTGAAGACTATGAGGGCCGCACATCCTACACTCATGTCGGTACACGTGTGGATCGCCCCGACGGGCTGGACAAGGTCACGGGGCGTGCCAAGTTTGGCGCGGATGCTTCCGCCCCGGGCATGTTGCATGGCGCAATCGTGCGCTCTCCGCATGCACATGCGCGGATCATCAAGATCGACACCTCAAAGGCTGAGGCGCTTGACGGCGTTAAGGCCGTGGTCACACGCGCCGATTTCGCCGAAGGGTTGACGGGTGACGATTGGAACGTGCTTGAAAACGTCATGGCCAGTGACACTGCGCTTTATGACGGGCACGCGCTTTGTGCGATTGCCGCGACCTCGGCACTGATCGCGCGGGATGCGGTGAAGCTGGTCGAGGTGGAATATGAAATCCTGCCGCATGTGACCGACGTTGATGAGGCGATGAAACCTGACGCACCGGTCATTCGCGCTGGTCAGCAGTCCAAACTGGTGCCCGACGGCATGCACCCCAACGTGGTGAATTACTATGAAGGCGGGCATGGCGATATGGAGGCCGGATTTGCCGAGGCCGACCTGATTATCGAGCGCCATTTCACCACCGAAGCCGCACATCAAGGCTATATCGAGCCGCACGCAGCCTTGGCGACGCTCGGCGCGGACGGCAAGGGCGAGTTGTGGTGTTGTACCCAAGGGCACTTCATCGTGCAAAAAACCTGCGCGGCCTTGGTCGGCATCGACACCAGCCAGTTGCGGGTGACGGCCTCGGAAATTGGCGGAGGGTTTGGCGGCAAAACGACGGTTTTCCTTGAGCCTGTCGCCTTGGCGCTGTCGCGCAAAGCAAACCGCCCCGTCAAAATGGTGATGAGCCGGTCCGAGATTTTGCGTGCCACGGGGCCTACTTCGTCGGCGTCGATGGACATCAAAATCGGCATGACCAAAGATGGCCGCATCACCGCTGGCAAAGGCGTCTTCCGCCTGCAAGGCGGGGCTTTCCCTGACGCACCTGCTGGCATGGCCGCCGAATGTTCGTTCGCGCCTTACAACCTGAAAGCCGTCTCGATTGAGGGCTACGAGGTGATGGCGAACCGACCTAAGCAGGCGGCCTATCGCGCCCCGGGATCGCCCATGGCGGCCTTTGCTGTTGAATCGGTGGTGGATGAGCTGTGCAAGGCGCTTGATCTCGATCCCATTGAAACGCGGCTAAAGAACGCCGCGCGCGAAGGCACCAAGGCCCCTTACGGCCCAACTTGGGATCGCATTGGTTTGGTTGAATGCCTTGAGGCGGCGCAGGCGCATCCCCATATGACAGCACCTTTGCGCGAAAACGAAGGCCGTGGTGTTGCCGCAGGCTTTTGGTTCAACCATGGCGGCGAAACATCGGTTTCCCTGGCGTTGTCCGAAGACGGAACAGCGCAAATTTCCGTTGGCACGCCGGATATTGGCGGGTCGCGGGCGTCCATGGCGCTTATGGCGGCCGAGATACTGGGCATCGACTACGAAAACATCCGTGTCACCGTCGCCGACACTGCCACGCTTGGGTATAACGACGTCAGCCATGGCAGCCGTGTGACATATGCCTCGGGGCTGGCGACGATCAACGCAGCCAAGGACGCCGTTGGCAAGCTCTGCGACAGGGCTGCCCAGAAATGGGGCATCGATCCTGAAGCTGTTATCTGGGAAGACGGCTGTGCCAAGCCCGCAGGCCAGAACGCAGGTCAGTTTGACCCTATGCCGCTCAAGGAAATCACCAAACGCATGGGCCGCACTGGGGGGCCGATCTCGGGTCACTTTGAGGCGACACCCGAAGGCGCGGGCGTGTCCTTTGGCGTGCACATCGTGGATGCGCATGTGGACCGCGAAACCGGCAAAACCTCGGTTGATCGCTACACCGTCATTCAGGACGCCGGCAAGGCTGTGCATCCGACCTATGTGGAAGGCCAGTTCCAAGGCGGCGCGGCCCAAGGCATCGGCTGGGCGCTGAACGAGGAATATGTCTACGGCGAAGACGGCCGGTTGCAGAACGCCGTGTTCCTTGATTACCGCATTCCGGTCGCCTCGGACCTGCCGATGATCGACACCGTGATCGTCGAAGTGCCAAACCCCGGTCACCCCTTTGGGGTGCGCGGTGTTGGTGAGACCGGCATTTGCCCGCCCTTGGCGGCGATTGCCAACGCGGTCTCGGGTGCGGTGGGTATTCGCATGACCTCATTGCCGATGTCTCCGCCGAAAATCCTCAAGGCGCTGAAAGCGCAACAGGATGGTTGAGGTCAATCTCTGGCCCGGGCTGCGCCGTTTTACCGACGGCGCGGTCAAGGTTGAGGTTGAGGCCAGGAACGTCGGCGAAGTTCTCGACGGTCTGTGCCGGATTCACCCTGAGTTGAAAGAAATCATCGACGCAGGCGTTTCTGTCGCAGTTGATGGCAGGGTGATCGCCAGCGGGTTGACCGAGCGTGTCCGACCCAACAGCGAAGTGTTTTTGATTCAACAACTTAAGGGCGGCTGAAATCACCCTTCACGCGGGCTTGCATCATCCTGCGATGGTTGCTGGATGATCGCTGCCCGACTTGGTAGCGCTATCGTAGCAAAAGAGCCCACATTTGCGCTTGATTGTTACATTTCACGCTTCATGATGACGTATTCACATCAGTCACTTTTCTGATGTCTCGGTCTCTGGGAGGAATACTATGACCAAACGTAGAACAATTTTGGGTTTGCTGGGCGCAAGCGCGATTGCCCTTGCTGCATCCGGTGCTGCCGTTGCGCAAGAATATAACCTGAAGATGCACGGCTTTTTGCCGCTGCCCGCGACGATTCCGGCGCAGATCATCCAGCCGTGGATCGATGAGGTTGAAGCCAATTCAAACGGTCGTATCAACATCGAACACTTTGGCGCCATGGCGCTGGGCGGCACACCACCCGAGCTTTTCGACCAGGTGCTTGATGGCATCACGGATCTGTCGTGGACCGTCATCGGTTACACACCCGGCCGCTTCCCATCGACCGAAGTTATGGAGCTTCCGTTCATGGTCAGCGACGCGCGCGCGGCCTCGGCGGCGCTTTGGGATCTGACCGAAAGCCAATTGATGGACACCGAGTTCAAAGACGTCAAAGTTCTGGGCACGTGGGTTCACGGCCCCGGTATGTTCCACACCGCCGATCCGGTTGAGGAACCTGCCGATCTTGAAGGCATGAAGATCCGTGGCGGTTCGCGCATGGTCAACCAGCTTCTGGAAGCCACGGGCGCAACGCCGGTTGGCATGCCGGTTCCGGCTGTACCCGAGGCGCTGTCCAAGGGCGTGATCGACGGAACCACCATTCCGTGGGAAGTGACCAGGACGCTGAAGGTGCCAGAGCTTGTGGAGAACCACACCGAATTTGACGGGCCAGCGCTTTACGTTCTGTCGTTTGTTCTGTCGATGAATATGGACAGCTGGAACAGCCTTGACGCCGAAGCTCAGGCGGCGATCGAAGCGGCCTCGGGGCGTGAGTTCTCAATCTTTGCCGGTGGCACGATGCAGGACGCTGACGCCCCAGCCCGTGCGTTGGCTGTCGAGCTTGGCAACAACATCATCACGGTTTCCGAGGAAAACGCCGTGAAGTGGCGTGATGTGGTCAACCCGCTCATTGATGGCTGGATTGCCGAAATGGACGGAAAAGGCATCGACGGCCAAGGCTTGATCGACACGGTCAACGCGTCGATGGCGGCTTACGGAAACTAAAAAACTCGTATAACGAAACAAGGGCCGCGGCGCGTTGGTGCCGCGGCTTTCGTAATGTCAAGCTAGCGTGGTCTGGAATGCATCGCACCTTTTTGAACCTGTCCCGGTTTCTGGCCATCATCGGAGGCATCGTTCTCGCCAGTTTGATCGTGCTGATTTGTTTGTCGATCATTGGTCGAACCCTGAACGGCGTTTTCCATTCGGACCTCATGCAAGCGGCGCTACCTGCTTTTTCAGACATGATGCTTGCGACCGGTGTTGGCCCGATTTCAGGCGATTTCGAATTGGTCGAGGCTGGCATTGCCTTTGCGATCTTCATGTTCCTTCCGCTGACGCAGATCACAGCCGGCCATGCGGTTGTTGACGTGTTCACCAATTGGTTGCCCATCCGCTCGCAGCGGTTTTTGACGGCTTTTGCCGAGGTTTTGTTTGCGATCGCTTTGATAATCATCGCGGTGCAGTTGTTTGAGGGCATGTTGAGCAAGCAGAAAAGCGGCACGACGACCTTCCTGCTGGAATTTCCGATTTGGTGGGCCTATGCGCTCAGCCTGATTGGTGCGGTTTCAGCCGCCTTTGTCGGGATCTACGTCGCGCTGGTGCGCGTTTACCAATTGTTCACCGGTGTCGAAATTCTCGAAGAAGAAGGTGCAGAGCATTGAGTGATCTTTTAATCGGCGTCCTGTCGTTCCCTGTTCTTCTTGGCATGATCTTCATGCGTATTCCCATCGGTTTGGCCATGTTTGTCACCGGCTTTGGCGGCTTGTGGATGGTGCTTGGCAGCCCTGACGTTTCTTTGGCGCGCCTGAAAAGCGAAAGTTTCACGACGTTTTCAAGCTACTCCCTGTCCATCGTTCCCATGTTCCTGCTAATGGGCCATTTTGCAACGCTGGGCGGGATGAGTCAGGCGTTGTTCAAAGCCGCCGAGGGGTGGCTGGGCCACCGCAAGGGCGGTGTGGCCATGGCCTCGGTCGGGGCCTGCGCCGGTTTTGGGGCGATTTGCGGATCATCGCTGGCGACCGCTGCCACCATGAGCCGCGTCGCCCTACCCGAAATGAAACGCTACGGCTATGCGGGGGGCTTTTCAACCGCGACCCTGGCGGCTGGCGGAACGCTGGGCATCCTGATCCCGCCCTCGGTTGTCTTGGTCATTTACGCCATCATCACCGAACAAAACATCGCCAAACTGTTTCTGGCGGCGTTTGTGCCCGGCATTCTGGCGGCGCTTGGCTATGTCATCGTGATTTCGATCTACGTGCGCATCTACCCTGAATCCGCAGGCACGCGCGAGCGTATCCCTTATGCCCAACGCCTCAGGGACATCGTCGCGGTTTGGCCGGTCCTGCTGGTTTTCCTGTCGGTCGTTGGTGGCATCTACGGCGGCATTTTCACCCCGACCGAGGGCGCGGCAGTCGGCGCGTTGGGCACCGGTCTGATCGCCTATTTCAACGGGGGTCTGACCTTTCAGTCTCTGGGCGAGAGCTTTCAAGTCACCGCGAAATCCACGGCCATGATCTTTTTCATCGTCTTGGGCGCGGGGTTTTACAATGGCTTTCTTGCGCTGACGCAGGTGCCCCAGACCATCGCCGAGTGGGTTGTCGGTCAGGGGTTGAACGCATGGATCGTCCTGATCCTGATCCTGGTGTTCTACCTGTTGCTCGGATGCTTGATGGATTCATTGTCGATGATCCTTTTGACCATTCCGATTTTCTTTCCGGTGGTGACAGCGCTTGATTTCAACCTGACCTCGTTGGCTGAACTACAGGCGATCAAGGCAATGGCCGTGATCGACGGGGGGATCTTACCCGAGGCCGTGACCGGCGATATGCTGGCCAATATCAAGGCCTCGATCGCAAATGGCGTTGAGTTGACGCGCGAGCAAATGCGGGCATTGGACATTCGCATGACCCGCGGCATGGCCAACCGGATCGAAAGCGAGCAGGTGGCGATTTGGTTTGGTATCATCGTGCTGATCGTCGTCGAAGTCGGCCTTATCACGCCGCCCGTGGGCATGAACCTGTTCATCATCAACGCGATGGATCGCAAGACCCCGATGGTCGAGACCTACAAGGCAGTGATCCTGTTCGTCGGCTCTGACCTTGTGCGCGTTGGCCTGCTTGTGGCCTTTCCGGCGATCACCTTGTTCCTTTTGCCGATATAGCGCTTCGTTTTTCGCTAGGCGGGTTAGTCAAACACCGCGACCGGAACCATAAGGGCCGCGAAATCCGGCTCAACACCCAAACCGGGCGCGTCGCTGCAATAGAGCCGCCCGTTTGACGTCGGCGGTGGCGGGGTGCCGGTGGACTTCGTGAAGTATGCGTGAAGGTCGGTTGTGTTGAACAATAGATCAGGCGGGGTCGAGGCCGCGAAATGCGCCACGGCGGCCGAGATGATCTCGCCGCCCATCATGCATTCAGTGACAACCTTGATCCCCTTGTCGATGAATTGATCGCGTATGCGCCGCGCCTTGGTCAGACCCCCAACCCGCGCCATCTTCACACAGGCGACGTCGGCGGCATGGTCTTCGATGATACGTTCGGCCATCGATTGATCGGTCACCAACTCGTCCAGTTTCATCGACTGAGAAGTGGTCTGGCGCAGCTTCAAACAATCCTCGTAGGTCTCGCAGGGTTGTTCGATCAGCATGTCTATGTCTGCCACGGCCCGCGCCACATCCATGGCCTCGGGCAGGGTCCAGCGGCAGTTGGCGTCGGCGTAGACGACCTCGTCCGGCTGGGCGAGGCTGGCGGCAAAGCGAATAAGCGCGATGTCTTTTTGCGGTTCGATATCAACGCGGAGTTTGAAATACTTGTAGCCCGCCGCCCTATACTGCGCCATCTCGGCCTGAATTTTGTCGTGCTCTTGCTCCATGACACAGCGATACAGCGGCGCACCGTCGGTCAGCTTGCCGCCCAGTAGCTCGTAGAGCGGTAGGTCACGACTTTTGCCCAAGATGTCCCAGCAAGCGATGTCCAGCGCGCTTTTGGCATAGGTATGACCCTCAAGGGCCGCGTCCATGGCCTGTTCAATTGCGCTTTGATCGCGAGGGTCTTTGCCAAGCAGCGCCCGTGCCAGGATCGGCATCGCGTGCAGAGTGCCAGGATCGGTTGGCCCCCCAAGGGCAGGATTCACCGGCACCCATGATCCCCGCGTCGGTTTCAATCACCACCACCGTCGTGTTGAAGGTGTCAAACCTTCGCGTGCGGCTTTCGGTCAGGTCACCGACGGCAAGACCGCCGCCGCAATAGGGCAGGTCTTTTTGGTAGACATTGATCTTCGCGATTTTCATGGGTGCTGAGCAATCCTTTTGCTCAGGTTTGCATGGCCGCGATGACCTCGGCCAATGATCGCCGTGCGCCGGTTTGAAGGTACTCCATGGCGTTCAGCGACGCCTCATGCGCCTCAGGGGTTGATCCGGCGACGCAATCCTCGATCACGCGGCAAAAGTAGTCGTGCTGGTGCGCGTCAACGAATGTGTAATGGACGCAAACGTCCGTCAGGGCACCGGTCAGCAGCAGGGTTTCAGCCTTGAGGCCCCGCAACAGGATGTCAAAGTCGGTGCCAAAGAAGGCCGAGTAACGGCGCTTCGGGATGATGTAGTCGCCCGCGCGATAGCCCATTTCCTCTTTCGCGACAGGGGTGCCGGGATCGGTGTCGAGGCAGTGCACGTCCTCTGATCCATCCAATTCGCGACCAAAGTCGATCCCGTCGGCGCGGTGTATTTCCTGAATGAAGATCACGGGCACGCCTGCATCATGGGCGGCGTCGACGGCTTTGCGGGTTTCAAGCATGCGCTCTTTGAAGCCCGGCATGTTGGGGATTGCGCGGTTGTCGCTGTGGTCAATAAACGTGCTTTTCTGGATGTCGATGACGATCAGGGCCGCACGGCCTTCGATAAGGTTTCGTTGCATACCGGCGCTCCTTAGTGCGATGCGTTGCCAAGCATAAACATGCCCAGAACAATAAAGCCGATGCCGAAGATATTGACGAGGCTCAGGTTCGTGCCGAAATAGATCGCTCCGACGATGACGGTGCCGACGGCGCCGATGCTGGTCCAGACCGGATAGGCAACCCCCAGTGGCAGCCGTGCCATGGCCCAGTAAAGGCCCAGAAAGCTGCCGAGCATGGTCAGACCGGTCAGGCCGATCAGCAACGGGCTTGATTTTTCGGTGATGAGTTTCAGGCCGGTGGCCCATGCCGTTTCCATCAATCCGGCAAGAATGAGAACAATCCAGGCCATCCGCGACCCCTTTATGACAAGGCGGGTCGTCCCGGCCAATGCCCCGTTCGTGTGTCGGGTCGTCCCGACGGGGTGGAAAAACCGATACTAAAGGCAAATTCCTGAATCAATAGTCTGAAAAACCTATCCCGCCCACGTTTGAAGTTTGCTATGCTGCCCGAGACCATTTGGAGAAGACATTTGATACCGAAACTAGAAACCTATTGGACGGGTTCACTGATCGGACTGGCAAAGTTCACGGTGCTTGCAGGCCTTTTGCTTGGCCTGACAGTCGGGTTGACGGTGACGTCGATCATGGCCGAGGGGTTGGTCTTTGATGGCAAGATCCTGTTTCTGATTTTGGTTGGTCTCAATTTCTCGATTTATTACCGGCTTTTGTTGCGGCGCTTGGCGGTCAAAAAGGCGGCGGTTGAGGGCGACGACGCCTCGGAGCCCTAGACAATTCACCCCCCTTATGAGAAGGCTCGCGGCAACAGGAGACTCTCTGATGACGACCACCCGTTTTGCCCCTTCGCCGACCGGCTATATCCACGTTGGAAACCTGCGGACCGCGCTGTTTAACTATTTAATCACGCGTAAAGCTGGCGGAACCTTTATCCTGCGTATCGATGACACCGATCCCGAGCGCAGCAAGGAAGAATATGTTGATGCCATCAAGCAGGATCTTGAGTGGCTGGGCTTGGAATGGGACAAAGTTGAACGTCAGTCCGAACGTCTCGATCGCTATATCGATGCGGCCGATAAGCTGCGCGACATGGGACGGTTTTACGAGTGTTTCGAGACGCCAACCGAGTTGGATCTGAAGCGTAAGAAGCAGCTCAATATGCACAAGCCTCCGGTCTATGATCGCAGCATGCTGGCGCTGTCTGACGACGAGAAGGCTAAGCTGAGAGCCGAGCGGGGCAATGGGCATTGGCGCTTCAAGCTGGATCACGAGCGGATCGAGTGGACCGACGGGATTTTGGGCGACATTTCAATTGATGCCGCGTCGGTATCAGACCCTGTGTTGATCCGCGGCGACGGGCAGTTCCTTTATACGCTGGCATCGGTGGTTGATGACACTGACATGGGTGTGACGAATGTTGTGCGCGGGTCGGACCACGTGACCAACACGGCGACGCAAATCCAGATGATCCGAGCGTTGGGATATGAGCCGCCCGCCTTTGCGCACCATTCATTGTTGACCGGCCCACAGGGCGAGGCATTGTCCAAGCGTTTGGGGACTCTGGCGCTGCGAGATTTGCGTGAGGGAGGTGTTCAGCCGATGGCGCTGCTCAGCCATATGGCGCGGCTTGGATCATCTGATCCGTTTGAGATGCGCAGTTCCATCGAGGAATTGGTTGAGGGCTTTGACGTGGGCCGCTTTGGATCGGCGCCGACGAAGTTTGACGTAGAGGATCTTTATCCACTGACCGCGCGGTATTTGCATGGGCTGGATCTGGCGGCGGTGGAAAGCGCGATTGCCGAGCTTGGCGTGCCTGCTGATTTGGCCGAGACGTTTTGGAACGTCACGCGCGAGAATATCACCACGCTGAAGGATTTGGCGGCATGGTGGGCGTTGTATCGCGATGGTGCGGAGCCGTTGATCGACGATGAAGACCGGGAATTTGTGGCGCAGGCTTTGACGATGTTGCCAGACGGACCTTATACGGGTGAGACCTGGAAGGCATGGACGTCTGAGGTGAAGGACGCGACGGGTCGCAAGGGCAAGGGGCTATTTATGCCATTGCGCAAGGCGTTGACCGGACAAGAGCGTGGGCCTGACATGTCGGATGTGATGCCGCTTTTGCAGAGAATTCGCGCGAAGGGTTAAGCGTTTCGCCGACGGTGTCGGCGATCCAAGGGGGCGCTGCCCCCTCTTGTCCCTGCGGGCCAATTCACCCCCGGGATATTTTTCTGTCAAAAGATGAGAGATGTGGCTT
>JBELFK010000017.1:0-32111 GCA_042092935.1 Paracoccaceae bacterium | reverse complement strand
TTATTTACCTGCCTCTGGGCGGAGCCGGTGAAATCGGCATGAACGCCTATGTCTACGGATACGGTGCGCCCGGCAAAGAGCGGCTGATCCTCGTGGATCTTGGCGTGACCTTTCCTGATATGGACACAACGCCGGGCGTTGACCTGATTATGCCAGACGTAAGCTGGCTGAAAGAACGACGCGACCAGCTTGAGGCGATCTTTGTCACCCATGGTCACGAAGATCACGTCGGTGCAGTTGGGCATCTTTATTCACAGCTGGGGGCACCGATATTCGCGCGGGCTTTTACGGCCAATCTTGCACGCGGCAAGATGGAGCAACAGGGTCAGGATCAGACCCGCGTGACGACCGTCTCCGCTTGGCCGGAAACCGTGTCGGTGGGGCCGTTTCAGGTGGGGTTTGCGCCGATTTCGCACTCGATCCCTGAAAGCTCGGGCCTTGTAATCGACACGCCTATGGGGCGGATCGTGCACACGGGCGACTTCAAGATCGATGAGCAGCCGCTTGTCGGGGAACCTTTTGACAAGGCGATGTGGTCGGACATTGCAGCGGGGGGCGTGAAGGCCTTGGTTTGTGATTCAACCAATGTGTTTTCGCTGCAACCCGGGCGATCTGAATCGACGATTGGCAAGCCGATTGAAGACCTGATCGCCGCGTCCACCGGATTGGTCGCCGCGACGACATTTGCCTCGAACGTGGCGCGCGTGCGCACCCTGGCCGAGGCTGGAGAGCGGGCAGGGCGGTCGATAGTCCTTTTGGGTCGCGCCATGCGCCGGATGATCGAGGCCGCCACAGTCACAGGCGTGCTGACGGATTTTCCAAAGGTCACAAGCCCCGAGGACGCGCAAAATATCCCACGCCAAAACCTGATGCTGATAACCACAGGCTCGCAGGGCGAACGGCGTGCTGCCACGGCGCAATTGTCGCGTGGCAAGTTTCTTGGGTTGCAACTGAAGGAAGGCGACACCTTCCTGTTTTCCTCAAAAACCATCCCGGGCAATGAGCGCGGCGTGATCCGCATCATGAACGCGTTCTCAGAGATCGGTGTCGATGTGGTGGACGACAGTTCCGGCGACTATCACGTTTCTGGCCATGCGAACCGGCCTGATTTGGAAATGATGCATGAGATCATTCACCCCGAGATGATGATCCCAATGCACGGGGAACACCGTCATTTGCGTCAACACGCCAAACTGGCCGAGGCCAAGGGCGTTGCTTCGGCGATTGCCGTGAACGGGATGATGCTGAACCTGTCCGGCGCGCTGCCAGAGGTTTGCGGCTATGTCGATACGGGGCGTCAGTATCTCGATGGGTCAGTCAAAATCGGTGCCTTGGACGGCATTGTGCGCGACCGTATTCGCATGGCGCTGAATGGTCATGTCATCGTCACGCTCATCGTTGATGAGAACAACGACCCCTTGGGCGACCCGTGGTGCGAAGTGATGGGCCTGCCAGAACTTGGCAACTCAAACGCGCCTTTGGTTGACGTACTCGAGGAAGACCTCAGCCAGCTTCTTGGGCGGGCCAGCGGCAAGACAATGGCCGATGACGACAAGTTGGAAGCCGAGATTAAGCGGATCGTGCGCAAGTCAACAAATGATGAAATCGGCAAAAAGCCTGAAGTCACGATCATCGTTAGCCGATTGGCATAATAAAAAAGGCGGTCAGTGACCGCCTTTTGATTAACTTGCCATACGCTCTTCAAAGCTGAGGGCGATGAAACTGGGCAGGTGATCCCCCATTCCAGCAACGCTTGGGCCATCGTCGCGCTGACCCTTGCTCCGACGTCCGCGTCCGCGCGATTGCTCTTGACGGGCAGGCGTGCGCTTTTCCTTTGGGGCTGGGGTTGGCTTTTCAGGTGCCAACTCGACAACCTCTGCCTTTTGCGGCTCAACTTCGGCGCTCGGCTCTTCGCTTTTGGCAGCCGACTTGGCGTCAGGTTTTGATTTGGGTTCAGCTTTCTTCAGAGGATTCTCGATCCGCTGAATGTCTTTCTGAAGCAGCGCTTCAACGGCCGCCAATCCCTTTAGATCGCGCGGTTCGCAAATCGTTATGGCGCGACCATCACGTCCGGCGCGGCCTGTGCGTCCGATGCGGTGCACATAGTCCTCGGGGTGGCCGGGAACATCAAAGTTAAACACGTGACTGACCGAAGGCACATCCAGACCACGGGCAGCGACGTCCGAGGCGACCAGAATGCGCAAAGTGCCATTGCGGAATCCGTCAAGGGTTTTTGTGCGCTGCGATTGATCCAGATCGCCGTGGATTGGCGCCGCATCGAATTTGTATTTTTTCAACGACTTTGCGACAATATCCACATCAACCTTGCGGTTGCAGAAAATGATCGCGTTTGTGCATTTCTCGCCCTCGGCGTCAATGAGTGCACGCAAAAGGTTGCGCTTTTCGGTTGCGGCGCGATCTTTGCGGCTGCCTTTAAACTCAACGACCGATTGCTCAATCGTTTCCGAGGCGCTTGCCTGACGCGCCACCTCAACCTTGGCTGGGGCAGACAGGAAGGTGTTGGTGATGCGCTCGATCTCGGGGGCCATCGTGGCCGAGAAAAACAACGTCTGGCGTGTAAAGGGTGTCAGGCTGAAAATACGCTCGATGTCGGGGATAAAGCCCATATCCAACATACGGTCGGCCTCGTCGACCACCATGATCTGAACGCCTGTCAGCAACAGTTTGCCGCGCTCGAAATGGTCCAGAAGACGGCCCGGGGTGGCGATCAGCACGTCGACCCCCTTGTCGATCAGCGTGTCCTGTTCTTTGAACGACACACCGCCGATCAGCAGAGCTTTGGTCAGCTTTAGATACTTCGAATAGGTATCGAAGTTTTCCGCCACCTGCGCCGCCAATTCGCGGGTCGGGCACAGCACAAGCGATCGCGGCATCCGCGCGCGCGCGCGGCCACGGGCCAACAACGACAGCATCGGCAGCGTAAAGCTGGCCGTCTTGCCGGTGCCGGTCTGGGCGATGCCCAAAACGTCCTGTCCTAAAAGAGCAGGGGGAATTGCACCTGCCTGAATGGGGGTTGGTTGTTCGTAGCCGGCGTCATCGACGGCTTTCAACACTTTGGGGTTCAGATTCAAATCCGAAAATTTTGTCATACGTATCCACGATTTGCGGACAAACAAGGCCCGCCGTCACAGCCAAACAGGTATTTTCAGAGCACCTTTGTCGGCCGCTCGACCTGCGCGCCTCGTCTAACCGAAATTGTAAATTTTATCAATCAGTTGTCGCGGGTTCACACGTGAACCAGTATTTAATGGGGGTTAGGTCACTTTTTTGCAACGAATTCAGTTGGGAACAGACGTTGGCGGGCCGCTGTAAAGTCAGTTTTGTAGTGACGCAGGTGGCCAAACCGCTGAAGCCTTTGCAAAAGTTCAGGGGTGGCCGCGCAGACCTCATTAAAAAACTGACGCAGACCAGCTTCGCCGCCGGCCTCTTCTAGTACCGAGAACAGGCGATGCAGGTTCGGCGCATCAGGATCGCGCTCGTGGACCCCAGGCGGTTGAACCGGCGGGGCCAATTCTGCGCGGTAGCTGCCTTTGGTTTTGCGATACTGATAGGTCGCCAGCCAGTCGTCCCAGCTTTTGGCATGCATATGCAGCAGATCTGTGTCCCTCAGCAGCACCTCACCCGGATTGTTGCCATCCGGCGTTTCGAGGTTGTGGATCTTGAATTTGATGTTCTGCAAGCCCGTCCGAACGAACAGCTTTCCAGCCACATGCGACAGGAAACCGCCATTCAGATAGGCCCCAAACTCGGGATAAATCTTTGGCGTTTCATCCAGTCGTTGCATCCAGTTTTCGGCGCAGGCCTTAAAGTGCGTCGTCTCACCATCACCCGCCAAGGCCTCAATCGGGCGCACACGTGCACAGAGACAGTCTTTAGGAAGTTGTGCCAACTGGTCCCTCATGTCCCCCTTGGGCCAAAGAAATTCGTCGACATCTATATGGGCAAGCCAGTCGACCGCGCTGTGCATATAGGCCCATTTTGCATTCGCAAACTGACGTCCCTGATGCATTGGGGGGCGCTGGTGGGTTTCCTTCGGGCGGCGCATCTTCCAGTAGCGCGCGTCACATAGCGTTACGTTGACCTTTGGATGTGCCGCCAAAAGCCCGGCGGCGGCGTTGGGCGCGTCGAGATAGATATTCACCTCGTCTGCCCCCAACTCTAGGTGGTGGGCGACAAACTCAAGCACCACGTCCGGGTCGGCTTTTACCGTCGCAACAATCCCCCAAGTGGTCATGAGGTTTCCTTGGGTTTCATCCGACGCCGCATTTCAGCCATACGGGCAAAAATGGTTTCGCCACTCTCGGCCAACGCCTCAAGCAGATTTATGGCAAGCGGACCGGCCACGGCGTCGCTTTGTGCTTCTTGCCAGATCGGCCCCAACAGGTTGACGTCCAAACCGCCATTGCGGATCGAATAGGTCTCCATCTCAAGCGGCAACGGCGCGTCCCGCCGGTTGCCTCTGCGATGCGGTTCTGACGGGGCAGCACCGGTGAACAAGCGCTCGGATTCATAGAGTTTCATCATGCCAAACACCGTCGTCAGCGATAAGCCAAGGCGTCGCTGCGCTTCGGTTTGCCCGTGCTCGGCGAATGTTGTGATTGACGACACCTTCCAGCGCATGTCCAGCCCCGCAAGCAGGTGATCGGAGTGCTCTGCCCAAATCCTAGTGAACAAGGCGGGCGCGCGTTCGGGCCACTGACGTTTGCGTAGGGTTGCGATCAGGCAGGCATTCAGCAAGCAAAGCTCGGAATTGCCGATGAATTCCGCTGCTATCTGGCGGCGTTTGAACCGATACCCTTTTCCACCCCGCGGTCGCTCGACCACGGTTTTGGTGGCGAATGCTTCGAGATCGCAGGCCAAGTCCGGCAATAGGTCTTCGGCCCCGATCAACGGATCCCGGCGGCTGTTCCAATTTGCCAAGACGGTCTCGAAACCATTGTCGTAGGGGGCACTGCTCATCAGCAAAGATTGGCCCAACTGGCGCGGATCAACAAGCCCATTGGGCGCGCCAGCGGCCATTTTCTATGTCCGCGTCGCCGCACCGCGGGCGCGTCTGTTTTTGGCGCGGCGAATCCTTGGCGAAACAAAAAGGACGATCCCCGAGGCCGAAAACACCATCAATGCCACGGCTGTTATGTCCGCCAGCCAGCGCCCAAGCGCGTTGCCAACAAAGCCGCGCTCGTGGATCGAGCTTAAAATCCGCCCCCACCGGTATTCCGTGCCAAGCCGGTTGCCGTCAAAGTCGTACGAGGAAATCTTGTAGCGCCGAAGATGCCAATAGCCCCCGGTGTCCCGATCCATATATATCGTGTTGTTCGATTCGGCCCGAAAACGGTAAATCGATGCGCCTCGGTAGCTTGTCGTGTTGTTTGGCGCATATTCCATGCCAGCGACGGCCTTGTTGGCAATCAATGTTGCAGCTTCAAGATCAACCGGTGCCGCGCCAGCGATGTCCAGAAACTGCGCTCCGTCGCCTGCGGTGTTCTTTGGAAAAACAGACAGCACGAGCTTTTCGTTGTTCAAATAGAGACCGGTCAATCCAGCCAAAAAGACCCAAGGCAAGATCAAGGCCCCCAGCCAACCGTGAATGGTCTTTAGGGATTTCAAAAAATTGAAACGCGGAAACATGGCACTACTCGGAACTGTTTTTTCGCCAGAGTAGAGGAGAGCCTCCAAAAATCAATCGTGCGTTCTGCGACAGATTTGGGTGTCAGACCATCATTTCCTTGGTCGAGGTCAAACTCACATCCGGATAATCGCGCTGAATACGGTCGATGTCCCACTGAAGACGGGTCAAATAGACAATATCGCCATCGTGATCGTGGCTGATGTGCTGCTTGTTGGCCGCGACAAATTTCTCGACCGCGAGTTTTTCGCCATTCACCCAACGGGCGCTGGTGAACTGGCTTTGCTCAAAGCGCACGGGCAGCCCGTATTCAAGCTCGATCCGGCTGGCCAGAACCTCAAACTGAAGCGCGCCGACGACGCCGACGATGAAGCCAGACCCAAAGGCAGGCTTAAAGACCTTGGCCGCGCCTTCTTCTGCAAATTGCATCAAGGCTTTTTCCAGATGCTTGGCCTTCATGGGGTCGCCAGCACGGCAGTTTTGCAACAATTCGGGCGCAAAGGACGGGATGCCGGAAACCCGAATGGCTTCGCCCTCGGTCAAGGTATCCCCAATGCGCAATTGCCCGTGGTTTGGAATGCCGATGATGTCACCAGCCCAGGCCTCATCCGCCAATTCTCGGTCCGAGGCGAGGAACAAAACAGGGTTCGATACCGCCATCGGTTTTTTGGTCCGCACATGGGTCAGCTTCATGCCGCGTTTGAAATGCCCCGAGGCCATCCGCACAAAGGCGACACGATCCCGGTGCTTGGGGTCCATGTTGGCCTGCACTTTGAACACATAGCCCATGACCTTTTTCTCTTCGGGCGCGATGGCGCGGGGGCTTGCCGATTGAATTTGCGGTTCGGGGCCGTAGTTGCCAATCCCATCCATCAGCTCTTTGACGCCAAAGGAATTGATCGCCGAGCCGAACCAGATCGGGGTCATGTGACCTTCGAGAACGGACTGAGGGTCGATGGTGGGCAGCAATTCCTTGGCCATCTCAACTTCTTCGACCAGCTTTTCAAGAAGATGTGCAGGGACGTGTTCGCCAAGGGCGGGATCATCGAGACCGTTGATCGCGATGGTCTCGGCCACGCGGTTCCGGTCGGCGCGATCCATCAGTTCAAGCCTGTCGTTGAGCATGTCGTAGCAGCCCATAAACTCATGCCCGACGCCGATTGGCCAACTGGCAGGCGAGACATCGATCGCCAGATTTTCCTGAATTTCGTCGATAATATCAAAAGTATCGCGGCTTTCGCGGTCCATCTTGTTACAAAACGTCAGGATCGGCAGATCGCGCATCCGGCAGACTTCGAACAGCTTGCGGGTCTGACTTTCCACGCCTTTTGCCCCGTCGATCACCATGACGGCGGCGTCAACGGCGGTGAGCGTGCGATAGGTGTCCTCGGAAAAATCCGAGTGGCCAGGCGTGTCGACCAGATTAAAGCGGAACTCTTTGAAATCAAACGACATGGCCGAGGCCGAAACCGAGATCCCGCGATCCTTTTCCATCTGCATAAAGTCGGACCGTGTGCGGCGGGCCTCGCCCTTGGCGCGGACCTGTCCGGCCATCTGGATCGCCCCGCCAAACAGCAGGAATTTTTCCGTCAGCGTCGTCTTGCCAGCGTCGGGATGCGAGATAATCGCAAAGGTCCGGCGACGGGCAATTTCAGCAGGCAATTCGGGGCGGTTTGAGGTCGTGTCCAACATGAGGCGCGTATAGTGGGGCATGGGAATTGGTGCAAGCGGGCAAAGAAAAAGGGGCCCCGAAAGGCCCCTTCGAATTCGAATTTTTCGCGTGCTACTCGCGGCTGCCAAACAGTTGCAGCAGGAACATGAACATGTTGATGAAATCGAGATACAGGTTCAAGGCCCCCATGATCGCTGATTTCGCCAGCCATTCACTGTCACCGCTATGCGCCATCTGCACATAGGTCGCCTTGATCTTTTGCGTATCATAGGCGGTCAAACCGGCAAAGATCAGAACACCCAGAACCGAAATTGCAAAGGTAATCATCGAAGAGCCGATGAAAATGTTCACAATCGATGCAACCAACAGGCCAATAACGCCCATAATCAGGAATGCACCCATGCCCGAGATGTCACGCTTGGTTGTGTACCCATAGAGCGAGAGGCCCGCGAAGGCGATGGACGTGATGAGGAAGACCTGAATGATCGACATGCCTGTGTAGATCAGGAAGATCGAGCTGATCGACAGACCCATAACGAACGCAAATGCGTAGAAGACAAGCTGTGCGCCAGCCGCCGACAGGCGGTTAACCGCTGCGCCAAAGCCGAAGATGAACGCCAATGGGGCGAACATGATGACCCACTTCAACGGTGAAGCGTAGATCGAATAGCCAAGCTGTGTCAGGTATTTGTCCGCGCTAAGCTGCGCGACGGCAGCCGACGGATCAGCGGTGACCGCCAAACCCGAGATCGCCCATGCAGCCGCGAATGTGATGAGCATACCCACCGACATCGTGCCGTAGACTTTGTTCATATGGGCGCGCAGACCCTCATCAATCTGGGCGGCAGCGCGTACACCAGCGGTCCGGATTGTGCTTTGTTCAGACATTTCGTCCCTCCAAAAGATAAAATCAGTCGCCCCCAAATCACTTTGAAGGCGTTCCTACCAGATATTGGCAGGAACGACCGATAATTCAAGAGGAGAGGCGATCACTTGTGCCAGTAATCCGGTGCGTCCCAAACAGAACGCGAGGCTTCGCTGAGTGCGTCGAATTTTGTAACGCCGATGTCTTGCAGGGCTGCCGCATCCAAAGATGCAAGCGCGCGGCGCTCTTTGTGAAGTTGAACCTTGTCAACGATGGTCTTCAGAAGGCCAGTTGGGCGCGCGGAAACGGCGCCGGAGAGGATGCCTTGGGTGTTTGCTGTTGCTGTGAACATAGCGTGTTTCCTTTCTGAGGCGTGATAACTGAAAGCCAATTATCAACATGCTTGATGATATGGCAGTTCTGAATTAATAAGAAAAACGAATATTTGTTCGGTGCATCATCAAGGATTGTGATATGAGTCGAAATCTGGATTTAACCGCTCTGCGGTCTTTCGTGGCCGTTGCCGAGGCCGAGGGCGTTACCCGTGCGGCGGGCAGGCTGAACCTCACTCAGTCGGCGGTCAGCATGCAGTTAAAGCGGTTGGAAGACTCGTTGGGAATCAGTCTCTTAGATCGCTCGACCCGCAGTGTCCGCACGACGGCCGCAGGGGACAGATTGCTGTCCTATGCCCGTCGGATGTTGAATTTGAACGACGAGGCGGTTGCGCATATCACCGATTCTGCCGATGTCGGCGAAATCGTTCTCGGCATTCCCGTCGATATTGTCGATCCGGCCATTCCACGGGTTTTGCGCCAATTCCGGTCTGAATTTCCCCGAATTCGTATTCAATTAATGGCAGAACACACAATCGGTCTGAAACAGGCCTTCCAGCATGGCGACTGCCACATGATTCTCACAACGGAAAAAGGCTGCGACCAGCACGGCAAGACGATTGCCGAATTGCCGTTAATGTGGATCGGTCCGGCGGATGGTCAAGCGTGGCAGGAAACGCCTCTGCCCTTGGCACTTGGCAAGTCTTGCCTTTTTCGCGGACATGCTTTGCGCGCGCTTGAGCGTGAAGGTGTCCAATGGGAGGTGGTGCTGGAAGCCTCGGCCCACCGCGCGATTGAGGCCGCGGTTTCGGCAGATCTTGCTGTTGAGTTGCTGCTCAAAGGCACGCAGCCACCGAATTTCGAATTGATTGACCACGGTGGCCGGCTGCCCGATCTCGATACCTGGCAGATCAATGTCTATCGGGTTCAGGACCAGTCCAAGCGGATTCTCGACCGGCTTGAGCAGATGTTAGAGCACGCCTTTCGCGAAATGCAGCAATCAACCGTCTGACATCCTGATAACGATCTTACCGGTCGAGCGTCGTTCCCGCAGCATCGCCAACGCGTCCTCGGTTCTGGCGAAATCGAAGATATGATTGATCGCAGGGGCCAGTTTCCCCTCAGAATGCCAAGTCATGAGCTGTGCCATGCTGTTGAGCAAGGTTTCGGGGGCGAATTTCAGGTAGCCCCCCCAGTAAAAGCCAATCACGCTGATATTTTTGACCAGCATATGATTGAGTTTCACCTCGGGCACTTTCCCCGATGCAAAGCCGATCGACAAAATGCGCGCGTCCGGATTGCAAGCCCGAAACACCTCGTTAAACGCATCGCCGCCCACGGGGTCATAGACCACGTCCGCGCCACCGAGATCCTTGATCGCTTGTCTCAGATCGACCTTATTCGTGTCCAGAACATGATCCGCTCCTGCGGCCTTGGCGACCGCCAGCTTGTCGGCCCCTCGGGCACAGGCAATGACCCTGGCCCCCATGAGTTTACCAATCTCCACGGCCGTCAGACCAACGCCGCCAGCGGCGCCCATGACCACCAGCGTCTCGCCGTGTTGCAAGTTGGCGCGGTGCTGCAACGCGAGGTGACTGGTCCCATAGGCCACCTGAAACCCCGCAGCCGATTCAAACGACATATCGGTCGGCATCGGGGCCACGCGATCGCACGGAAACACCCCATATTCGGCCAAGCCACCGGACCCGCCAAAGACCGCGACAGGTGTATCAATTTCAAAACCTGTGGTATTTGGGCCAACTGCGACGACGACGCCGGAAATTTCAAGCCCGGGGGTGAATGGCGGCTTAGGGGTCTCCTGATACTCGCCTTTCAACATGAGAAGATCGGCGAAATTCAAACCACAGGCTTTGATTCGCACCAAAACCTCACCTTCACGGGGATTCGGGCGCACAATGTCTTGAAATGAGGGGGTTTGTTCGAAATCAGTGACCCGAAAGGCTTTCATGATCGGCTTTCCTCCTGGGAAATAGTTTCAAAATGACAAAATGACCCAGCTAACGGTAAGATTCCATTAACTTTTAACGAAATTTGGAATATGTACCACCCGTAGCCGATGACAAGCCTTGATTTTACACGCGTACCGAGTAAGTTGACACTACCAAGTTGCAGACTGCGACAATCAATCTGAATATCGGAGCCTTTATTCGATCTCGTTTGAGCGCCGTAGCTCATGCAAACCACTCATTGAAGGAGCCTGAAAATGGCGCATCCAGTAGACATCCACGTTGGGAAACGTGTTCGCCATCGCCGCTGGCTGGTTGGGATGACCCAGCAGCAGTTGGCGGAAAAGGTTGGAATCAAGTTCCAGCAGATCCAAAAATACGAAACCGGCGCAAACCGCGTCAGCGCATCGCGCCTTTGGGACATTTCGGAAGCGCTCGACGTGCCTGTCAGTTTCTTCTTCGAAGGCATCGACGATTCGCAAGATGCTGGCGCAGATATGGGCGTACCTGCCGATCTTCTCGGGGACAAGGAAGCGCTTGATCTGATCCGGTCCTACTATGCGATTCCGGAAAATCAGCGCCGCCGTCTGTTTGATTTGGCCCGCGTCCTGTCCGACGTCGCTTGAGTTTTTTGCGCCCCTGCATTAGCCCGTAGAAAACGGGCGGGGGCGCAATGACAACTTTCCCAGAGACATTGAAAACCGATCTTCGCCGTGTTGCGGGCCTGATGGCCGATGCAGCGCGGCTCGAAACGTTGCGCTACTTCCGCAAATCGGACATCGGCCTTGAAAACAAGCTCTCCGAAGGGTTTGACCCCGTCACGATCGCCGATCGTGCCGCCGAAGACGCGATGCGCCGTGTGCTTGCAAGCGAGCGGCCAGATGACGCCATCCTGGGCGAGGAACTTGGCACCAAGGACGGCACGACTGGGCTGCAATGGGTTCTCGATCCGATTGACGGAACGCGCGGCTATATGAGTGGCACGCCAACCTGGGGCACCTTGATTGCGGTGTCCGACGCGAACGGACCGATCTTCGGGATCATCGACCAACCGTTCATTGGCGAGCGCTTTGAAGGTGGTTGGGGCGTGGCTGAAAGCAATGGCCCTTTGGGGCAGGGGCCAATTCGCACGCGCGCCACCAAAAACCTGAGCGAAGCGACGATCTTTACCACCTTTCCTGAAGTCGGTACCCTCGCAGAAGGTCAAGCCTTTCAAAGGGTTGCGTCACGCTGCCGTCTGACGCGCTATGGCACCGATTGCTATGCCTATGCGCTTTTGGCGGCGGGGCAGATTGATCTGGTGATCGAGGCCGGCCTGAATTCCTACGATATTCAGGCACCAATCGCGCTGGTCGAGGCCGCTGGCGGCATTCTCACAACGTGGGACGGAGGCCCGGCCCACAACGGCGGCACAGGCATCGCGGCGGCCAATGAAACGATCTATCGCGAAGCGTTGACCGTGCTTCGGTCTTGATTTCATCAGGCAACCGCCGGATAATCTGACCCACGGTCCCCGAGTCCTTCGCCCTTTTCTGTCGGCCCGTTTTGTTCATACCGAAAAGGGTCTGGTAACAGATACGGAGGACGACATGTCTGAAACCCTCATTAAAAACGCCGACGTCATTCTGACGATGGACGATCACCGTCGCGAATTGACGGCGACCGATATTCGCATTCGGGCTGGCGTGATTGCTGAAATCGGGACGGGACTGACAAGCGAAGGCGAAATTGTTATTGCAGATCAATGCGTTGTGACGCCGGGTCTCGTGAATACGCACCACCACCTTTATCAAAGCCTGACCCGTGCGGTGCCCGGTGGACAGGACGCTTTGTTGTTTGGCTGGCTGCAAACGCTCTACCCGATTTGGTCGCGATTTGGACCCGAGGAAATGCGGGTTTCGGCGATGGTGGGCCTGTCCGAAATGGCTTTGTCGGGATGCACGCTGTCGTCGGATCACCTCTATCTCTATCCCAATGGGTCGCGATTGGACGATACGATTGAGGCCGCCAAGGAGGTTGGCTTGCGCTTCCATCCCACCCGCGGTTCGATGAGTATCGGGGAAAGCGACGGGGGTCTGCCGCCTGATATGTTGGTCGAGAAGGAAGCCGCAATCCTTGAGGACTGCATCCGCGTGATCGACGCGCACCATGACGCAACGGACGGGGCAATGGTCCGTGTCGGCGTCGCCCCGTGCAGCCCGTTTTCGGTGAGCCGAGACCTTATGCGTGACGCGGCAATTCTGGCGCGTGACAAGGGGGTGATGATGCACACCCACCTTGCGGAAAACGACGAAGACATTGCCTATTCGCTTGAAAAATTCGGCTGTCGACCCGGTCAATATGCAGAAGATTTGGGCTGGGTCGGTGAGGATGTCTGGCATGCGCATTGCGTTAAGATCGACGGTCAAGAGATTGATTTATATTCGAAATCTAAAACCGGCGTCGCGCATTGTCCCTGTTCGAACTGCCGTCTTGGATCTGGGATTGCTCCGGTCCGACAGATGCGTGATGCGGGGGTGCCCGTCGGGCTTGGCGTTGATGGCTCGGCCTCGAACGACAGCGGAAACTTGATGGCCGAGGCGCGTCAATCAATGCTTTTACAGCGTGTTGCAAACGGTGCGGATGCGATGAGCGCACGCGAGGCGCTTGAGATTGCGACCCGTGGCGGCGCCGAGGTTTTGGGCCGTCACGATTGCGGGCAAATTGCGGTTGGAAAACGGGCAGATATTGCCATTTGGGACACCAGCGGCATCGAAAGCGCGGGGTCATGGGACAAGGCGGCCTTGCTTTTGGCGGGGCCAACGAAGGTGAAACATTTGTTTGTTGAAGGCCGCCAGATCGTCCGCGACGGGCACATGGTGACGCTCGATTTGCCAAAGGTGATTGAGCAGCAAAACCGTTTGGCGCGGCGTTTGGTGCTGTAAAGCATTCCTTAAGACTCGCATGGGCATTTGTACGTTTGGCTGACCCAATCTGTACAAATACCACCGCCGATTTTGTGGTGTGGATCAGGCCGGTTGACCGGCGATCCAGACCGCTTCGATTGCTCGGTCGTCGCCCATCATGATGGTCGGGAAAATGGATTCCCACAGGTCGGTCGCGCGGCTTGATCTTTGGGCGATAGCCTCGGTTGACGACAGATCAACGACGACGAGGTCGGCCTCGTGCCCCACCTTCAGATTGCCGATCCTGTCGTCCATCCAAAGGCTGCGCGCTGAGCCGACTGTTGCCAGCCACAACAGTTGCGCGGGGTGCAGCGGGGTGCCCCTTAGCTGTCCGATCTCATAGGCTGCTGCCATTGTGCGCAACATCGAGAAACTCGACCCGCCGCCTGTGTCCGTCGCAAGACCGATCCGCTGGCCGTCGCCGATCAATCCGGCCATGTCAAAGAGACCCGATCCGATGAAGGTGTTTGAGGTCGGGCAGTGCACAAGCGATCCGTCAACCTCGCGCAGGCGATCTTTTTCGCGTGGCTCAAGATGGATCGCGTGCCCATAAAGCCCGCCCTTTCCCAGAAGGCCGAAACGCTCGTAGGTATCAAGGTAATCCCGCGCAGTTGGAAACAGCGACTTGACCCAGTCAATCTCGTCGGTTTGTTCGGACAGATGGGTTTGCATCAGGCAGTCAGGATGCTCAGCCCAGAGAGCGCCCATGGACTCGAGTTGTTCTGGGGTCGATGTCGGCGAAAACCGGGGCGTGATGGCGTAAGAGATACGGTCTTGGCCATGCCATTTGCCCAACAAGGCTTTGCTGTCGTCATAGGCCGATTGCGCGGTGTCGCGCAGGCCCTCAGGGGCGTTGCGGTCCATGCAGGTTTTTCCGGCGACGACCCGCTGGTTGCGCCGCTGGGCTTCGGCAAAGAAGGCCTCAACGCTTTCAGGATGGATGGTGCAAAAGCTGCATATGGTTGTGGTGCCATTGGCGCGGGTTAAATCAAGGTAGCGGCTCGCAATCTCGGCGGCATAGGCGGGGTCGGCGAACTTCATTTCCTCGGGGAAGGTGTAGCTGTTAAGCCAGTCAATCAGGCGCTTTCCCCATGAGGCGATCATGGCGGTTTGCGGATAATGCACATGCGCATCGACAAAACCGGCCATGATGAGGCTGTCGCCGTAGTGGATTTTTTCGACCCCAGGGTTGGCTTGGCTTAGGGCTTCGGCGTCGCCCACATCGGCGATCTTGCCGTCGCGCAGCAACACCGCGCCCTGCCGATGATGGACCACCGCACTGTCAATCGCACCGTCAAAGGGCGATTGCGAGAAACTTAGGGTTTGCCCGAGAAGAAGCCTGGTCGACATGGAAAATCCTTTCCCTAAGAGACTAAATTGCCAATGGGCAAAGGTAAATTCGTGAATTCCCTTCAACCTGTTGAAGCTCTTGTCTATGTTCCCATTAAATCAGCAGTGGAGGCCGGAATGAGTGATCTGAGCACAGACATTGAGGACGCCTATGCGCTCGACGACAATCTTGTCAGTCAGGTTCGGCGCGCCATTTCCGAGGGTGACGGTGGCCGGTTGCGCCAGTTGCTGGAAGATTTGCATGCTGCTGATATTGCTGACCTTCTTGAGCAAATGGACGACGGAATGCGCCGCGAGACGCTTTTGTTGTCACCCGAGACGTTCGATGGCGACGTCTTGTCGGAACTCGATGAATCAGTGCGCGAGCATATTCTGGCGTTTTTGCCACGCGAAATGCTGTCGAGCGCGGTGCGGGATCTGGAATCAGACGACGTTGTCGATCTGGTTGAGGATCTTGAGGAGCACCAGCAGGAAGCCATTCTTGAGGTTCTGGATGACAGTGACCGTGTCGCGGTTGAACATGCGTTGTCCTATCCCGAAGACTCCGCCGGTCGTCTTATGCAACGCGAGGTCGTTTGGGCGCCCGAGCATTGGACCGTGGGCGATGCAATCGATCGCATGCGGGCCGAGGACGACTTGCCCGAGCAGTTTTATCACGTCGTGCTGGTCGATCCGACAATGACGCCCGTGGGGCAGGTGACCTTGGGCCGCCTAATGGGGGCAAAGCGGGAAACCAAGCTGACCGAGCTATTGGAAACCACGTTTCAGATTATTCCGGCGACACAGCCAGAGGACGAGGTGGCCTATGCGTTCAACCAGTACCATCTGATTTCTGCCCCCGTGGTGGACGAGGACAATCGTTTGGTCGGCGTGATTACCATTGATGACGCGATGGTGGTTCTGGACGAAGAGCATGAAGAGGACATCATGCGCCTTGCCGGTGTTGGCGAAAGCTCGCTTGCGGACCGTGTGATTGAGACGACGAAGCGGCGTTTCCCGTGGTTGGCCGTCAACCTTGTGACCGCGATTTTGGCGTCTCTGGTGATTGCGCAGTTTGAAGTGGCGATTGCGCAGTTGGTCGCTTTGGCCGTGTTGATGCCGATTGTGGCCTCGATGGGCGGGAACGCGGGCACGCAGTCTTTGACGGTCGCGGTGCGCGCGATTGCGACGAAAGACCTTACAGGGTCGAACGTGTGGCGGGTGATCCGACGTGAAGTGTTGGTGGGCCTGGTCAACGGGATTGGCTTTGCGGCGTTGATGGGGCTTGTCAGCTGGGTTTGGTTCGGCTCGCTGGAGCTGGGGTATGTGATCGCCGCGGCGATGGTGATTAACCTTGTGGTGGCTGGCTTGGCGGGCACGGTGATCCCTGTAGTGCTTGAGCGGTTGAATATCGATCCTGCATTGGCCTCGGGGGCGTTTGTGACCACGGTGACGGATGTTGTCGGTTTCTTTGCCTTTCTGGGATTGGCCGTGGTGGTGTTGTTATGAGCGATCTGGCTACCATCAAAGCGGCGGCGCGCAAGGCCGCCTTCGCGCGGCGCAAGGCAGCGTTTGAGGCCGCAGGGCCAGGGCAGGCGGGGGTTCTCTCAGAGATCCTTGCGGGGTATCGGGGGGTGCCTTTGGCGGGGTATATGCCGATCCGTACCGAGATTTCTCCGCTGAATGCGATGAGTGAAGCGGCGGCCTATGGGCCGGTCGGGGTGCCGGTGATCCGCGCGGCGGGGCAACCGCTTTGGTTCTCAAAATGGGAGCCTGAGTGCGAGATGGTCGACGGGCCGTTTGGGGCTTCAGTTCCAGCGCTGGGCGAGGAAGTCGTTCCTGAGATCCTGATCGTGCCTTTGGTGGGCTTTGACCAAGAGGGGGGGCGTCTGGGCTATGGCGGCGGGTTTTATGATCGGACGCTTGAGGGTTTGCGTGCGCGGGGGCCCGTGCTGGCCATTGGGTACGCGTTTCAGGCGCAGGAGGCGACGGACCTTCCGCTCGAGCCAACGGATCAGCCTTTGGATATGATCGTCACCGAAAAGGGTGTGATCCCGATCCACGGATGAGACAAAGAGGCCTTTGGCAAACATGCATGTCCTGACCGTTCTCGATCATCCTGATCCCCAATCATTTAGCGCGGCCGTGGCCGCCGAGTTCACGGCCGGGGCCATGGCGGCAGGACATACAGTGGAATTGGCCGATCTCAACGCCGAGGGTTTTGATCCGCGCTGGACGCTGGCGGATATTGAGGCCGATGCCTCGGGGAATTTGCCGGACGATGTGCGCGCCGAGCAGGACCGAATTGCCCGCGCCGATGCCATCGCCTTTGTCTTTCCGCTGTTTTGGTGGGGAATGCCGGCGATGACAAAGGGCTGGGTGGATCGGGTGTGGACGTGGGGGTGGGCCTATGACCAGCTTGATGATCCGGATGTGTCTTTGCAACGGCCGCGGACGGCTGTGCTGTTGGTGCCTGCCGGTGCGCGGTCGGATGAGATGGACGAGAGGGGCTATGCCTCGGCGTTGGAAACCGCGTGGATGCGCGGAACGTTCGGGTACTTCGGATTTAGAAGACGCGAACTTGTCGTGCTGAACGGCGCGACCGGATCAGAGGCGCGCCGCCAAGATCTTTTGGCGCGCGCCCGAGAGGTTGGCGAGACACTTGAGCCACCTATTCGGGCGGTGTGAGTAGGACAAGACGAGGACCGGATGGACGAGCCGATTTTTTTCACGACGCAGGACGACTTCAGCGATTGGATTGAAAGCCACGCGGATGCGCAGGAGGTTTGGGTTGGCTATTTCAAACGAAAAACAGGGCTGCCAAGTCTGACCTGGTCAGAAACGGTGGATGTCGCGCTGTGTTTTGGCTGGATCGACGGCATTCGCAAAAGCATCGATGACGAGCGCTATAAGATCCGCTTTACGCCGCGCAAACCCAAAAGCGTGTGGAGCGCGGTGAACGTGAAAAAGGTCAAAGCGCTTGTCAAAGAGGGCAAGATGCGGCCCGAAGGCTTGGCGCTGTTCAATGCGCGCGGGGATGCGGAGGGCTATACGTCCGAGGATCGCAACATGGTGTTGTCGCCCGACTACGAGGCGCGGATCAGGGCGAACGAAGCGGCGTGGGATTTTCTGTCGGCGCTCGCTCCGAGTTACAAACGCGAGTCCATCTGGTGGGTCATGAGCGCGAAACGCGAGGATACGCGGCTAAAACGGCTGGGGATATTGATAGAGTCGGCTGAGGCGGGGCTGAAGATCCCAAATTTGCGCAAATAGGTCGGTATTTGGTGGATTGGCCGGATTTCGGGGCTCTGCCCCCTTGCGCCACGGCGCAATTCCCCCGCGGTATTTTGGGCAAGATAAAGCGGCGTGGGCTTGCTCTGATCCTCAGGCTTGCATAGGCAGGGTTTATGAGAATTCTGTTTCTAGGCGATATTGTCGGGCGCTCGGGGCGCACGGCTGTCATTGAGAAAGTCAAAGCGCTGCGCGAGGCGTGGAAGCTCGATTTCATTGTGGTGAATGGCGAGAATGCCAGCAATGGCATGGGATTGTCGAAAGATCACGCGCAGGCGCTGTTGGCGGCGGGGGTCGATTGTTTGACGCTTGGCGATCATGCCTTTGACCAAAAGGATATGCTGACCTTTATCGAGCAGGAGCCACGCATTGTGCGGCCGGTGAATTTTGCCAAGACGGCGCCCGGGCGTGGGTTTCGGGTGTTTGACGTGCCCGGGGGGCGCAAGATTTTGGTGGTTCAGGTGCTGGGGCAAGTGTTCATGAAGCGGGCTTTTGATGATCCGTTCAGTGCTGTCGATCAGATTTTGCGCAAGCATCCGCGCGGGGGCATGGTGAATGCGACGCTGGTGGATGTGCATTGCGAAGCGACCTCGGAAAAGATGGCCATGGGGCATTTCATGGACGGGCGGGCCTCGGTTGTGGTGGGCACACATACCCATGTACCGACCGGGGATGCGCAGATCTTGCCAGGTGGCACGGCCTATCTGAGCGATGCAGGCATGTGTGGCGACTACAATTCGGTGATTGGCATGGAGAAGGCCGAACCGATGCGGCGTTTTGTGACGGGCATGTCAAAGACGCGGTTTCAGCCGGCGGATGGCGAGGCAACGCTGTCGGGGCTTTATGTTGAGACCGATGATCGCACGGGGGCCGCGACGCGGGTTGAAATGGTGCGCCAAGGTGGGCGTCTGGCGCAGTCTGGTCCATGATCCGCTTTTGGGGCTTTCTGATCCTGCTTGGGGTAGGGTGGGGGCTGACAACGCCGCTTTCCAAGTTTGCCGTCACGGGCGGGTATCGCGATTTCGGGCTGATATTCTGGCAGAGTGTCATCATGGCATTGGTGCTTGGTGTGACCGCCCTGGTTCGGCGCAAGGGGTTGGTTTTCGGCAGATCCCAAATGCGTGTCTATGTCATGATTGCCTTGATCGGCACGGTCTTTCCAAACGCGGCGTCTTACACGGCCTATATCCACCTCGACGCGGGTATTATGGCGATTTTGATTTCACTGGTGCCGATCTTTGCCTTGCCGGTCGCCCTGGCGTTGGCGTTGGAGAGGTTGAACCTAAAACGGCTGATTGGGCTGGTATTGGGATTGGCGGGCATCCTGTTGTTGATTCTTCCCGGACAGGATGCAATCGGCGGGGTGAGCTGGCTGTGGATCCCCGTCGCGTTGATCGCTTCGCTTATGTATGCCTTTGAGGGCAACCTTGTGGCGCGGTTTGGCATGGCGGGGCTTGACCCTTTGCAGGCATTGCTGGGGGCGTCGCTGGTGGCCTTGGTGGTTGCGGCACCCATGATGTTGGCGACTGGAAGCTGGATCAATCCGCTGCCGCCCTATGGGTTGCCCGACGGGGCTGTTGTCTTGTCATCGCTGATCCATGCGTTCGTCTATTCGGGGTATGTCTGGCTTGTCGGCGCAGCGGGGTCGATATTCGCGGTGCAGGTCGGCTATATCGTGACGCTTTCGGGCGTGTTCTGGGCCCGCCTGTTGCTGGGCGAGACCTATTCGCCTTGGGTTTGGGCGGCGTTGGCGCTGGTGTTGGCGGGGGTATTCCTTGTGCAACCAAAGCCAGCTTTGCGGGTTGCGCCCGCGCGCGGGGGCCGTCAAGATTGATTTGTCACCGAAGGGGATTTCCAGGTGTTCGAATTGATTGATTTTATTCCAAATGCGCAGGCCATGGTTGGATTGCTGATCGTGCTTGGGATGTTCGTCTTGTTTTTGCGCGAAACCTACCCGACCGAGGTTGTGGCGCTTGGCGGGGCTGTGGCGATGTTGGTTCTCGGGCTGTTGCCCTATGAGACCGCGTTGACCGTGTTTTCAAACCCTGCGCCGTGGACGATTGCGATGATGTTTATCGTGATGGGGGCCTTGGTGCGCACGGGCGCGCTGGATGCTTTTGTCGGCTTTGCCGAGCGTAAATCCAAGGGGCGTCCGATTCTGGCGATTGCGGTTTTGCTGGGGTTTGTGGCGATTGCCTCGGCGTTTGTGTCAAACACGCCGGTTGTGGTGGTGATGATCCCGGTCTTTGTGCAATTGGCGCGCAGCATGGGCAGTACGGCCTCGAAACTGCTGATCCCGTTGAGTTACGCGGCGATCCTTGGGGGCACGCTGACGTTGATTGGCACGTCGACCAACCTGTTGGTGGATGGTGTGGCGCGCAGTCACGGACTGGAGGCGTTCACGATCTTCGAGGTCACGCCTTTGGCCATCGTTTTGGTTGCGTGGGGCATGTTTTACATGGCCGTTGTCGGGCCAAGGCTGTTGCCCGAACGGGCGAGTATGGCCAGCTTGCTCGGGCAGCGCTCGAAGATGAAGTTTTTCACCGAGGTTGTCGTGCCCGAGGAATCCTCTCTGGTCGGTCAATCGGCAACGGGTGTGGATCTGTTCCGGCGCGATGGGGTGCGGCTGATCGACGTGTTGCGGGGGGATGCGTCGCTTAGGCGGGATTTGAAATCGGTTCAGCTTTGCGCCGGTGACCGTGTGGTGTTGCGCACCGAGATGACCGAGCTTTTGGGGCTTCAGCAATCCAAGGACGTGCGGATGGTCGAGAAGGTCAGTTCGGTTGAGACGGCGACGGTTGAGGTGCTGATCTCGCCGGGCGCGCGGATGGTGGGGCGGTCGCTTGGCAGTCTGCGCTTGCGGCGGCGTTACGGGGTTTATCCATTGGCGGCGCATCGGCGGAACCAGAATATCTCGGGTCAGCTTGATGATTTGGTGGTGCGGGTCGGGGATACCTTGCTGTTGGAGGGTGCGCCCGAGGATATTCGCCGTCTTGCGGACGATATGGGTTTGGTTGATGTGGCTACCCCATCCGAGCGCGCCTACCGGCGTGGGCACGCGCCGCTGGTTCTGGCGGCGCTTGTCGGGATCGTGGTGCTGGCGGCCTTTGGTCTTGCGCCGATCTTCCAGCTGGCCTTGGTCGCGGTGGCCATCGTGCTGCTGGCCGGCGCTATTGATGCGGACGAGGCGTTTTCCTTCGTGGACGGGCGGTTGCTGGCGCTCATTTTTTCGATGTTGGCAGTCGGCGCGGGGTTGCAAGCCTCGGGCGCGGTTGAGCTTGTGGCGAATTTTGTTGCGCCCATGTTAATGGGAATGCCGCCGGTCTTGATCGTGTGGTTCATCTTCTTGTTGACCTCGGTGCTGACCGAGCTTGTGTCAAACAACGCGGTCGCCGTGGTCGTCACGCCCGTTGCCATTGGATTGGCCGAGGCGCTGGGTATCGACGCCCGCCCCTTGGTGATCGCGGTGATGGTGGCGGCCTCGGCCAGTTTCTCAACGCCGATTGGCTATCAGACCAACACGTTGGTTTATGGGCCGGGCGGGTATGCCTTCAGCGACTTCATGAAGATCGGGATCCCCTTGAACCTGTCGATCGGGGTGATTTCGGCCCTGCTGATCCCGGTGTTTTGGCCGTTGTGAGGGGGCCGCACCGTCCTTGTCGGTGTTTCACTTCAGGCTGTATGGCCGGTCGATTGGGGATCGCCTAGGGCAAAAAAAGACCTGCCTCGTGAGGGTTCACAAGGCAGGTTAGGTGTGTGCCAACAGGTCGGCAATCAGAGCGCCGCGTTAAGCGACGTTCTGCAGGGAAACTTCGGGTTGGATGCCAAGCGCGTGGCAAACGTCGCGGGTCAGCTCGGGTTTATTGAGCGTGTAGAAATGCAGATCCTCGACACCCTCGTCCATCAGGTCGCTGCACAGTTCGGTGGCCTGAGCTGTCGCCAGCAGGTATTCACGGCCGTCGCGGGCCGCTTTGGTGAAGGCGTCGTCAAGAATGAGCGGGATCGATGTGCCGCAGCGGGTGGCGAATTTGCGCACGCCTGTCCAATTTTCGATCGGCAGGATACCGGGGATGATCGGAGCGGTGATTCCAGCTTTGTCGCAACGGTCGCGGAAACGCAGAAAGGTTTCGGACTCAAAGAAGAATTGTGTGATGGCTTCGGACGCTCCGGCGTCAAGTTTGCGCTTTAGCCAGTCCACATCGGCGTTTGAGTCCGCTGCATCCGGGTGCTGTTCGGGATAAGCGCCGACGCGGATGGTGAAGCGACCGTCCTGTGACAGGGCCTCGATCAATTCAACGGATGAGGCAAAGCCGTCGGGATGGGGCAGGAATGCGTTTGCACCTTTCGGAGGATCGCCGCGCAGGGCAACGATTTCGGTGACGCCTGCTTTGGCGAATTGGTCTGCAATCGTCAGTGTTTCCTTGCGGGTCGCATCGACGCAGGTCAGGTGGGCCGCAACATTTAGGCCCGTGTGCTTGTGCAAAGTTGCCACCGCGTCGCGGGTGATCTCGCGGGTGGTGCCGCCCGCGCCGTAGGTGACAGACACGAAGCGCGGCTTATAAGCCCCGAGGGTCTGCACGGTTTCGAACAGGTTGAACGACGCCTCGAGATTGCGGGGCGGGAAAAATTCGAACGAGACACGTGGCAATGACATAAAGGGAATGCTCCAAAATCTGAGTTGACCTCTTGTTGCATGGCAGCAATTGTGAGACAAATTCATAAAACTCAAGTTTGTCATGAGGAATATTGAAGTTGCATATTGAGCTGAAACATCTCCGCACGATGCGCGCTATTCATCAGGCGGGTGGTTTGGCCCGCGCGGCGGAGCTGATGAACATGACGCAATCGGCGCTTTCGCATCAGGTTAAGGGGCTGGAGGAACAAACCGGCGTTGAGCTTTTCGTCAGGCGGACAAAGCCGCTGAAGCTATCGGCGGCCGGGCAGCGTTTGCTGCGATTGGCCGACAAGGTTCTGCCCGAGATCGAAAAGGCGCAGGAAGAGTTTCGCGGGCTGCGCTCGGGGAAATCCGGGCGGATGCATATCGCGATTGAATGCCACGCCTGTTTTGAGTGGCTGTTTCCCGTGCTTGAGCGCTTTCGCCACAACTGGCCGGATGTCGATGTCGACATCAAGGCGGGCTTGGCCTTTGATGCCTTGCCTGCCTTGCAAAAGGAAGAGGTCGATCTGGTGATCTCCTCGGACCCTGAGGATATTCCAGGCGTGACCTTTGTGCCTTTGTTCAACTATTCACCGGTGTTTGTGGCATCTGCAAAACACCCATTGGCGGCAAAACCTTTTGTTGAGCCAGAAGATTTTCGAGGCGAGACGCTGATAACCTATCCGGTGGACCGCACGAAGCTGGATATTTTCAGCCAGTTGCTGATGCCCGCCAAGGTCGAACCGGCCGCAATTCGCCCTGTGGAGCTGACGGATGTGATCCTGATGCTGGTGGCGTCAAACAGGGGCGTTTCCGTGCTGCCCGATTGGGTGGTGCGCGAGGTGAAATACAGCTCGGACTACATCACGCGGCCTTTGACCAAAGATGGGATCACCCGTCGGATGTATGCCGCCATTCGCGTCGATGATGCCGAAAAGCCCTATATGACCAATTGGATTGGCTTGGCAGAGGGTGTCGCGGAACAATTGCGCGCAGAATAAAACACGAGCGCCCGAAGGGGGGCGCCCGTTAAACTTTCGGGTTTACTCGGATCAGAAGTGGCTCCGGTATCCGATGCCAAAGCCGTTCAGAGACAGATCATAATCGGTATACGAGGCGTCCATGTAGTTGGCATAGATGCCAAGCGGGGCGTATTCGACGCCAATGTCATAGGTGAACAAATCCCCAAATCCGTTGACCGGCGTGGCAATCGCGACGTCGGCGATCAGATCTTGCGACAGGGGCATGGCCGCGTTCAACTCGACAAGCCCACCCAGATACAGGCCCGCACCAAGGCGCATCCCAGAGGCATTTTGCAGGTTAATGTCATCGCGGAACAGATACCCAAGCCCTGCACCTAGACCCACGGCATCCGCGCCTGACGCCGTGACATAGGTTACCGCGATGTTGCCGTAGAGGTTTTGCGAAAAGTCGAATTCAAGCTCAGCCGTCGAGGCAACGGCTCCGGTATAAGTCGTACCGCCGGTCTCAAAGGTTAAAACACTGATTGAACTTGTAATTGACGAGTCAGCAAAACCCGCGCCTGCTAGAAATGTTGAAGAAATGAGGGCTGTTATTGCTAGGGAATTTTTCATTTTCTGCTCCGTTCGTTTTTGTTTTATCCGCGCTCGTCGTTTTCGCGTATAGCGGTATCTCTCAACTATCAATGGGGGTATTCCACCAGAAAAATCCTTTTTTATTAGATACTTGTGGGGCAATTTGTCGCCTCGCGCGCCCGAGCAGAGTCAAATTGATTTTCTTGATTTTGATCGCTCGGCGGTTTTATTGGTATCTCGTCAGATTGCGCGGTCTTGGCATTCTCAGAATGCTTCTTTTTGTCGGGTGACGACCGGTTTCGATCCCTGTCAAAAGTTTTTGCCGGAATTTTCGACGCAAGCATTGTTTTGAACGCATCCTCGCCGTTCCATAGCCCTTGGCAATCGCGTTCGGGGGGCGTATAGGCCCAACCTGATCTTTAGGAGCCGGATGACATGCAGAGCAGTGCAAATCTCAACGTTATGATGAAGGCCGCGCGTGCGGCTGGTAAGTCTCTGGTGAAGGACTTTCGCGAGGTTGAAAACCTACAGGTTTCCACCAAGGGCGCAGGCGATTTTGTCAGTCGCGCTGATATTGCGGCGCAGGCGATCATAAAAGAAGAATTGCAAGAGGCTCGCCCCAATTACGGTTGGCTTGCCGAGGAAGAAAAAGACGAGATCATGGGCGTCGATCCGACCCGCCGGTGGATCGTTGATCCGTTGGACGGCACGACGAATTTCCTGCACGGCTTGGCGCATTGGGCGGTTTCGATTGCGCTTGAACACAAGGGCGAGATTGTCTCGGCTGTTGTTTATGATGCGGCCAAGGATGAAATGTTCTACGCGGAAAAAGGTCAGGGTGCGTGGATGAACGAAAGCCGTTTGCGGGTTTCGGGGCGCAACAAGATGATCGAGTCGATTTTCGCCACGGGCCTACCCTTTGCCGGGCGCGCCGATCTGCCCGAAACGCTTCAGGATTTGGCCCGCATCCTGCCAGCCTGTGCCGGTGTGCGTCGCTTTGGGGCCGCATCGCTCGATCTCGCCTATGTGGCCGCCGGTCGCTATGACGGATACTGGGAACGCCGGTTGAACGCCTGGGACATGGCCGCTGGCATTTTGATTGCCAAGGAAGCTGGTGCCATGGTCGAGGCCATGGCCCCGCGCGGCAAGATTTTGCAGGACGGTGACATTATTTGTTCGAACGAGCAGATATTCGACCAATTTGCCAAAGTTATCCGTAACTAAGCCGCCTTTCAGCGATCTGATGGGTGGTTCACGCCGTCATGCCAGCCAATAGGCTCTAGGGCGCGAATGTCCACGCCCTCGATATTCGCCGCGTTGGCTCCAAACTCATTGGGATTTGAGCGGCGTTGGTGGTGGGTGTAAATCCCACAGGTTTTGCAGAAATAGTGCTTTGCGGTCTTTGTGCCCCATTGGTACAGCGACAGGTTCTCGGCCCCTTTGACGACTTTGACGCCGTCCAGCGGCGCGGACACGGCGGCTGCCTGACGTCGTCGGCAGAATGAACAGTCGCACCGTCTGGCGCTGTTCAGGCCATCGCTGAGGCGGACGCTCAGTTCGACTGAACCGCAGTGGCAGGTGGCTTTTAGCCATTCGCTCATTTCTTTCTCCTTCGTATAATGGGCACGCCCGAGGCCTTGGTGCGTCGCACCTTTGGGACGCGGGTTCGGGCCCAGCGATATTCGGCGTCGGGATGGGGGGGATGGCCGTGGTTCGCGTGCCAGAATTCCCGCGCACCGCGCTTTAGCAATAGTGGAAGCGCAAACAGCATGCCGATGACAAAGCCACCCGCGTGCGCCCAATAGGCGACTCCGGCGGCATCCGCTGAACTGCCCAACCCGTTGAACAATTGCAGCCCGAACCAGACGCCCAGCATGACCCAGGCGGGCACGCTGAAGATGCGAAAGAAGATGACGAAGATAAACAGGATGTCGACCTTGGCGCGCGGGAACAGCAATAGATAGCCGCCCATGACCCCTGCAATCGCCCCCGAGGCGCCCACAAGTGGGGTCGTGCTATCGGGCACCGAGGCCCAATGCGCCAGCGTGGCGGCAATCCCGCACGCGAGGTAAAAGATCAGAAAACCGAAGTGGCCAAATTGTTCCTCCATATTGTCGCCAAAGATCCAGAGGAACAGCATGTTGCCGGCCAGATGCAAGATGCCGCCATGCAGGAACATCGATGAGAATAGCCCGATCAGGTTCTCGCCGTTGGTGAAGGCCGCCGGGGTAAAGGCCCATGCGTCGAAAAAGGCGATCATGACACGGGTGTCATCAAGGCTTCCCCAATAGCCCGCGAACACGGAAATGTTCATGACGATTAAAAGATAAGTCACATAGGGGGTTTTGCCGGTCGGGTTGTGGTCGCGCAGAGGAAACATGCGGGCAGCATGAACAGCCGGCACGCGGCGTCAAGTCCGGACTGCCATCACACGCGCGAATCTGCCAAACTGACCGGAATCAACGCAAAGGGCAGGGCATATGACCAACATCGTGATCTTAACTGGGGCCGGAATTTCAGCGGAAAGCGGGCTGGGGACGTTTCGTGCAGAAAACGGGCTGTGGGCCGAGCATCGCGTGGAAGATGTCGCCACGCCCGAGGGTTTTGCGAAGGATCCCGCGTTGGTGCACCGGTTTTACAACATGCGGCGCGCCGAAAGCGCCAAGGCGTCGCCCAATGCAGCGCATGAGGCGCTGGCGCGGCTTGAGGCGCGTTTGGCAGGCGATGTGACGGTTGTGACGCAAAACGTCGACGACCTGCATGAGCGTGGTGGTTCCCAGTCGATCATTCACATGCACGGCGCTTTGGCCGGATCGCTCTGCGCGGCGTGTGACCACCGCTGGCCATCTGCGTTTGAGACGACGCCCCAGGATGACTGCCCGTCCTGTGGCAGGCAGCACACGCGCCCTGATATCGTTTGGTTTGGCGAGATGCCCTACCAGATGGAGCGTATCTATCAGTTGATCGGACAGGCGGATGTGTTTGCGGCCATCGGCACCTCGGGCAATGTTTACCCCGCCGCTGGTTTTGCACATGAGGCACGCCGATTGGGTGTTCACACGGTCGAGTTTAACCTCGAGCCGTCGATGGTGGTGACCGATTTTGTCGAAACCAGATACGGACCCGCGACCGAGACGCTGCCGCGGTGGGTGGACGAAATGCTGGAAGGGTGACGCGAGACCGGTTTGTTGCCCGGTCTGCGCGGAGTTTTTTCTTTTTTACAGCGGTTTAGCTGTCAGTGCTCATCTCGTTCGGCTTGCGTTTAAGGTCAATCGAGACGGTCACGGTGACGTCGCCTGCATCGCGGAATGTCAGCGTCACCGAAAACGCGCTGCCATCTACCATCGCCTGATTGAGGCCCATAAGCATGACGTGTTTGCCTCCGCGTTCTAGCTGGACGAAGCCTTGCGCGGGCACGGTGAAACCTTCCTCGACGTGCATCATGCGCATGATGCCTTCGCTGTTTTCAACATGGGTATGAAGTTCAACCCGCTTGGCGATGTTTGATGATGCGGCAATCAGTTGGTCGTCGGTGTGCCCTGTGTTCTGGATCACCAGAAAAGCCGCGCCGGATTTCGCCAACGGGCCTGAGCTGCGCCCGTAGGCGTCGGATATGATGATGTCCGCGAAGGCGGGGGATGCGATGGCAAGCGTCACGGCCGCAGCCGCAATTAGGGAGTTCAGGGTCATGTGTTTATCCTGTGTCTGTCGTTGAAATAAATGCGTTCAGACAGAAACAGGCGGGCCTCGGGCGGGATGGGGAATGCGAAGGTCAGAAGCAAAGTCACTGGCCACCGGCACGTGCAAAACCGAGGTTGCATTTGCGCAAAATGCGGGCACGTCCATAACGCCATTCTCAAGTGCGATAAAGGTCGCTTCGCAGTCCGGGCAATAAAAAATCTCGCCCGTCGGGTTGCCGTCGGCGTCAATGCCGACGGTGATGATCCCGTGACCGGTGCACAATTCCATCTCATCGACGGCGGGGGCTTGGCCGCTGGCATAGGCCAGTTGCATGGTGCCGATCGTCAGAACGACGGCTGCAATAACTGCGTGGATCGTGCGGTTTAGGGTGCCCATACCCCGTTCTTAGTCGTTACATTCAGAAAACTGAAAGCGACAAAAGGAAACAGCCCCGCAGGGTGACCTGCGAGGCTGTCTATTCAATGGTCAAAAAGCGTTACGCTGCGGCTTGGGCCTTGGCGATTTCTTTTTTCACTTTCAGAGCGGCATCCGAAAGCTCGTCGTCTTTGGCTTTCGCCAGAAACGCGTCGAGACCGCCACGGTGGTCCACGGTGCGAAGTGCAGCCGCAGAGATGCGCAGCTTTACGCCACGTCCCAGGGTTTCGGACTGTAGGGTCACGTCGTTCAGGTTCGGCAAAAACCGACGGCGCGTTCTGTTTTTGGCGTGGCTGACATTGTTGCCAGTCATCGGGCCTTTTCCGATCAATTCGCAGCGGCGCGACATGTGTTCATCCTCGTCTCGGGTTGCGAGGCACGATGCCCCGGCAAAATGAAACGGGCGCGGCCGTGGCTGCGCCCAGAAATTTGTTTGGTGTCTCTATGAGTTTTTGGGGGGGGCGTCAAGGGATTCGGGCGCAATGCTTGGTCGCAATTTGCAGTTTCTTGCATATCCCGCAAATGCATTGTGTGCTTGACTGGAAAACCAATCTAAGTGACTTTTGATCAAATTATTATTGACGGGAGTCAGCCATGAACGATCACGCAAATATGCCGAATGATTTGGACAGTTTCTGGATGCCATTTACGGCGTCGCGCTGGTTCAAACAAAACCCACGCATGATCGCAAAGGCAGATGGCATTCACTACACAGCCGTCGATGGGCACAAGGTGATCGACGGCACTGGTGGTCTCTGGTGTTGCAACGCAGGGCACAACCACCCTCGCATCGTTGAGGCGATCCAAAAACAGGCGGCGTCGCTGGATTTCGCCCATAGCTTTAACCAAGGCCACCCGATTGCCTTTACTGCCGCCTCGCGGCTGGTGGAATTGGCACCGGATTTCGACCACATCTTTTTCACGAACTCGGGTTCCGAGGCGGTGGACACTGCGCTCAAGATCGCCTTGGCCTATCATTCCGCGCGTGGCGAGGCGAACCGGCGCATCCTGGTCGGGCGACAAAAGGCCTACCACGGCATTAACTTTGGCGGCCTATCCGTCGGCGGCATTGGCCTGAACAAAGGCCAATTTGGCACGCTTTATCCATCTGCTGTACATATGCGTCATACGCTTTTGCCGGAAAACAGCTTTACGCGCGGCATGCCAGAGACCGGCGCGCATCTGGCCGAAGAATTGCAGCTCATCGCTGAAACCCACGGTGGCCACAACATCGCCGCTGTGATCGTTGAGCCGGTCGTCGGGGCAGGGGGCGTCTTCCCGCCGCCCGAGGGCTATCTTCAGCGCCTGCGTGAGATTTGTGACCAGCATGGCATCTTGTTAATCCTCGACGAGGTTATCACCGGTTTTGGCCGAATGGGCGCGCCGTTTGCGCATCAATACTTTGGGATCAAACCCGATTTGGTGACGATCGCCAAGGGGATGACCAACGCCACTGTCCCCATGGGCGGGGTGTTTGCCACCGAAGCAATCCGTCAGGCGTTTCTCGCTGGGCCGGACACGATGCCAGACCTTTTCCATGGGTACACCTATTCGGGGCATCCGCTGGCCTCGGCTGCTGCGATTGCGACGCTGGATGTCTATCGCGACGAGGGTATTTTCGAGAACGCCGCGAATATGGCGCCGTTGTGGGAGGATATGCTCCATAGTTTGCGCGGGGCCGAAGGGGTCACGGACATTCGCAACGCTGGGATTCTTGGGGCGATCCAGCTTGAAACCCAAGGGGCAGTGGGGGCACGCGGTCGGGCAACCTATGAAAAACTTTGGGATCACGGCCTAAGCGTGCGGCCCATTGGGGACAGTTTCGCAATGTCACCGCCCCTGACCATAACCCCTGCGGATATCGACCAAATCGGAGATATTCTGGGGAAAGTCTTGCGCGCCTGAGGGCGAAGCGGATTGGGCGAATTTTCTGAGGCACCGGATCGGATTTCCCTCTTGACCCTGTCGGCGCAGTCGCCTAAATCGCGACCACCGTGGCGGAGTAGCTCAGGTGGTTAGAGCAGCGGAATCATAATCCGCGTGTCGGGGGTTCAAGTCCCTCCTCCGCTACCAAAAATCAGAAAGACCCGAGGCGTCATTGCCCGGGTCTTTTTTGGTTTTCGGGGGTGGGTTAAAAGGGCGGGAAGTCGAAATTCGCTGCAGGTGCAACCATTACCTTAACGTAACGCCATAGCGGACCTCCGGCAGGTCAAGAATCTCACCGCTCGATTTGTCGGCACAGACCGGAAAATCGGAACTTGGCTGCGAGAGAATTTGCTTGGGTTGAGCGCGCAGAAATTCGATGCAAACATTTGCGAAGTGCCAATAAGGTAGAATGTTATAGAATCCCCGGCAATAACGCCCTCCTGCTTTGAGACAAAATTCAATGCAGTCATTTTGTTTCGTGTCATACTGTTGTTGAAAACATAGAAAATTTGCATGCTGCCCAGTCACATCCGTTCCCATGTCGTCCAAATCTGGAACGCCTTCTGGTCTGGCGGAGTGTCCAACCCGCAGTCGGTCATCGAACAGATCACCTAACTGCTTTTCATCAAGCGGCTCGACGAAATCCATACGCGGGAAGAGGCCAGTATGCCCTTCGACACGCCGCAGCTTCCCTCTTCATTGAGCAGAATTGGCCGCCCAAGAAAATACAATCGTTGCTTGTGCATGCGTCGATCAACGTGACGATGGATGTCTACGGTCTTTTGTTTGAAAGTCCGGAGGAGGATGTTGAACTATTTGCGAAGTTGGAAGGGGATTTACTGGCGGCCTAGAGGTGTTGGCTATCCAGAGCGGACATTCGAACTTGATGCAGAGAATGACCGCTTTTAGCCCTTATTGACCGATGCTGCACCTTGTTCGAACGTCGGCTTTGGAATTTCCTACGTTTCGATTATTCTGCACGGGAGAACGTTTGGGAGAAATTAGAATGGAACAGTATTCGGTTGAAAACTATGTCCGTGACATTCGCCAAGTTGTGGCGGAAGAATCCGAGATCGAGGCAATCACGGATAGAATTAAGCCGCTCGCACTTCGGCTCGCTTCCGATCTAAGCTGGTTTGAAGACAAGTATCGGTATACGGACCCGGATCAAGGCGTCGGACTGCATTTATTGCACGAGGAAGAAAACCACGATCTTGCGGTTTTTGCTATCGCTTGGGCACCGGGTAGAGGTGTCGAGGCTCATAACCACAAAACCTGGGCTGTTGTGTCGGGCATTGAGGGGCAAGAGCAGGAAACGAATTACAAGCGCTTGGACGATGGATCGAAACCGGGCTTTGCCGACCTCAAGGCAACGCGCCAAGAAACGCTCTATCCGGGAACCGCAGTTTGTTGCTTGCCAGATGATATTCACAGCGTGGTCAACAACGGTGAGAAGGTGGCGGTTTCACTCCATACTTACGGGCGCCATTTGAACCACACGGGAAGGTCCACGTTTGATGTGGAATCAAAGACAGAAACGCCATTGATCCTTAAGGTCGAAGAATAAACACTCACCTGGAGAACGCGAACCGACGTTTGGATTGGTTTTTGCTGCAAGTCTGCTTCGTCCGCGCTGCTGTCATCTGAGGAGCGCGCGGTAAATGTCCGCTCTGCCGCAAATTGAGTCTTCGGATACATCTACTAATAGTGTTGAAATAACGTAAAATGAGAAAAGAAGATTTTCACTTGGGATAATCATAATCCGCGTGTCGGGGGTTCAAGTCCCTCCTCCGCTACCAAAAATCAGA
>JBELFK010000016.1:0-33130 GCA_042092935.1 Paracoccaceae bacterium | reverse complement strand
GCTTTGCCTCTTCGTTGACGTCGTGTAGGGGCGCGCGATCTTCGCCGGGGAAGAAACGACCACGCAGCGCCGTTGGCATTGGGTTTGGCGACAGGATTTGCACCTTTGGGCCTGTGTTGACGGTCTCGGCCTGCCATGATTTGGCAAGCAGCATTTGCGCCGCCTTGGTTGCCCCATAAGAGCCAAAGAATTTTTCGCCCGCTTTGTTATCATCAAAGAACAGGGCAGTTCCCGTGTCGCCCAGCAAGGGGGAGACGAATGGGATCAAACGCCCGACGGCTTTGACATTTGTGTCCACGGAGCGCTCAAAATCTTTGAAATTCAAATGCGCGGTGGGGTTTAGCGGGGCTGCGTGAATGGCGGTATGCGCCCAGACCGCGATGCCGCCCCAGCGATCAAAGATCGACCGGCACAATTGCGCCATGGCGTTTTCGACAAGAATATCCATCGGCGCAAGAGTCGCCTGACCGCCGACGGCCTTGATGCGGTCGTCCAGTTCCTCAAGCGCGCCGGTGGTTCTGCCGACTGCGATGATGTGATGGGTCGGTGCCAAGGCAAGTGCCAGACCAGCACCGAGACCGCGGGATGCGCCTGTAATCAGGGCGACGGGCTTTTGAGTATCCTGTGTCATAATGAGGCAATCCCATTGGTCGCGACGTAATTCAAGGTCAATTGCTTGACTTTTTCGCGGTTGCAGCGAAAAAGTGGCGTCAAAGGTTTACGAAAGGGAAGGAAACCCCAATGACCCGTGAAAATACACTTATTCAGGCTGAAAGCCTGTTGCACAAGTCCGCTCTTGTTCTCGGCGGTTCTCTGCTGATTGCGATTGCTGCCCAGATCAGCATCCCGATGTTCCCCGTTCCAATGACGCTGCAAACGCTGGCAATTCTGCTGGTTGGCTTTGCGATGGGTTCGCGGCTTGGCGCTTTGACTGTTGCTGCCTATCTGGCTGAGGGCCTTGTCGGTCTGCCTGTTTTTGCAAACGCCATGAACGGTGCGGCCTTTGCCGGTCCAACGGCTGGCTTTCTTGTTGGCTTTATCGGTTTGGCTTGGATGGCTGGTTTTGCCGCTGAACGTGGCCTGGCGAACGGTGTTGTCGGCACGGCACTTGCAGCCGTTGTGGCGTCAGCTGCGCTTTATATCCCCGGCATCCTGTGGCCAATGAGCGTTGCCGGCGCAACCGGCATCGAAGCTGGCTGGATCGCTCGCGATTTCGAATCGTACTATTGGGCTTACTTCATCGCTCCGTTCCTGATCGGTGATGCGGTGAAAGCGGTGATTGCGGCGCTGATCGTGACCGGTGGCCGCAAGGCGCTTGGCAAGTAAAAGCGCAAGATTTTGATCGAAAAGGCCGCCCCAATCGGGCGGCCTTTTTTGTTTAAGCCTCCGACCTTTAACCTGAGACAGGGGAAAGACCGGACGCTGCAAGACCCATCAACTTTCGTGGGTGCCCTGCCACAAACCCGTGAGTCAGGTTTGTGGCAGGACGCTTAGCGGATCATGTACATGCGCAGCTTGAGTTTCTTGCGTTCGTTTTGGGGCAGGTGACGGTTCAGGCGCTTGTTGACCACGCCGTAAACCCCGATCACCAAGAGTGTCCAGACAATGAAATACCCCGCCAGAATGGGGTATGGGATGAATGGATTAAAGGTCTTGTCGGCGAAGTAATTCGCGTAATAGAGCGCGTCTCCGCGCTGTTGAAACGCCGGAAACCCCGAGAAAAACACCAGTGTCGTAGCGTGAAACAGAAAGATCGCCTCGTTGGTATAGGCTGGCCAAGCCAGGCGTAGCATCGTCGGCCAGGTGATTTTGCGGAACCTTTTGAAGCCCGAAAACCCATAGGCGTCTGCCGCTTCGATGTCGCCCTTGGGGATCGACAACAACGCGCCATAAAAGATCTCGCCCGAGTAGGCGGCGGTGTTGAAAAACAACACAACCAAAGCGCCGGCCCAAGCCGAGGTGAAGGGTGAAAAAATCGGGAAGGTCTGTTTGAGGCTGAGAAACAGGAAATAGGCGAAAAAGAACTGAATAAACAGCGGAGAGCCTCGGAACAGGAAGATGAACCATTCCGACAGTTTGCGGATCACAATGTTCTGCGAGGCTTTGCCGACGGCCAGAGACGTCGCAAGAAAGAAGCCCGACAGCAAGGCGACGATGCCAAAATAGATATTCCACAACATGCCCGAGCCGATCAGTGTGACCTGCTGGCAGAGCGTAAAATCCGTGCGTGGCAACAGCCGTTCACCGAACCCGATTGAGCGAAACGCGTAGTCGGCGATGGTTTCCCAGCAACTCATTGCGCTGCCTTCCGTTGGGCTTCGCCACCGGCGGTCGCCTGACCATGGGTGAGGCGCTTCATGATGCGGTCAAGAACGATTTCGGACACTTTGGTAAAGGCAAGGTAAAACACAAGAAGGACAAGGAAATATTGCATGCGCCAGTCCCCGTGGGGGTAGCTGGTGAACTTGGCGGTCTTGGTGCTGCCCAGCTCTCGGGCCCAATAAACGATATCCTCGACGCCAAGCAGGAACAGCAGAGGCGTCGCCTTCATGAGAACCATCCAAAGGTTGGACAGGCCGGGCAGGGCGTAGACCCACATTTGCGGCACAAGAACCCGCCAAAAGGTTTGACGATGGGACATCCCGAAGGACTCGGCCGTTTCAAGCTGCGCCTTGGGAACCGCCCTCATCGCGCCGTAAAGGATATTGGCCGCAAATGCGCCAAAGACGATGGCAAAGGTCAGGATGGCCAGAAAAAAGCCGTAGGTTTCATGCACCCATTGCGGCGCATTTCCCAAGGGCAGTTTCGCCGCCTGACAGACGATGAAATCGCTGCCCTGTCGAATGGGTTCCTCCCAATCTGGGCATTTCGTCTTATGGCGCAGATACTCGAACGCCTGGTCGAGTGCGATAACGAAGAACATAAAGAAGGCGATGTCCGGCACACCGCGCACCACCGAGATATAGCCTTTGCCAATCCAGCTCACCGGCGCGATGCGTGACCGCGCCATGGACGCCCCACCAAAGCCAAACGCGAGGGCCGTTGGCGCTGTGATGGCCAAGAGCACCAGAACCGTGACGAAGGACCAATAGAACGAGATTTGCTTGCCGATCGTGAGATAGCAGGCAAACCACTGGAATTGTCCCAGCGTATCCGGATCGGTGCAAAATTCAAACATATCAGATGGGTAGCCCGCGCAGTTAAACCGCGCGGGCTGAAAGGTTTACTGGAACGTTGACGCGACTTCCCACTTGGAAATCAGCGCGTTCAATGTGCCATCGTCTTTCATCGATTGGATTGCCGCGTTGAACTTCTCGCGAAGTTCTCCGTCGCTTTCACGGATACCCATGCCAACGCCGCCGCCGATCTGCTCCATCTTGTCGAGCATCACAAGGCCATCAGTGCCAGCGAAGGTGTCAAGGAACGACTTATCCGCAAGCACGGCATCGGCTTCACCATTGCGCACGGCTGCAATCGTTTCTTCGGGTGTTGCGAATTCGATCAACGCGCCACCGGCATTGGCAACAAAGGCCGCCTGAATGGTCGATGTTTGCGCAGCGATCAAGGCGCCGGACAGATCGACGTCAGCCGACATCGCCAGATAGGCCGATGGGTCTGCTGGCGTATAGGCTTGGGTAAAGTCGATGACTTCATCCCGCTCGGCCGTCACCGACATACCGGCGATGATCGTGTCGTAGTTGCCAGAAACGAGGTTTGGAATGATCGAATCCCACTCGTTACTGACCCACTCACAGGTCAATTCAGCGCGGGCGCAAAGCTCGTCGCCAAGCTCGCGCTCAAAGCCGTCGATTTCGCCAGCATCATTGATGAAGTTCCACGGAGGGTAGGCGCCCTCGGTGCCCATACGCACGACAGAGTGGCTGCCCGCATAGGCCATGCCCGCAGTCAACGCCGCAACGACGGTGGTCAGGATCAGTTTTTTCATTTTATTCTCCCAGTTAGACATGAGTGGTTGCAGACAAAAAGCCCTGCAACCGCTCGGTTTGAGGCGTCCCGAACAGACGGTCCGGTGGCCCTTGTTCCTCGATCCGGCCCTGATGCAGAAAGACCACGTGGTCCGACACATCATGGGCCATTTTCATATCGTGGGTCACCAAAAGCATGGTGCGCCCCTCAGCGGCCAAGTCTTTGATAACTTTAACCACTTCCTGTTCCAACTCGGGATCGAGAGCCGAGGTGGGTTCGTCAAACAACAGCGCTTCGGGCTCCATGCACAACGCCCGCGCGATCGAGGCCCGCTGCTGTTGGCCGCCCGATAGCTGTGCTGGCCAGACATCGCATTTGTCGCCTATGCCAACCTTGTCGAGATACCTACGCGCTGCATCTTCCGCTTCCGCCTTTTCGCGCCCCAGAACGGTCACGGGGGCCTCCATGACGTTTTGCAGGATCGTCATGTGAGACCAGAGATTGAACTGCTGGAATACCATCGACAGGTTGGTGCGAATGCGAAGTATTTGCTTAGGGTCGGCGGGACGACGGTGGGCGTCGCTGCCCTTCCACGTCACAGGTTCGCCCTTAAACAGGATCTCTCCTTGTTGGCTGTCTTCCAGCAGGTTGGCACATCGCAACAGGGTCGACTTGCCCGACCCGGATGAGCCGATCAGCGAAACAACGTCGCCCTTCATCGCCGAAATATCCACGCCTTTCAGAACCTCCAAAGCGCCGTAGCTTTTGTGGAGATTGCGAATTTCGATAACGGGTGTTGAGTCCGTCATTAAGACCTCGTGCAAATAAAGACGGTCGATGCGAGCAGACGTCGACGCTAGAGGCTATGCAACTGTTAAAACGAAGTAAATGCAAGGGAATTTGGTGAAATTGCCGTAGGGGCAGCAATTGCGCTATGCAGGAGGCATCGGGATTGCAAGGTAGTCGTCCGCTGGGATCGCCACCAAGGACCGCAGGTGAAGCAGCTCTTTCAGGTCGCTGTCCAAGGCCGCAATCGCAGCTTTGACGGCGCTATAGATCGCCGGTGCGTCGCGACCCTGTGCCGTGATGTAGGGCAATCCCGGTGTCGGGTCGGTCAGGGCGATCACCTCTAACTGCTCGGCAAAACCGTCGAACTTGCAGATCATGCTCCAGGTCAGCAGATCGAGCGCGGCAATATCTGCCCGCCCGTCCGCCACGGCTTTGGCGGATGCCAGGTGGCCACCGGTTTCGACCAGATCGGCACGGGTCGCCCCTGCGCCCACATGTGCCCAGAACGCCGCCCAACCGGATTGCGAAAGCCGCTCATTATAGGCAAGTCTGAGGTGCGAGAGGTCGTTTAAACTCGCCCCTGAAACCCGTCGGGCAACAATCGCACTGCGGTAATATCCCGGCTCACATCCCATCAACCCATAGTCCGGCGTACCGACCAATTGCACCGACTTATGCAGGCGGGCGCGAAACGGCAGACCGCAGGTTTGCGACAACTGCAGATCGGGCGATTGCCAGACGTCCCAAAACGGCATGTCTCGGGTTAGGTGCATCGGCCCATCGCCAAGGTTTTCTCGGATCAGAGCCCAAAACGCGTCATTGGCATGCGCAACCTCGGGACGGTCGTACATGCCAAGCATGGCGATCATGACTTGCTGACGCGCTGTCTGGCAAGGGCGCTGTCGCGGTCATTGATTCCGAGAAGGTTTGAGACCAGACGCAGGATGCTGTCCTCTTCGGGGTCTCGTTCTTCGTCTGCCAAAACGACTTTCCAGAGCGCTTCCACCACATGGATGCGGTCGTCCAGGGGCACGGCCTCTTTTATGGCGCGGGTGAATTGCACGGTGTCGGCGGCTCCGGCCTCAGCCTCTTCCGCCTCGCGGCGCAGACTGGCGGCCTCAAACGGCGAGAGGTCATAGCGCGCCATGTTGATGCGATCGATCCGGTCAGCCTCGCTGTCGTCGTAAAACGAATCCGAGCGGGCGATCCGCACCATGAGGGCGGTCAACGCCAATCGTGCATCGGCGTCGGGCAGAACGGCGGGTTCACCGCTGAGGACGGAATTCAGAAGTTTCGAAAACATTTTAGCCGTCGTACCCTTCAACGATAATCATATTGGTGTCGGCAATCCCCATGCGCAGTTCCAGCGCTTGCTTGTATTCCGGAGAGTCATAGCACTCAACAGCTGCCTGATAGCTTGGAAACTCGATGACCACGGTGCGGGGGTGCACGGTGCCTTCACGATCCTGTTGCTGGCCTGCGCGCACCAGGAAACGTGCGCCGTATTTCGCAAACGCGGCCGCGTTCTGGGTTTTGTAGTCTTCGTATTTCTCGGCATCGTGAACGATGTTGTTTGCAACCCAATAGCCCTTTGGCATGTCTCGTCTCCTGTTGACCTGTGTTGATTAGATTGGTCTTCGCGCCAAAAGGTCAAGCATTCAGCTTGGCAAAAAGCCCGTTAAGCCGCTTCACTTCTGCGTCAATGCCAAACGGCGGGTTGAGGATGAACATGCCCGAGCCGATCATTTTGTGGTCTTGTTTTACCGGTGGAAAGCGCACCTCGTGGCAAAGGGCGTCCGGAAAAGCCGACTTCAACCGCCCCACCATTGGGGCTTGAAGACCAGTTTTCAGGATCGGATACCATAGCGCAATGACGCCGACATTCCACTTTCGATGCAACTGAGGAAGCGCGGCGGCCATGTCGTCATAATCGGATTTCACCTCATAACTCGGGTCGATCAGCATCAAGCCCCGTCGCGGTGTCGGCGGTGCGTAGCTTTGGGCGACCTCCAACCCATCCTGCTGCAAAATCCGCGCCCCCGAACCGCGCATAGCAACGCGCAAAGCCGCGCATTCCTGCGGATGTAACTCGCAGAGTTTCATCGTGTCGTGCACACGTTTGAACTGCGCGGCCAGCAAGGGTGAGCCGCCATAGGCATTGGGCCCGTGCTTGGATTTGATGGCCGCCAGGGCCCTGTGATACGGGTGACCGGCGTCAAACCAGTCGCTAAAAACCAACGAAACCCCGTGATCGGCCTCACCGGTTTTCGCGGCCTCATCCGAGGCGAGATCATATAACCCCCGTCCGGCGTGGCTTTCAAAATAGGACAGCGGTTTGTCTTTGCGGCACAAGTATTCAAGCATCCAACACAACAACGCATGCTTCTGCACATCCGCCAGATTTCCGGCGTGGTAGATATGTTGATAAGACAGCACTAAATCTTTTGACTCAAAATATCCGGGGGGAGCAGAGCCGAAGGCTCGGCGGGGGCACAGCCCCCTGTATCCCCGGCCAAATCAAACAAGACGCGAGTTTTCGACGGCAGCGCGCACAAAATCTTTAAACAGGGGATGCGGATCAAACGGCTTTGACTTCAGCTCAGGGTGGAACTGCACGCCAATGAACCAGGGATGGTCCTTCCACTCGACGATTTCAGGCAAGCGCCCATCAGGCGAAACGCCCGAGAATTCCAGACCGCAGCCTTCCAGCTTTTCGCGGTACTGCATGTCAACCTCGTAGCGGTGGCGGTGGCGCTCTTCGATTGCGGCGGTTCCATAAATTTCCGCAACCTTTGACCCGGTCTTCAATGTCGCGTCATAGGCCCCAAGACGCATCGTCCCGCCCTTGTCGTCGCCAACCTTGCGTTCAACCTTGTGGTTGCCCTGAACCCATTCTTTCAGGTGATAGACAACAGGCTCAAAGCGTTTCGCACCGGCCTCGTGGTCAAACTCTTCCGAGCCTGCCGATTTAATGCCCGCGACATTGCGTGCGCCCTCGATCACGGCCATTTGCATGCCAAGACAAATCCCGAGGTAGGGCACGTTGCGCGTCCGCGCAAATTCGGCAGCTTTGATTTTGCCTTCGGTGCCGCGTTCGCCAAATCCACCGGGAACAAGGATCGCGTGAAAGCCCTCAAGATGTGGCGCTGCGTCTTCGGCATCAAAGATTTCCGCATCGACCCATTCGACATTCACCTTCACACGGTTTGCCATACCGCCGTGGGTGAGCGCCTCTTTGATCGATTTATAGGCGTCTTCAAGCTGGATGTATTTGCCGACAATTGCCACTTTGACTTCACCGTCCGTGTGGTAAATGCGGTCGGCAACGTCGTTCCAGACGTTCAAATCGGGTTTCGGGGCCGGGGCGATCTGGAACGCATCCAGCACAGCCTGATCCAGACCCTCGCGGTGATAGGCCAGCGGGGCCTCGTAAATCGATTTCAGGTCATAGGCGGCCACGACCGCCTCTTTGCGGACGTTGCAGAACAGCGCGATTTTTTCACGTTCCTTCTCGGGGATCGGATGCTCCGAGCGGCATACAAGCACGTCAGGCGCAATCCCGATGGATTGCAACTCTTTCACGCTGTGCTGTGTCGGCTTGGTCTTAAGCTCGCCGCTGGCGGCCAGATAGGGCAGCAGGGTCAGGTGCATGAAGATACATTCGCCACGAGGACGATCATGGGTGAACTGACGGATTGCCTCAAAGAACGGCAGGCCCTCGATGTCGCCGACAGTGCCGCCGATTTCGCAGAGCATAAAATCGACCTCATCGTCGCCAATCGCGATAAAGTCTTTGATCTCGTTCGTGACATGCGGAACGACCTGAATGGTTTTCCCAAGGTAATCGCCGCGCCGTTCTTTCTCGAGGACATTTGTATAGATACGGCCCGAGGACACGGAATCGGTCAAACGGGCAGGGACGCCGGTGAAACGCTCGTAGTGCCCCAGATCGAGATCGGTTTCCGCGCCGTCATCGGTTACGAAGACTTCGCCATGTTCAAACGGTGACATCGTGCCGGGATCGACGTTCAGATAGGGGTCAAGTTTTCTAAGCCGAACACTATAGCCGCGTGCTTGCAAAAGGGCACCCAAAGCTGCCGAAGCAAGACCTTTGCCCAAGGAAGAAACAACACCGCCTGTAATGAAAATGTAACGTGCCATGCGGCGCGCGCCCCCGTGATTATTATGTTCTTATTTCATGCGAATCGACACGGAAAAAACCGTATCATCACGGGATTTAACGCGTATCAGATTCGCAAACTCAGTGCAACCGAGCCGCAACATGATGTTGCGACCCGTGTGGAATTCTCAAAGTCTTGTGGTCTTAGTTCGCGCTGGGAACCAAAGGCAGATCGCCATCCGTCGGCGGCAGCAAATCATCGCCAGAAGGCAAGGACGGCAGGGTTTGCTCAGCGGCCGGAACATCACCCAGACGATCGACAACCGAGCCCGAGGCCGATTTTTGTGCAGCGATTACAGTCAGTGTGATGGATGTGGCAATAAACGCAGCTGCGACAACCCATGTTACTTTGCCCAAAGCCGTCGCCGCCGAGCGTCCAGATATCGCGCCGCCACCGCCGCCACCGCCCATCGCGCCGAGACCACCCTCGGAACGTTGAAGAAGCACGACCCCGATGAGAGTCAATGCCAGAAGAAGGTGAATGATGAGGACGACGTTTTCCATGAAAAACCGCTTTCTTGTTCGACAGCGTGCTATCTAGGCAAGTTTCTTTGCTGGGGCAAGGGACGATCTTACTGGACAGGGCAATCTGTCAGGGGCAAGTTCATGCAATGCCACATGATCTCGACCACCCGCATACTGTTTTACCCTCGGATCCTGCCTTGCGCGTCAAAGCGCTCGAGACGTTGTTGACCGAAAAAGGGCTGATAAATCCAGCCACGCTGGATGAAATCATCGACACATACGAAAACAAGATCGGTCCCAAAAATGGCGCGGCCGTTGTTGCGAAAGCCTGGAGCGATCCTGACTTTCACGCACTTTTGATGGCGGATGCGACACGCGCCGTGTCTGATCTCGGGTTTTATGGGCGGCAGGGCGAACATATCACCGCTGTCGAGAATACGCCCGAGACGCATAATATGATCGTTTGCACCTTGTGCAGCTGCTATCCTTGGCCACTGCTTGGCATTCCTCCGTCGTGGTATAAGTCCGACGCCTATCGTGCGCGCGCCGTGCGCGAGCCGCGTAAGGTTTTGGCCGAGTTTGGTGTGGTTCTACCCGCCGAGCAGTCGGTCAAGGTTTGGGATTCAACGGCCGAGATGCGCTATCTGGTGATCCCGATGCGCCCCGAAGGCACGGACGGCCTGTCAGAGGCCGAATTAGCCGAATTGGTCACGCGCGACTCGATGGTCGGCACTGGCTTGGCGGTGCGCCCATGACGCGCGTGCATGACATGGGCGGGCGTTTCGGCGATGGCGCGGTGCTCCCCGATCCCGAAGATGCGCCGGTTTTCAGTGAAGAATGGCATGGCAGGGCCCTCGCTTTGACCTTGGCGGTCGGGGCGCTTGGGCAGTGGAATTTGGATATTTCGCGCCATTCGCGCGAACGCCTGTCCCCCAAGGACTACGCGCGATTTTCCTATTATGAAAAGTGGATCTCTGCGCTTGCGGACCTGATGGTTGAAAAGGGCGTCGTCACGCAAGACGAGCTTCACCATGGGCGTTCTGCTGTAGAATCGCCCTTGGCGGCAAAATGCTTTCAGCCTGGATCGGTTGCTCCGGCGCTTGCCAAAGGCGGTCCAGCGGATCGACCCGGCCCAGCCCCCCGATTTGCGATTGGGCAAAGCGTTCGGGCCAATCACCGCGCCGCAAACGCAAAAGTGCAAGGCGGACATACGCGCCTGCCTGCTTATTCTGCCGGATGTGTGGGTAGGATTATTGCCCAACACGGGTGCCACGTTTTTCCAGACTCAAACGCGCATGGTATTGGCGAAGACCCGAAGCCGCTCTACTCGGTTGCGTTCAAAGCTGTTGATCTCTGGGGGCAGGCCGAGCATCCAAACGACGAGGTTGTTCTCGACCTGTGGGAGCCTTACCTGAGTGACGCCGATGGATGAGCCTGTCTTTTCCGAGCCTTGGCACGCGCAAATTTTCGCGATGACGGTGCACCTTAGCCAACTGGGCGTCTTTAGTTGGCCAGAATGGGCCGAAAACTTCGGCGCGACTTTGGCACGTCATGGGTTGGATCGCGCGTTGAACGGTGGCGAAGACTATTACAACGCGTGGCTCGAAACCTTAGAGATCATGTTGATCGACGCGCAGCTAACAGGTGTGGATGCCATTGCGGAGATGGTTGAGCGGTGGCGTGATGCCTATCTTCGCACGCCGCACGGGCAGCCGGTCAAACTGACGGCTTAGTCAATCTTCAACGTCGTCAACGTCGTGCTGACCGGCCAGACGACGGCGCACGTGGCTCCAGCTGAGGCCGATGCCCAATACGAACGACAACGCGGTGAGGCCGATCCAGGTGTTGCGCACGGAATCGTCAAGCGACAACACGTCGAAATCGTAAAGCACCCAGACCAAGGCGCTGACCAGGGCCAGAACCAGACCGATTCAAAAATAGCCGATGGATCGCAAAGTTGCCCGCAGGTAGACGATATAGCCGATCATCAAAATGAGACCGGCGAACACCATCATCGAGACCGGCGCAAATCCCGCACCCGACAGCCAGTTGACGTAATTATACGGCGTCGGATTATACGTGAGCGCCAAAAGCGCGAATGCCCATTTCCAGACAAATTCAAACATTTGACCAACCCAATTGCAGCAATTGCCCCTGATTATGTGAGCAAACGCCCCTCTGTCCAGCCCTGCGGCGAATTTGTAGTTCCATGTGACGCAAGGGCCAGATATACGAGCGCGCGGTAACACTTTCCTAAGAGGTACAGAATGGCCAATGTTGTCGTAGTCGGCGCCCAGTGGGGTGACGAAGGTAAAGGCAAGATCGTAGACTGGTTGAGCGAGCGTGCAGATGTCATCGCGCGCTTCCAAGGTGGTCACAACGCGGGCCATACGCTTGTCATTGACGGCGAAGTCTACAAACTCCACGCGCTGCCATCGGGTGTTGTGCGTGGTGGCAAATTGTCGGTTATTGGCAACGGCGTGGTTCTGGACCCGTGGAACCTGCTGAAGGAAATCAAGACGATCACCGAGCAGGGTGTAGAAATCACCCCTGAGACGCTGATGATCGCAGAAAACGCGCCATTGATTCTGCCGTTCCACGGCGAGTTGGATCGCGCACGCGAAGAAGCCGCCAGCAAGGGCACGAAGATCGGAACGACGGGTCGCGGTATCGGGCCGTGTTATGAAGATAAGGTTGGCCGTCGTGCCATTCGCGTTGCCGATCTTGCAGATGACGCAACGCTTGAAGCGCGGGTTGATCGCGCCTTGCAGCACCACGATCCCCTGCGCAAAGGGCTGGGGGTCGAGCCGATTGACCGCGACGCCTTGATTGCCTTGCTCAAAGAGGTTGCGCCGGAAATTCTTAAGTACGCCGGTCCGGTGTGGAAAGTCATGAACGACATGCGCAAGGCGGGAAAACGCATCCTGTTTGAAGGCGCGCAGGGTGCTTTGCTTGACATCGACTTTGGCACGTACCCCTTTGTGACGTCGTCCAATGTCATCGCGGGCCAAGCCTCAACCGGCACTGGCATCGGACCAGGTTCGATTGATTACGTGCTCGGCATCGTCAAAGCCTACACGACCCGCGTCGGCGAAGGCCCGTTCCCGACCGAGCTTGAGGACGCGGACGGTCAGCGTCTTGGCGAGCGAGGACATGAGTTTGGCACCACGACAGGCCGTAAGCGTCGTTGTGGCTGGTTTGATGCAGCATTGGTTCGCCAGACTTGTGCGACTTCGGGCGTCACGGGCATTTCACTGACTAAGCTGGATGTTCTCGACGGGTTTGAGACGTTGAAAATCTGTACCGGCTATGACTTGGACGGAGAAACCATGGACTACCTGCCAACCGCTGCCGATCAGCAGGCCCGCTGCAAACCGATCTACGAAGAGATCGCGGGCTGGTCGGAATCGACAGAAGGCGCGCGGAGCTGGAACGATCTTCCCGCCAACGCGATCAAATACGTCAAGCGCGTGGAAGAGTTGATCGAGTGCCCAGTGGCGCTTTTGTCAACCAGCCCCGAGCGGGACGACACGATCCTTGTCACAGACCCGTTCGCTGACTGATGGCGCTGAGTTACAAAGCCCGTCGTCGTTGGTCATTGGTCATTCTGGTCATTGGCCTGCCGATCTATGTGATTATGGCCATCGGCATCATCGGGCTGTTTGATCGCCCGCCGATCTTGCTCGAGTTGTTTATTTACGTCGCTCTTGGCGTGGTCTGGGCCTTTCCTTTGAAGGCTGTCTTCAAAGGCATTGGCCAAGCGGACCCCGACGCGGATCAGGATAAATAGAAAAGGGCGCCTCGGTGAGGCGCCCAATTTCGTTTCGTCGTTTGTGATGCTATCAATTTGGCTGAAAGCCAACACCATCGGACACCGTGAAGCGGCCACCGGCAAGGCGGATGAGTTTGCCCTCGCGGAGCAATTGACCGAAGGCGCGCAACCCGTCTTCGCGGGTGTAATCTTCGCCCAACACCTCGCGAACCATTGTCATAACCTGCGGGCGCGAGAATTTTTCATAATCTTCGACGAAGGTCATATAGGACGCGGCGGCCTCAAGCAGCTCTGGCAGTTTTTCGACGCCCATTTGCGCGGCAAAAGTCTTGAAATCCACCTGCGGGCTTTGAACCTCGGTCGTTGCAACCGCATCGACGTCCATGTCGAAATCTTCGGCGACGGCGGCGTTTGAGTTGCGCACACGGCGTGGGCGCACCGGCTTGACCAAGGTCGGACGGGTGGCCGGTTCGGCTTTGTTGAGATCGGGCACGACACGCTGCTCGGCCACGAGTTTAAGCGGTGCGGCGTCGGCGGATTCCAGGCGCGGTGTCTTGCGCGGCCCTTCTACAACGGGACGACGCGGTTTCACGGCTTGCTCAAGATCTTCGCGATAGGCGACCGAATCGTTGCCTTTGGTTTCGTCGATGCTGTCACCGTCGGCGCGCTTGGCGGCAAAGGCAGCTTTCAGATGCTGGATCGTCGTTTTGCGGCGGGTATGCTCGGGCTCGGACAATTGGGTTTCGGTCTCGGCCATCAGGCGGCCCATTTCGTCGTCAGCCTCGCGGTTTGTGAGCAACGACGACAAATCCTGTGCACTTGCCAAAGCCTGTTCAGGACTTGAGGTCAGGATCTGCTCTTCGTCTGCTAGGACGGCCTCGGTGTCCGCGTCAAGCAAGGCCCCCCAGTTTTCGTCTTCGCCAGACCCGTCGTCGGCTTCGGCCTCGGCGAGTTCACGCATCAGGTCGGCTTCTTCCTCTGCGCTCAGGCTGGATTCTGCGGCCGGTTCGTCGCTTTCTTCAAAGATCGCGTTTAGCGAGTCGACGTCGACCTCGTTTTCAGAGGTTTCATAGGCGTCGTCGTCAAAGCCAATCAGGTCTTCTTCGGAAAGGTCTTCCATATCCTGAAGCGCGGCACCTTTGACGTGTAAAATGCGGGCCTGAATTGGCTCGGCCTCGGCCTCATCCTCGTCTTCCTCAAAGGACTGCTCGTCGAGATCCGACACGTCGTCAAAGACGTTTACAGTGTCTTCTTCAACGGCGTCCTGATCGGCGTCGCCCGTGTCGATTGCGTTCAGCAGTGATTCAAGTTCTTCATCGGTTTCAACCGCGACTTGGCTGTCTTCAACCGAGTCCTCGGCGACGTCAGCTTCGTCGCTTCCGTCAAGCGCCATAAGATCGGCGATGTCTTCTTCACTGACCTCTTCTGGCTCATCGACTTCGCCAGCAAGCGCGTGGTCTTGCTCGGGCGCGTCAGCTTCGGTGTCCGCAAGTTCAGCTTCGGCGGCAGGTGCCGGTTCAAGAACGGCGTCCTCTGCTTCCTCGATGTCTTCGTCTTCCACAACGTGTTTTGCGGCTTCGCGGATGCGCTTGAGGCGGGCGGCAACGCTTTCTTCGTTCAGCATCGCGCCTTGGGTGTCGCCGCCAAAGAAAGCGTCGGCTTCTTCGACGAAGGTTTCCTGAGGTGTGAACACACGCGTGGCCGGAGCTTGAACAGGCGCAGGGGCTTCTGCAACCGGTTCGGCGACGGGCGCGGGCGCGGGGGCTGGGTCGGGCGCTTGCGCCGGTGCGGCGTCTTCTATCTGGTAGGGGCGCAATGTGACGCCACCGTTTTCGCTGCGCGCTTCGACGCGGCGCGAGACTTCCTGCTCGGCGATCTTTGCCAGCATGTCCGCATCAGGGGTCGGAGGCTCGGCACCGAAGTAGCGATCGTCAGATGCGAGGTCCCGGAAATACTCGGCGATGGCCTTCATCATCCCGAAAGAGTCGTCGAACCCTTCCAAGGTGCACGAGAAAGTGCCGTAGGACACTGTCAAGATTGTGCTGTTTTGTTTTCCGACCATACCATTACTCACTTTTCGATCTACAAATTCGATACATGTTTCATCGATGCATTAACTGTTACTGGTTCCAGAATAGGCACAAAACTAAGTTTTTTGCCGTATCTTTTCATGACGAGATTGTGATCTGTTTCCAAAATGGGCATCAACCGTAGTATGACCTCTCATATTGTTCATTGTTCAGAACCAATCGCTCTTTTTGGTGGGGGCGACGCCGATCGTGATACGATTGCGCGTGCCTTGAATTTTGCTCGGACCGTTGTCGCTGCGGATGGTGGCGCAAATTTGGCGGTGGCCGAGAATATCCAACCAAATGCGGTCATTGGTGATTTTGACTCGATCAGTGATGCGACGCTGGCGAAATTGCCCGCCGACGTCCTATTCAAAATCGAAGAACAGGATAGCACAGATTTTGACAAAGCGCTGAGGTCAATTTTGGCACCGGTCGTTCTGGCCGTTGGCTTTACCGGGGCCAGATTGGATCACCAGCTTGCGGCTTTTAATACGTTGGTGCGTCATCCCGAGAAACGCTGCCTGATCCTTGGGCCGCAGGAACTGGTATTTCTTGCACCGCCGTCGCTTCACCTAGACTTGCCCATGGGCGCGACTGTGTCGCTGTTTCCCTTGGGGCCGGTGACAGGGGTGTCCGAGGGGCTGCAATGGCCGATCAATGGCCTATCCTTCGCGCCTGACGCGCAGGTGGGGACATCGAATGCCGTCTCGGGGCCGGTTGCACTGGGTTTTGATCGTCCGAATATGCTGGTGATTTTACCCATCGAGGCGCTGGACGTCGTTATGTCGGCTCTTGCAGCAAGCGACGCGCATTGGCCCGCTCGCGTTGAATGACGTAAAGACCGGCCACGATGGTTATGGTGATGCCGATTGCCGCGAGGCCGTTTGGCAAGTCACGAAACAGCAGCCACCCAAATAACGTCGCAAACGGGATTTCGGCATATTGGATCGCCGCCAAGGTCGCCGTTGGTGCAAGTTTGATCGACCATGCCATCAGAAGATGTCCAAGCGTTCCCAATAGTCCGACAGCGCCAAGAAGATAAAGCTCGGATGGCGCGGGATGCGTTATAGTCAAATTTCCAATCCCGGCGACATCCCCAAAAAGCAGCAGAGGGACAAGCACCGGCATCGCGATGAGGCCACTGAGCGCCTGAATCCCGATAGGATCGGTCTTGGCGGAAATTTTGCGCGTCACGAGGATGAACAAGGCAAAAAGAACAGCAACAAGAAGCGGCAGAGCGGCCGGCCAGCCGACGGCCGCAAAACTGGGTTGGAAAACAAGGATGGTGCCAATGAACCCGGCGCATACAGCCAGAAATCGGTGCTTTCCAACATGCTCGCCAAGGAAGGCCCAGCCTAGGAAGAGCATAAAGAAAGGCATCACGAAAACGATGGCCAAAGCGTCGGCAAGTGGCAGGCATTGCAACGCAGTAATCATGACGAAGGTTCCGCTGATATGCAGCAGCGTTCGGATGATAACCAAGCCGAGCGTGCGCCCTGTGACAAATGTCTTGCGCTTCGTGGCAAGGGCAATGGGCAGCAACACCGCGCCTTGAACGCCAAAGCGTACGGCGACGATCAGGCCGACAGACAGGCTTGCGCCCAGCAATTTAGAGATCCCGTCAGCCAGAGTGGCAACAAGGCAAAACCCCAGCATCAACAATATGCCAAGCAGAGGGCGATCAGTGTTCATGCGATGACGCTAGTCCGACCGGCTGGCAAAAACAATCTCAGGCAGGGGGTGTTGGCGGCGTCGCGATGTTGGCGGCGCGTTCGCGGGCAAAAACATAAATGCCCGATGACACAACGATGGCGATCCCAAGCCACGTCCAACCGTCGGGGAAGTCGTTGAAGGCCAGATAGCCAATCGCCACGGAAAATGCGATTTCAAGATACTGCAACGGCGCAATTGTACCGGCAGGGGTCAATCGCAAAGCCGTGGACAGCAACAGATGCGACACACCGGCGATGAGGCCAACGCCAAGCAGCGTCCAGACGGCAATCCCACGTGGCAACACCGGATCAAAGAGGTCGCTGCCTGAGCCGTCGAACAGCCAAAGCAAAGGGAAAAGCAGCAGGGACGCGGCTGTTCCGGTGTAGGCTTGAAGCGCCACAGGATGCTGCTTTTGCGCCATGCTGCGCGTCATTATCATGTAGATTGCAAAGGTGAAGGCCGTTCCAAGCGGATAGAGCGCAACACCGCCAAGGGTCGAGAAGCTGGGTTTAATGACAAACATCGCACCGATGAACCCGACGACACAGGCGATGACGCGCCGTTTGCCGATGGCCTCGCCAAGAAAGAACGCCCCGAGGAAGGTCAGGATGAACGGCTCGACAAAGAAGATCGCCATGGCGTTTGCAATCGGCATGTAGCGGATTGCGGTGAAAAAGCAGAAGGTGGCAATAATCAGCATCGCGCCGCGCAACAGATGAAAGCCAGCCTCTTGCAGGCTTGGGCGATGCGCCTGACCGATCAGAACAGCGATAGGAAGCAAAAGAATGGCCTGAACACCAAAACGGGCGGCCAAAATCTCGGCAACCGGAATCTCATGTGGGGTGGCCTTGGCAAGCGCATCCATGATCGGCGCCACGATGCAAAAGCCAACCATTAGAAAAATGCCTTTGGTCGCACGGTCCATTGGGTGTCCTTAACTCAGCAGTTTGGGATGTTGACGGCCAAACCGCCGAGCGAGGTTTCTTTGTATTTCTCGTGCATGTCCTGACCTGTTTGGCGCATGGTTTCGATCACGGAGTCAAGCGGTACAAGGTGCTGGCCATCGCCGCGCAGCGCAAGCGAGGCCGCCGAGACCGCTTTGATCGCCCCAAGGCCATTGCGCTCAATGCAGGGGACCTGAACCAAGCCTTTGACCGGATCGCAGGTCATCCCAAGATGATGCTCTAACGCGATTTCGGCGGCGTTTTCGACTTGCTCGGGCGTGCCGCCCATGACGGCGCAGAGCCCCGCAGCGGCCATCGCGGCAGCGCTGCCCACTTCGGCCTGGCATCCCGCTTCGGCCCCGCTGATCGAGGCGTTGAACTTCACCAATCCGCCGATCGCGGCGGCTGTCAGAAGAAAGTCGGGTATTTTGGACGTTGCGGCGCCCGGCACATGATCCAGCCAATAGCGGATCGTTGCGGGCATGACGCCCGCTGCACCGTTGGTGGGGGCGGTGACCAGTTGCCCGCCCGCCGCGTTTTCTTCGTTCACGGCCATGGCATAAGTGCTCATCCAGTCGTTGATCGTATGCGGAGCGGTCAGGTTCATCCCGCGCTCGGCAATGAGCGCATCGTAGATCCCTTTGGCGCGCCGCCGGACATGTAGCCCGCCGGGAAGAATGCCATCTGTCGCCAATCCACGTTCGATGCAATCGTTCATGACCTGCCATATGCGTGCAATGCCATCGTCCAATTTGACGGAACACCCGCGCGCGATTTCGTTCGCTTTCTTCATTTCGGCAATGGTTTTGCCGGATCGTTGCGCCATATCGAGCATTTCGACAGCGCTTTTGAACGGGTAGGGGACCGGATCGCCCTCGTCGGTGTCCTTGCCGCTGGCAAGTTCGGCCTCGGTCAGGACAAAACCGCCACCGATGGAATAATAAGTCTCACGCAGGATGACGTCGCCCTGCTTGTCGGTCGCCATCAGGATCATACCGTTTGAATGGCCAGCGAGCGCTGGGCCAAAGTCAAAGATCAGGTCCTCTTTGATGTCGAATTTCAACGCGGGCAGGTCCGCCGGGTGGATGAAACCGGTTTCGCGGATCTGATCCAATGTTTGCTCGGCCAGATCATGGTTGTATGTGTCGGGCGTGAACCCTGCGAGGCCAAGAATCGTTGCCCGATCGGTCGCGTGACCGATGCCGGTGAATGCAAGGCTTCCGTGTAAGGACCCTTTGAGGCCGTGGACCTGAAACGGCGCAGTGCGAATGCGGTTCAAAAAGTCAGCGGCAGCCACCATTGGTCCCATCGTATGGGACGACGACGGGCCGATACCGACCTTGAACATTTCAAAGACAGATAAAAACATCTGGCAAAAATTCCTTATCGCGCGAAGCTGTGATTCCCGATTTTAGCAAGTTTCGCATCGGAAACTTGAAAAATGTGCGCTGAAAACGACCTTGCGCGGCACATGCCGAAATTGGGTCTCGCACCCTGACGTCATTCTTTCTATAACCGGCGCAAATTATTGGAGACGCGCCCATGGTTGTTGATTTGTCGCCTATTGATAAGGCCAAGTTTGTAGCAGCAAAGAAAGCCTCGGAATTTGTCGAGGACGGGATGCGGGTTGGTCTTGGCACCGGCTCGACGGCGGCGTGGATGGTGCGCTGTGTCGGTGAATTGGTCCGCGAGCATGGGTTGCGCATAATCGGCGTGCCGACCTCGACACGCACCGCCGAGCTGGCCCGCGAGGTTGGCATCACCATTGCTTCATTGGACGAAGCCAAATGGCTGGATTTGACGATTGATGGTGCGGATGAATTTGATGGCGACTTCAGCCTGATAAAGGGCGGCGGTGGTGCCTTGCTGCAAGAAAAAATCGTGGCAACGGCAAGCGATCAGATGATCGTCATCACCGACGCGGCAAAAGAGGTGGAAAACCTTGGGGCGTTCCCTTTGCCGATCGAGGTTATTCCCTTTGGCTGGCAGACCTCAAAAGCGTTGGTCGAGGAAATGTTGATCTCGATGGATGTGCTGGGACAACAGGCCGGTTTGCGCATGGATGGCGATGCGCCCTTCATTACGGATGAGGGCAACCATATCCTTGATCTCCACCTCAAACGGATCGGCAAACCGCGTGATTTGGCGATGGTTTTGAATCAGGTGCCGGGGGTGGTCGAGAATGGGCTATTTATCGACATCTGTGACAAAGTTGTGATTGGTTATGGGGATGGAAAGGTCGAGGTGCGCGACATACATGAAGGTGCATCAAGCGAGGAACAAATCCAGTTTCTCGAGACGGACAATCTCTTCCGCGATCTCGACGGTGAATAGGAACCTAAATGGCCTTTGACTACGACCTGTTTGTAATTGGCGGCGGCTCTGGCGGTGTGCGTGCCGCACGCGTGGCCGCAGCCCAGGGCGTGCGCGTCGCGCTTGCCGAAGAAGACCGCTACGGCGGGACATGTGTTATCCGCGGATGCGTGCCCAAAAAGCTGATGGTTTTCGCGTCGGAGTTTTCGTCCTCGATTGAAGTTGCGCGTTCATATGGGTGGAACATCGACGAGGCGCGCTTTGACTGGCCAGACTTTCGCGGCAAGATGCATGCCGAGTTGGACCGTCTCGAAGGGATCTACCGCAAGCTGCTCGCGAACTCGGGCGTCGAAACCTTCGATTTGCGCGCCAAATTGGTTGATCCCAACACGGTTGAATTGGCGGATGGAACGCGCAAGTCAGCAAAGACGATTTTGATCGCCACCGGCGGTCGCCCTGTGTCGCCGGATATGCCCGGGTGTGAATTGGGGATTTCCTCAAACGACGTATTTCACCTTGAGACGCTGCCAAAGTCGATTCTTGTGATCGGGGGTGGTTACATCGCCTGTGAGTTTGCCGGCGTGATGAACGGTCTGGGCGTAGCGACGACGCAATATTATCGCGGGGCGCAAATCCTGCGCGGTTTCGATGACGAGGCCCGTGGCCTTGTTGCCGAGGAAATGAAGCAAAACGGTGTGGATTTGCACACCGGCACAAATATCCTCGAGCTGAAAAAGGTCGACGGCGGTATTTGGGTCAAAGCGACCAACGGCGATGAGCGGGTTTTCGATCAGGTGTTGTTTGCGACGGGCCGAACGCCGAACTCGGACGGGCTGGGCCTTGAAGAGGTTGGTATTCAGACTGGCCGCAAGGGCGAGATCCTTGTCGATCCATATTCAAAGACCAACATTGAATCAGTCTATGCCATCGGCGATGTCACGGACCGCGTGAACCTGACACCCGTTGCGATCCGCGAAGGCATGGCCTTTGTCGAGACTGTCTATAACGACAATCCGACAGCGCCCGATCACGAATTGATCCCAACCGCAATTTTCACGCAGCCTGAAATGGGAACCATTGGCCTTTCCGAGGAAGACGCCGCCGAGCAGGAACCGATTGAGGTATACTGTTCGAGTTTCAAACCGATGAAGCAGTCTTTTGCCGGTCACTGTGATCGCGTTTTGATGAAATTGGTGGTCAGCAAGGCCACCCGTAAGGTATTGGGGTGCCATATCGTGGCCGAAGGCGCGGGCGAAATGATCCAAATGGTCGGGATTGCCATGAAAATGGGGGCGACCAAGGAAGATTTTGACCGGACGGTTGCAGTTCACCCGACGATGGCAGAAGAATTGGTCACAATGAAAACACCAATCAGGACGGCTTGAATTTCTGGCAATCCTGCACAGTTAGTAAGTAACGTTTCGTGAACGTATCAAAAAAGGAAAGTCTTTATGGCTGGAAATAACGGCGGCCCATGGGGTGGCGGTGGAAACAGCGGGGGCGACGGCGACAACCGGAATAACGGTGGCGGCGGTCGTAGACCCGGAGGCGATCAACAGATCCCTGAAATTGAAGAACTGGTCAAAAAGGGTCAGGAACAACTGCGCGTCCTGATGGGCGGCCGGGGCGGCTCGGGCGGTGGTTCCGGTGGCGCCGGAGGATCAGGCGGACCGGCTTTCACGAAAGGAACCGCAGCAATTGGCGCGGCTGTTGCTGTTGTGCTGTGGCTGGTGGCAAGTCTTTATACAGTGAAGCCAGAAGAGCAGTCGGTTGAATTGTTCCTGGGCAGCTACGCAAGCACCGGAAATCCGGGTCTGAACTTTGCCCCATGGCCGATTGTAACGGCCGAAGTGGTCAATGTGACCTCTGAGAGAACCGAAGACATTGGTGTCAGCCGCACCAGCACAGGTGGAAATGGCCTGATGCTGACGACAGACGCGAATATTGTCGACATCGACTTCCAGGTGGTTTGGAACATCAATGATGCAGCGCGTTTGCTGTTCAACATTGCCGAGCCTCGGGAAACCGTTCAGGCGGTCTCAGAATCCGTAATGCGTGAAATCATAGCCGCTTCGACACTGGCTCCAATCCTCAACCGGGATCGTGGAGCGATTGCGGAAGCAGCGCGCGAAAACATTCAGGCGACGCTCGACGAATATAACTCGGGCATCAACATTGTTCGTGTGAACCTTGATAAAGCCGACCCGCCGCGTGAGGTGATCGACGCCTTCCGCGATGTTCAGGCAGCTGAACAGGAACGCGACCGTCTTGAACGCCAAGCGGATGCTTATGCAAACCGCGTATTGGCCGAAGCTCGTGGTGCTGCGGCGCAGATCCTTGAAGAAGCAGAAGGCTACCGCGCACAAACCGTCAACGAAGCTGTTGGTGAAGCCAGCCGCTTTATGTCGGTTCTTGCCGAGTATCAGAAGGCGAAAGATGTTACACGTAAGCGTCTCTATATTGAAACGATGGAACGCGTTTTGGGTGATGTCGACAAGATGATCCTTGATGGGTCTATCGCGGGCGAGGGCGGTTCTGTTGTTCCGTATCTTCCGCTCAATGAACTCAAGCGTGGAGGGAACTAATCATGCGTAGATCAGCATTTATTATCCCCGTTCTGGTCGTTCTCGCTGTCGGCGCATTGTCATCGATATTCGTCGTGGATGAACGTGAAAAGGCGCTGGTGCTTCAGTTTGGTCAGATTAAGGCGATCAAAGAAGAGCCGGGTTTGGCGTTCAAGATCCCCTTCATTCAGGAAGTCGTTAAATATGACGACCGGATCCTGTCGCTTGATACGGATGTGATCGAAGTGACGCCTTCGGATGATCGTCGTCTCGTCGTTGACGCCTTCGCGCGTTACCGGATTGCCGACGTTCAGAAATTCCGCGAGGCCGTTGGTGTCGGCGGGACACGTCTTGCAGAAGACCGTCTGTCGTCGATCCTGAACGCGCAAATCCGAGAAGTTCTTGGTGCCGATCAGGTGACCTCGGATCGTATCCTCTCGACAGATCGTGGCGAGCTTATGGTGCGCATTCGCGACCAGGCGCGTGAAGTCGCTTTGGGCCTGGGAATCGAAGTGGTCGACGTGCGTCTCAAGCAAACCAACCTGCCATCGCAGAACCTTGAAGCGACTTTTGCGCGGATGCGTGCCGAGCGTGAGCGGGAAGCTGCCGATGAAATCGCCCGTGGTAACGAGGCTGCGCAGCGTGTTCGCGCGCTTGCAGACCGTACCGTGGTTGAGACCCTTTCGATCTCTGAAAAGGAATCTCAGATCACCCGTGGTGAGGCAGACGCAGAACGCAACGCGATCTTTGCCGAGGCCTTTGGAACGGACGAAGAATTCTTCGCTTTCTATCGGTCTCTACAAGCCTATGAAAACGCTCTGAATGGTCTCAGCACCACTATGGTTATGACGCCAGACAGTGAGTTTTTCACTTATCTTAAGTCGGAAACGGCCGAGTAATGCTGGCCGCAGCGTTTCTGGCGCTGGGACTGGTTTTGATTGTCGAGGGGCTGGCCTATGCGCTGGCCCCTTCGCTTTTGGAACGCATGCTTCAGTTGTTGGCCGACACGCCCGAACAGGCGCTTAGGCTTATGGGTGCCTTAAGCATCGTCGCAGGTTTGATCCTGATTTGGTTGGCCTTTGTATTTGGGGTGACGATCCAACTGTGAACGCGGGTGGCGACAAACGATTGAACACCGACATGTGATTGGTGTTTATGGTGGATTTCAGAAAACTAGTTCCTACATTTCGAGAACCGTCAACGATATCCATCAGGAGTGAAAAGGTAATGCAAGCAATTGCCAAATCGACAATCAACTCATCAACAGGCCTGAAGACCTGGCTTTGGAGCGGCCTCTTGATTGGCACCTTCGCGGTGGCCCAATCCATTGCGGGCGCCGTAAAGGCCGCGCCAGATTCATTCGCGGATCTGGTCGAGGAGGTTAGCCCTGCCGTTGTGAACATTACGACAATGACGCTCGTTGAATCGGGCGAGGCCGGTGCCGGCCCGATTGTCCCCGAAGGATCGCCGTTCGAGGATTTTTTCCGCGATTTCGAAGAACGCAACCAAGGCAATGATGGGCGTCAACGTCGCTCGACCGCTTTGGGGTCAGGGTTCGTGATCTCGGAAGAGGGCTACGTTGTGACCAACAATCACGTCATTGAAGGTGCCGACGAAATCATGATCGAGTTCTTCTCGGGTCAGGAACTGCCCGCGACCATTATCGGTCGCGACACAAAGACCGACCTCGCCTTGCTCAAGGTCGAGTCGGATGAGCCTTTGTTCTGGGTTGAATTTGGCGACAGCGATGTATCGCGCGTCGGCGATTGGGTCGTGGCCATGGGCAACCCGCTGGGCCAAGGGTTTTCGGCCAGCGCAGGGATCATCTCGGCGCGCAACCGGTCTTTGTCGGGCGCTTATGACGATTTCATCCAAACTGACGCCGCGATCAACCGCGGCAACTCGGGTGGGCCGTTGTTCAATATGGACGGGCAAGTGATCGGCGTGAATACCGCGATCCTGTCGCCCAATGGCGGTTCCATCGGCATTGGCTTCTCGATGGCGTCAAACGTCGTTTCGGGCGTGATCGACCAGCTTGAGGAATTCGGCGAGACCCGCCGTGGTTGGCTCGGGGTTCGCATTCAGGATGTGTCTCAGGATATGGCGGACGCGATGGAGTTGGACGCCACGAATGGCGCGATGGTTACAGATGTTCCTGCCGGACCTGCGGCTGACGCTGGCATTGCCCCCGGTGACGTGATCGTTGCGTTCGACGGAACGATGGTCGAGGACGTCCGCGACCTAGTAAACCAGGTTGGCGCGGCGGATGTCGGAGCAGTCGTCGAGGTTGACGTGATCCGCGATGGCGAACTTGTGACCATCGACGTCACCTTGGGACGCCGCGAATTGGCGGAAGCCACCTTTGAGACCGAAGAACCAGAAGCCGAGAAAGAGCCTCAGACCGCTGAAATCCTTGGGATCACCTTGCTTGAGATCACGGATCAATTGCGCGAGGACACCGGCCTTCCAGCGGGCACCAGAGGTTTGTTCGTAGCTGGCGTCGAAGAGACCTCGGAAGCCTTTGAAAAAGGTCTGCGAGCCGGTGCGATCATCGAGAAAGCCGGCCGAGAGTCCGTTGAAACCGTGACGGACCTGCAAGCGCAAATCGATGCCACGCTGGCGGCTGGCCGCACATCGGTCCTGTTGCTTGTCAGATCAGGTGGCAACCCACGCTTCCTGGCGCTGTCGGTCACCGAGTAGACTTAGGCACTGTAAAAATGCAAAGGGCGTCCAATCGGGCGCCCTTTTCTTGTTTGATCCTGTGCATCACTCGATGGGAACGATCACCAATCCCAAATGTCGCGCCCCGATCAGCGACAATACCTGACTGTCAATTCCCAAAGGCACCTGCATCAAGCGGATCGATTTGGCTGTGCGCGCGTCCATACGGCCGGTGATTGCGCCGGTGTAATACCCCCGGGCTGTCAGCCCGCGTTGGACGCTTTCGATAAACTCGGGGGTCATGACGCTCTGGCAGGGCACTTGAAACCAGACTTCCTGCCGTTCTTCGATGATGGATTGCGAGGTTTCGGTCTGATAAATCGTCTCACCGTCATTGCCCGAGATCACGGATTGCGTGGTCTGGGTCTCGATGACCGCAGGTTTGATCTGTTTGGCCCAACAGGTGCCGGGCTTGGCACCGTCGGGCCGCTCGGGTGCTTGAGAGACGCTGGTGCCAACTGTGCACCCCGCAAGAGTAAGTGCCATGACGGCTGAGAGTGCCTTGATGCGGATCATACTTTCCAACTCGATAACTCGGCTGGACTTTAGCAAACGTCGCGTTTTGGAAAAGTATTAATCGCTCGCAGGCTCAAGAAGCGTGTCGAGCATGGCAGAAATGTCCTCGACCTTCTCGGCGATGACATGGGTCACCCCATCGGCGCGTTGCACCCGTCCGGTGACGCGCAGCAACCGGCCTGAAATAACGGCCCGCCGAAAGGCCTCGTAGATTTTGCGCCAGACCACGATGTTGACGACACCGGTCTCATCCTCAAGCGTTACGAAAATAACTCCCTTTGCGGTTCCCGGCCTTTGTCGGAGAATCACCAGCCCAGCCACAGCCACCCGCGCCCCTTCGGGCGGCAGATGAATCTTACCGGCAACAAGGCAAGAGGGCGGTTTGGGCCAAAGATTGGTCATAAGCGTCATGAGAACGAATATAGAACATTCACAGATTGTCGCAATCACTTTACCGAGGGGTCGCAAATGCGTCTGGAAGCCCCTAAATGGTTTCGCTAGAGAAGGTAGAAATCCAAAGGAGACACCAGCAAAATGGCGAAAATCACCTATATCGAGCACAATGGCACCGAGCATGTTGTCGAGGTCGCCAACGGCCTGACCGTCATGGAAGGCGCGCGCGATAACAATATCCCCGGAATCGAGGCCGATTGTGGCGGCGCCTGTGCGTGTTCGACATGCCATGTCTATGTCGATCCCGCTTGGGTCGAAAAAGTCCCCGCCAAGGATGATATGGAAGAGGACATGCTTGATTTCGCCTATGAACCAGACACCGTTCGCTCGCGTCTGACCTGTCAAATTCGCGTCACCGACGATCTTGACGGGCTTGTGGTGAAGATGCCGGAAAAACAGATTTGATGCGTCGGACTCGATAACAAGCTGGGCAAAAGCTCGCCGCATTGGCGGTGCTTCTGCTTGTTTCGGGCCTTGCAACAACATCCGTTTTGGCCGCCGAGATCACCTCGGCCAGCTACACGCAACCGACCACACGTTATCCCCACGGCGTGCTGGGTGACGAAATCGAATACGGCGGCATGGACATACGTCTTTCAGATGGCAGTGCAGTGTCGCTGACCTTGCCTCAAACCAGCGTGTTTGAAGACCTTACGCCCAGGCTGGCCGACGTCGATGGCGACGGTACGCCGGAAATTGTCACGGTCGAAAGCAGCCTGACCCTTGGCGCACGGCTGGCCGTTTACGATGAAACCGGTCTCGTTGCCGCCACTCCGTTCTTTGGACGCTCAAGCCGCTGGCTGGCCCCCATCACAACGCAGGATCTCGACGGCGACGGCAAGATCGAAATCGCCTATATCGACCGCCCGCATCTGGCCAAGCAACTCAGGATCTTGCGGTTTGACAATGGCGCACTCACCGAGATCGCGGTGCAGGACAATCTGACCAACCACCGCATCGGCTGGGACTACATCGTCGGCGGCAGCCGCGATTGCGGCAAAGGCCCGGAAATGATTACAGCATCCGGTAATTGGTCCCAAATCATGTCCTCGCAGCTAACCGCTGGGGGCGAAATTACCACCACGCCAATCAGCGCCTACACAGGCCCCGAAAGCATCGCCGACGCGCTGACCTGCCCTTAATATCTTTTGACCGACAATATCCCGGGGGTGCGGGGGCTGGCCCCCGCCCGGTCGGAGTGCGCTTGCGCACTTCGAAATCAGATCACAGCGCCCGCCAGCCAATATCACGACGACAAAAGCCCTCGGGCCAGTCGATCCCGTCAACCATCGCATAGGCTCGATCCCGCGCCTCTTGCAATGAGGCCCCACGCGCCGTGACGTTCAACACCCGTCCACCGGTCGCGACAATCCCGCCATCCTTCTGTGCTGTTCCCGCATGGAACACCATGTTGAAGCTGTCCTCGGGCAGGTCATTCAAACCCGAGATCACCGTGCCCTTTTCATAGCCTCCGGGGTATCCCTTCGCGGCCATAACCACCGTCATCGCGTGGTCGTCGGCCCAATTGGCCTGTGCGTCGCCCAATCGTCCTTCGGCGGCGGCTTGTAGAAGGTCTAATACCTGCGCCCCAAGACGCATCATCAACACCTGACACTCGGGATCGCCAAAGCGCACGTTGTATTCAACCAACCGCGCCTTGCCGTTTTCGATCATCAAACCCGCATAAAGCACGCCCTGATAGGGCATCCCGCGTTTGGCCATCTCGGCGACCGTCGGACGGATAATCTGCGCCAACACATCTTGCTGAAGCGCCTCCGTTAGCACCGGTGCCGGAGAATAAGCCCCCATCCCACCTGTGTTGAGCCCGGTATCGCCTTCGCCAACGCGCTTGTGATCCTGCGCAGTGCCCATCGGCAAAACATTCTCACCGTCCACGAGGATAAAGAACGAGGCTTCCTCACCCTCCATAAACTCCTCGATCACGACCTCTGCGCCCGCCGCACCAAAGGCGCCGTCGAACATGTCGTCAATCGCGTCCAGCGCCGTCTGCTCGTCCATAGCGACAATGACGCCCTTGCCTGCGGCAAGCCCGTCGGCCTTGACGACGATCGGCGCGCCTTCCTTGCGGATATAGTCTTTGGCGGCCTCAGCATCCGTGAAATGCGCATATCCAGCCGTCGGGGCGTTCGCCGCGTCGCAGATTTCCTTGGTGAAACGTTTTGATGCCTCAAGCTGTGCGGCCGCCTTTGAGGGGCCAAAAACCGAGACACCTGCATCGCGAAGCCGGTCCGCAACCCCAGCGGCCAAGGGGGCCTCGGGACCGATAATGACGAAATCCACCGTGTTTTCTTCCACAAAGTTGACCACGGCCGCCCCATCTTCGACATCGAAGGATGCGCATTCCGCAATTGCCGCAATCCCCGCATTGCCCGGCGCGACGATCAATCGATCACATTTCGGGTTTTGCATCACGGCCCATGCCAGTGCATGTTCGCGGCCACCACCGCCGAGGATGAGGATGTTCATTCTGGCAATCTCCAGCTTGGAAGTCGTTTGCGCGCGTTCTAAGGTGGGACGAGGCCAGACACAAGGCAGGCAAAATGTCCGACTTAATCGATGATCCACTTGAGGGTGAAAACGCACCGGAATTCAGCGTTTCTGAACTGTCGGGTGCCATCAAACGTATGATTGAAGGCGAATTTGCCCATGTGCGCATCAAGGGCGAAGTCGGGCGGGTGTCACGACCCCGGTCGGGGCACGTCTATTTGGATCTCAAAGATGACCGTGCTGTAATCAATGGGATCATATGGAAGGGCGTTGCGACGCGTCTCGCAACCCAGCCCGAAGAAGGGCTTGAGGTTGTTGCAACCGGACGGTTGACCACGTTTCCGGGCCAATCGAAATACCAAATTGTCATCGAGGATATTAAGCCCGCAGGCATGGGTGCGCTCATGGCGATGCTCGAAAAGCGCAAAGCGCTTCTTCAGTCCGAGGGGCTTTTTGATCCCGCTCGTAAACAGCCGATTCCATATCTGCCGGAAATCATCGGCGTCGTCACTTCGCCATCGGGGGCCGTGATCCGGGATATCCTTCACCGCCTGCGCGATCGCTTTCCGCGCAAGGTGCTGATCTGGCCTGTCGCCGTTCAGGGTGAAAAATGTGCACCCGAGGTGACGGCGGCGATCAAGGGGTTTAACGCGCTGACGCCGGGCGGGGCGTTGCCGCGTCCGGATCTTATCATCGTGGCGCGCGGCGGTGGGTCGATCGAAGATCTTTGGGGCTTCAACGAAGAAGTCGTGGCACGCGCGGCGGCCGACAGTGCTATTCCCCTGATCTCGGCTGTTGGGCACGAGACGGACACAACGCTGATCGATTTTGTCTCCGACCATCGCGCCCCGACGCCCACAGCCGCCGCTGAACTTGCCGTCCCTGTTCGCATGGAGTTGTTGGCCTGGATCGATCAGCAAGAGGCACGCTTGACGCAGGCCCTGACTTCGGGCGTCACACGGCGCTCAGAGCGGCTGCGCGATCTTTCTCGCGCCCTGCCAAAGGCCGAAACGCTGACCCAGGCGCAGCGACAGCAGGTCGATCATCTCGACGACCGTCTGCCCAATGCCCTTAGGGCTGGCCTTCAGACCCGTCAAATCCACCTTAGCCGTCACGCAGGACGGTTGCACATCGGGGCAATTCGTCAACGACTGGCCGGCGAGCACCGCAACCTTGGTGGATTGGCTGCCCGCATCAATCCTGCATATGAACGGCGTCTGACACAGCTCAGCGACCGATTGGCCGCCTTGGACCGTCAACGACAGGCGATGGGATATGTCGAAACGCTCAAGCGGGGCTATGCGGTGGTGCACGGCGACAAGGGGCTTGTGACCAACAAGGCGGCTGCGGAAAGGGCCGCTTCGCTTGAGATCGAATTCCATGATGGCAAGGTCAAACTTGGCGAGCCGTCGAAAAAACGGACGACCGGCAGGGCGAAACCCTCAGATCAGGGTAGCCTTTTCTAACAGCCCCTTTCAAATGCCAGCGAACCGCATTAGGTGAAACTGAATTCACGGAGGCATCATGGCGTTCTTTTCAAAACTCAAAGACAGATTGTTCAAATCTTCATCCAAATTGGATCAGGGTCTTGAGGCGATTGTCGAAGATGGTGGCGAAATCGAGGACATTGTCGAGGTTGCAGGCAGCAACGAAGTTGCTGAGACGCCTGAGACAACGCTTGCCCCTGAACCTACAAACGTGGCCTCTGTTCCAGAGCCAGAGCCAGAGCCAGAGCCAGAGCCAGAGCCAGAGCCAGAGCCAGAAATCGTGACGCCGCCGGAACAAGGGGATGCCCCGAAGCCGTCGGGGGGTATTTTGGGCCGCTTGTTGGGGCGCACCTCTCGCACCGGAGAAGTCCGACGCGAGTTGGACGACGACATGCTCGAGCAGTTGGAAGAGTTGCTCATTGCCTCTGACATGGGCGTTGATACCTCGCTGCGTGTCACCGCAAATATCGCCGAGGGGCGCATGGGCAAGCGTCTTTCAACCCGTGAGATAAAGGAAATATTGGCCGCCGAGGTCGCTCGCGTGATGGAACCGGTGGCGAAGCCTTTGCCGCTTTATTCCAAAAAGCCTCAGGTGGTTTTGGTCGTCGGCGTAAACGGGTCCGGTAAAACCACAACCATCGGCAAATTGGCCAGTCAGTTCAAGGCAGCGGGCAAGCATGTTGTGATTGCCGCTGGCGACACGTTCCGCGCGGCGGCTGTCGAGCAATTGCAGGTGTGGGGCGATCGTGCAGGCGTGCCGGTGTTGACGGCCCCGCAAGGGTCTGACCCCGCCAGCCTCGCGTTTGATGCGATGACCAAGGCCGAGGCCGAGGGTGCCGATTTGCTGATGATCGACACCGCCGGGCGGCTGCAAAACCGCGCCGACCTTATGGAAGAACTGGCGAAAATCGTGCGGGTAATTCGCAAAAAAGACGAAACCGCTCCGCACAACACGTTGCTGGTTCTCGATGCGACAACCGGTCAAAACGCGATCAACCAGGTCGAAACCTTTCAGAAGCTCTCTGACGTCAGCGGTTTGGTCATGACGAAACTGGATGGCACTGCAAAAGGCGGCGTGCTGGTGGCGTTGGCTGACAAATTCGGGCTGCCCATTCACGCGATTGGCGTCGGTGAACAAATCGATGACCTGGCCCCTTTTGACCCCGAGGAATTTGCCGCTGCACTGACTGGGCTGCAATCTTGAACCCAGCGGTCACATCGGCGCGCGACAACCTTCGACGCGGGTCCGCTTGATGGGCGAGTGGTTAATCTCGCTTGAGGGCACGGATCAGGGGCGACAACTGGCTTTGGGTCTGGCGTTGATGGCGGCGTTCTTGCATGCGGTATTCGGTGCCCTGCAAAAGGGCCGTCACGACCCCTGGCTAAGCCGAGGTGCAATTGATTTCAGCTATGGGCTGATGGCGGCACCCTTCGCGTTGTTCGTCGTGCCATGGCCCGAGCCGCATATGTGGTTGATTTTCCTTGGGGCATTTATCATCCATGTCGGCTACAAAGTGCTGCAAGCCTTGGCCTACACCAAGGGTGCTTTTACGGTCGTCTATCCCGTTGTGCGGGGCATGGGGCCGATGTTCACCGTCGTCGGCGCCTATTTGATTTTCGGTGAGACCTTCACATTTTGGCAATGGATGGGCATCGCAACCCTGCTTGCGGGCATATTTGGCTTGGCGGTCTATAACCTCGTTTTCCTGACCACCGAGCGTGAAACCCTGGGGTTGGCGCTGACTCTTGCAGTCGCGACGGGTCTCTTTGTGGCGCTATATACCACCTATGATGCCTATGGCATTCGCGCCACGGCGAACCCTTTCACTTTTCTCGCGTGGTTCTTCTTTATCGATGGCTTGGCAATTCCGCCTTACGCATTGCATCGCTGGCTGAAGATGGAAAACCGTCCCAAAGTCGGCCCGCTGATGGTGCGCGGTTTCTTTGGCGGCTTGATTGCATTTGCCAGTTTCGGGTCGATCATGGTGGCAACGCGTCTGGATAAAGTGGGTGAAGCCGCCGTCATGCGCGAGACCTCGACCGTCTTTGCCGCAATAATCGGCTGGTTGGTGCTGAAAGAGACCGTTGGACCAAGACGAATTGCATTGATGGCATTGATCGCGCTCGGAGCTGTGATAGTTGAGATGGGCGGATAAAAGGGACCAAGACATGGCGGAAGCAAAGAAGATCAATACGTGGCTGAAACTGGGGCTTGAACTTGGACCAGTGATCCTGTTTTTCGTGGCCTACGGGCGTCTGAAAGATCAGACATTTACCATCGCTGGCACGGATTACGGTGGGTTCATCATTGTCACCGCGTTTTTCATTCCGCTCTTGCTGATTTCGACTGGCATCCTCTGGAAATTGACCGGCCACCTGTCTCGTATGCAGGTTGTGACTGCGGTGTTGGTGATCGTGTTCGGCGGGCTTTCGGTTTGGTTCAACGACGAGCGGTTTTTCAAAATGAAACCGACAATGATCTATCTGTTCTTTGGCGGCACTCTGGCCATCGGGCTGCTGCAAGGCAGAAGCTATCTACAATATGTCATGGAAGAAGCCATGCCCCTTCAGGACGAAGGCTGGATGATCCTGACAAAACGTCTCGCGCTGTTTTTCATCGTGCTTGCAGTATTGAACGAGGTCATCTGGCGCGGTTTTAGCACCGACACTTGGGTGACCTTTAAGACATTCGGTCTCACGGCTGCT
>JBELFK010000015.1:17203-33326 GCA_042092935.1 Paracoccaceae bacterium | reverse complement strand
GGATAAAGGATAAAGACGTCTACGGCATCCAGGCCTTTGAACGCCTCAATCGCGGCTGATCCGGTGTCGCCCGAAGTCGCGCCAACGATCGTCACACGCTCGCCCGAGCGCCCGAGCGCTGCTTGAAACAACTGGCCGATCAATTGCATGGCAAAGTCTTTGAAGGCCAATGTCGGGCCGTGGAACAGCTCCAGCAAATAATGGTTCGGACCAAGCTGCACCAGCGGGGCGCGCGCGTCATGGCCAAACGACGCATAGGCTTTGGCAATGATTTCGCGAAATTCGTCGTCCGTAAAGGTGTCGCCGATGAAGGGGCGCATCACGCGAAAGGCGATTTCTTCATAGGACAGGCCGCGCAGCGCCTTGATGTCCGCCGCGTTCATCTGCGGGATCGTCTCGGGCACGTAGAGGCCGCCGTCACGGGCCAGGCCCGTCAGCATGGCTTCTTCAAAACTCAGAACCGGTGCGTTGCCGCGGGTCGAGATATAACGCATTTTGTTCAGCTTTCGTCTTTACGAGGTTTGCGCCGCGCCATGTAGACAGACATCATCAACCAGACGATGCCAAGGCCATACCAGGTCACGGCGTACTCAAGATGTTTGTTCGGGATGCCGCTGATGTCGACGGGCAAGGGCGTCACCGGCGTGTCAGATAGCGACGTTTCGCGGGCGACAACCAGAATAGGCTCGGTGTTCAGATACTCGGCCATGCGCTCGATGTCGCGGGCGAACCAGATGTCGGCCTTGAGATCAGGCTCGGGCGTGAAGCTGTCGATCTCATCGGGCCAAAGCAAATTGCCGACAATCGTCGCGGCGCCAATGGGTCTGGGATCGTCTTTCAGCTCGTCCAGCATATATCCCTGATCGACAAGGATCATACGGCCATTGTCCATGCGGAACGGCGAGATGATCCTGTAGATCGCGCCAACCTGCTTGGTCGAGGCAAGGACAGGGATTTCACCCGCGCCGATTTCTCCGGTCACTTGCACCGAGAGATACTCATGCTCGGCTTCTGTGGGCGTGATCGGCAGATCAACCGGCGCGATGGCGACCATGGTGGTGATGTCGGCGATAACACCGTCTTTCCACGTTTTGCGGTCCATCTGCCATGTGCCAAGCGAGAACAGGATTGCGGCACCGGTGAGGCCGACAATAAACGGAAAAATCAGGCGACGTTGCAAGTCTGGTGTATCCTATGAAAAAACCGCGAGCGTTAAGGACGCCCGCGGTTTTCTTATGCGTTTTGCTTGCGAAGTTTCAACCGCAAACGTTCGTCCGGTTGGAGCTTAGCCGCCCCAGATGTAGACCGATACGAAGAGGAACAGCCAAACAACGTCAACGAAGTGCCAGTACCATGCCGCGGCCTCAAAACCGATGTGGCTTTCCGGGGTAAAGTGGCCGCGTTGAACGCGCAGCAGGCAAACGAACAGGAAGATCGTGCCGATTACCACGTGGAACCCGTGAAAGCCGGTCGCCATGAAGAAGGTCGCGCCGTAGATGTTGCCCGCAAACCCAAAGGCTGCGTCGCTGTATTCATAGGCCTGAAAAACGGTGAAGATCAGCCCCAGAACAACTGCGATAATCAGACCCCATTTGATGTCTTTGCGGTTGTTCTCATGTGCGAGGGCATGGTGCGCCCAAGTTGCGGCTGCGCCTGAACAGAGCAGGATCAACGTGTTGATAAGCGGTAGGTGGAACGGGTCAAACGTCTCGATGCCAACCGGCGGCCAGACACCGTCTTTCATCGGGCTTTCTGGCCCCATGGGATAAAGCGCGTGTTTGAAGAAGGTCCAGAACCAAGCCGAGAAGAACATAACCTCGGACATGATGAACAGGATAAACCCGTAGCGCAGGCCAATGCGCACAACAGGCGTGTGGTCGCCTGCAAATTCCTCGTTGATGGTTTCAGCCCACCATCCGAACATGACGTAGAGAACGGCGACAAGGCCGATCAGGAACATATATGGACCTTCCAGAGTCACGGCCTTGTTGAAGATAGTGACGCCGCCGCTCATTGCGACAACGGCCCCGAAGAGCATGACAAACGCCGCGAGGGCGCCCAGCAGCGGCCACGCCGATGGAGTCAGGATGTGATAATCGTGGTTCTTTTCGTGTGCCATCGTAGTCCCTCAGTTGGAGGTTAGTTTAGTTTCGTTGTTTCGTCACCCGGAGCAACATAGTCCTCGGGTATATCGATTTCGTAGAATGTGTAAGACAGCGTAATTCGGTTGGCATATTTTGCCTCGCGGTCATCCACAATTTCGGGGTCAACATAAAAGCTGACAGGCATCAAGACCCGCTCACCCGGGGCCAGAACTTGTTCTTCAAAGCAGAAGCAGTCGATTTTGACAAAGAAATTGCCCGCCGAGTACGGGGCCACATTGTAGCTGGCGGACCCGGCCACAACGCGATCGGTCGGGTTATAGGCTTCGTAATAGGCCAAGCCGGTTTCGCCGATCTTGATTTCGATTTCGCGCTCGACCGGTTTGAATTCCCACGGCATCTTCTCGGAAAGTGACGCGTCAAAACGCACTTTCATCGTCTGGTCCAAAACAATGTCCGAACCGACCTCGGCCACGTTTGTCGTTCCACCATAGCCGGTGACGCGGCAGAACCAATTGTAAAACGGCACCGCAGCCCATGCCAGCGATCCCATAATCAGGACAACCCCAACCGCTTGCACAACGGTCTTATTGGTGCCGGTCAGCGTCATTCAGGGGCCTCGACAGATGTGTCGACAACAAAGTCGATGCCTTTGATCTCGCCGCCATTGCCCAGCTTGGCGACGGTCAGACCGAAGACGACCGCGACAAACGACCCGAGCAGCAGCCCGACGCCCAAGTTGCGGCCCAGCCGACGTTGATGGATTTCATGAGGTTTCGAGAAGTTCATATTACCAGCCACCTAGTCCGAGCGGAGCCAAAGCGGCCTCGCCCATGAGAGCACCAAAATGCACAAAAAGGAACAGCAACGACAGCTTGAAGAATTTGCGTTCCGCGAGATAGTTATCAGCTTCGGCTGTCGCATCGTCGCGACGCCAGATCTTGACGGCACCCTTGATGAACAAGGCGTTCAAAACGACAGCAACCGTCAAATACAAAGGTCCGCCAATCGAGGTGAAACCCGCCGCAATGCTCACCACCGCCAGAATGAGGGTGTAAACGAGGATATGCACCCGCGTGGCCTTGCGTCCGTGTGTGACGGTCAGCATCGGGACTTTTGCATCGCCGTAGTCGGTCTTGGTGAACAGCGCCAGCGCCCAGAAATGCGGCGGAGTCCACATGAAGGTAATCATGAACATCAGGACGCTTTCGACACTGATCCCACCGGTCGCGACCGCCCAGCCGATCATCGGAGGGAAAGCCCCTGCCGCGCCACCGATCACGATGTTTTGCGGGGTCAGGCGTTTCAGCCACATCGTGTAAATCACAACGTAAAAGAAGATCGTGAAAGCCAGCAACCCAGCCGCCAGCCAATTTGCCGCAAGCCCCAGCATAACCACGGCAAAGGCAGACAGCGTCAAGCCCAGGCCCAGCGCCTCGGAGGCGTCGACTTTACCCGCCGGAATGGGGCGCGATTGGGTGCGTTTCATCAGGCGGTCGATGTCCGCGTCCCACCACATGTTCAAAGCGCCCGAGGCACCGCCGCCGACGGCGATGAACAGGATAGACGAGAGAGCGACCATCGGATGCACGCCTACGGGCGCAACCAACAGACCGACAAGGGCGGTGAACACCACCAGCGACATAACGCGCGGCTTCAACAGCGCGAAATAGTCGCCAAAGCTGGCTTCGCCCGTCTGTGCCTGAGAATTGATCGTCACGTCGCTCATGGTCTTCCGCTATATCGAAACCGCCAATAGGCGTTTGTCAGAAAGAGTGCAGCGCACGGGGACTAGCCGCGTGCGCTGCGGAATGTTTTAGTCCAGCGATGCGATCTGGACGGTGCCGGACGCGCCAGCGTCTGCGTATTCGTCAATCGCGCCTTTGAGCCATTCGTCATAGGCCTCTTGCGACACGACTTTGACGGTGATCGGCATAAAGGCGTGGTCTTTACCGCAAAGCTCGGAACACTGGCCAAAGAAGACGCCTTCCTGCTCGGCGGCGAACCAAAGTTCCGCCAAACGACCTGGTACACCGTCCTGCTTCACGCCGAAGGCCGGGATGGTCCAGCTGTGGATCACGTCTGCGGCAGTCACCTGCATGACGATGGTCTTGCCAACCGGAACAACAACGGCTGTGTCAGTCGCCAACAGGTATTCGCTTTGGCTGTAGCCGTAGTCTTCCAACTCGTCCCTTTGCAGCATGAAGCTGTCAAAGCCAAAGCCCGCATCGACATATTCGTAGCCCCAGTACCACTGGTAGCCCGTCACCTTGATGGTAATGTCGGCCTCGGGGATTTCCTGCTGTTTGAACAGAACCGGAAGCGAGAAGGTTCCGATGAAGATCAGGATGATGATCGGAACGATTGTCCAGGCGACCTCAAGCGGTGAATTATGCGTAAACGTCGCCGGTGTCGGATTGGCGCGGCGGTTGAAGCGCAGGATGGCGTAGATCACCAGCGCAATCACGAAGATCGAGATGATCGTAATAATCACCAGAACCAGAAAATCGAGGCGTTGGAAGATCCGTGCCAATTCGGTCGCCGCTGGCTGGAAGCCCATACCGCGATCGATCGGCTTGCCGATAATTTCCAGACCTTCCTGTGCAGTCGCAGGGAGGGCCATCAGTGTGGCCAGTAGGCCTAGAAGTGTCGTCAGAAGTCGCATGTTTCACCCTGATCGGTTAATTGCATGATAGTCGAAACAGAACCCGCGCAAACAGTCGCACGGAATCCCGTTGTGTTGGAGCGAGGAGAAACCATATTCTAAGCCTCGGGACAAGAAATATGCTTGCGGCAAACGGACGCTTTTTCTTGATTTAGATCAAAAAACTCCTTTGGAGGGTAAATGACGCATAATTTTTTCCAACCTTTTGAGGCAGATTTGCCTTTTGACGCCGCTTTAAAGGTTTTGCGGGAAGCGACCAACGGGGCCGATGACGGCGAGATTTTTGCCGAACGCAAGCGAGCAGAAATGCTGTCTTTCGACGACGGGCGGCTGAAAATGGCCAGCTATGACGCCACCGAGGGCTTTGGCCTGCGGGCCGTGAAGGGCGAGGTGACAGGGTTTGCCCATTCCAGCGATCTCAGTATGGGGGCTCTGACACGGGCGGCTGAAACCGCCCGATTGGCGGTAGGAAACGGCGGAGGCACTTTGGCGATGCCCCCCAAAGCCATCACCGAACGGCTTTATTCTGACCATGATCCGCTTGGGGACGCGGAATTTCCTGTCAAAATCGATCTGCTGCGGGAAATCGATGACTATGCGCGCGCCGCTGATTCTCGGGTGGTGCAGGTTTCGGCCTCGATTGCCGCGTCTCTGCAAGAGGTCGAAATCCTGCGCCCCGACGGCACCCATCTGCGCGACAGCCGCCCCATGGTTCGACTGAATGCCTCGGTCAGCGTCGAGGACAATGGCCGCCGCGAATCCGGTTCGCATGGCGGTGGCGGGCGGATCGCCCTGAACGGCTTGATGGAGCCTGCGCATTGGAAAGCCACTGTTGACGAGGCATTGCGGATCGCGCTGGTCAATCTCAGCGCTGTGCCCGCCAAGGCGGGGGTGCAGGACGTGATCCTCGGGCCGGGGTGGCCGGGAATTTTGCTGCATGAAGCGATTGGCCACGGTCTTGAGGGCGACGCCAACCGCAAGGGGGTCAGCGTTTTTGCCGGTCTGATGGGGCAAAAAATCGCCTCGGACGGGGTGACGGTGGTGGACGACGGCACGATTCGCGACCGGCGCGGGTCGATCTCGTTTGACGACGAAGGCACGCCTTCGTCGCGCAACGTGCTGATCGAAGACGGCATTCTTGTCGGCTTTATGCAGGATCGCCAGAATGCGCGATTGATGGAAACCGCCCCGACAGGCAACGGGCGGCGCGAAAGCTACGCCCATGTGCCGATGCCGCGCATGACCAACACGATCATGCTGGGCGGCGAAAGCGACCCAAAAGACATGCTTGCGGGCCTTGAAGACGGTATCCACGCCGTCGGATTCGGAGGCGGTCAGGTCGACATCACCAACGGCAAATTCGTGTTTTCCTGCACCGAGGCCTATCAGGTCAAAAACGGCAAAGTGGGTGCGCCGGTCAAAGGTGCCACGCTGATCGGCGATGGCGCGACCGCGCTGAAACAAATCCGCGCCTTGGGCAACGACATGGCGCTTGATCCGGGCATGGGCATGTGCGGCAAGCAGGGCCAGTGGGTGCCCGTCGGCGTCGGTCAACCAAGCGTCCTGATCGGCGGTTTGACGGTGGGGGGCAGCGGGTGATCGCGACCCACTGAAATTAAATCAAATCGGGTTACGTCCCATTAACCAACTCTGCTTACATCTGGTGTCGCAACAAGGCGGACCCATGATGCGCGACAAACGTAATTCTTCCACTCATCCCCCCCTTCCACCCACCTCGGAAGAAGATCGGGTGTCGTGGCTCCGCCTGTTGCGATCCCGTCGGGTTGGCATTGCGACGTTCTATCGTCTTCTTAACGCGCATGGCTCGGCCCAAGCGGCTTTGGGGGCCTTGCCCGCCCTTGCCAAGCAGGCGGGCGTCGAAAATTACGCGCCCTGCCCGCCCGACGTAGCTTCCCAGGAAATGAAAGCCGGGCGCAAGGCGGGCGGGCGTTTGGTCTTTGCAGGCTCAGCCGCCTATCCCGAGCGGCTTCATGATCTGGCAGATGCGCCGCCGTTCTTTTGGATCAAGGGACAGGTTGAAATCCTGTCCTCACCGACCATCGCCATTGTCGGGGCACGCAATGCCTCATCGCTTGGAACCCGCATGGCACGCAAGCTGGCGCAGGATTTGGGTGACGCGGGCTACAGCGTCGTTTCGGGGCTTGCGCGTGGTGTGGATACGGCGTCGCATGTCGGCAGCCTTAAAACCGGCAGCATCGCGGTGTTGGCCGGTGGCATTGAAACCATCTATCCGGCGGAAAATGCCGAGCTTGCCAAAAGCATTCTGGATGCTGGTGCTCTGATCTCTGAACAACCTGTTGGCCTTGTGGCGCAGGCGCGCCACTTTCCATTGCGCAACCGGTTGATCTCGGGCTTGGCCAGGGCGGTCGTGGTCATTGAGGCCGCAACGCGGTCGGGCAGCCTCATCACCGCCAAAAACGCGCTCGATCAGGGGCGCGAGGTTTTGGTGGTGCCCGGGCATCCGATGGACAGCCGGTCCGCCGGATGCAACGCCTTGATTCGCGACGGGGCGACCCTGGTGCGCTCGGCGGACGACATTATTGCGGCACTGGGTACAGAAAATTCACCCAGCGCGCCGATGCAAACGACGCTTGAATTTCCCGAGCCTCAGGCCCCCGCGCAGCCCCGTCGAAATACGACCGCGCTGCACAGTGATATTTTGACCCGTTTGGGACCGACCCCTTTGTCAGAAGATCAGTTGATTAGGGATTTGCGCGTTGAAAGCCGTGATGTCTCGCCCATCCTGACCGAGCTTGAAATGACGGGCCAGATTTCAAGACAAGCAGGTGGGCTTTTGGCGCGGGCTTAACCCCGCGCCAAACCGCGTCTAAAATCAACCGCGGCAATTCTTTATTATATGGCATGTTGACAAACCGCCCCGCGGCGACCCATTTTCCGCCGCCAAAGCCCCATGTATTGATTTAGAGTTGGACCAAAATGCCCGTTGTTGTTGTCGAGTCGCCCGCCAAGGCCAAAACCATCAACAAATATCTGGGCAATGACTACACCGTCCTCGCCTCATACGGCCATGTGCGCGACCTGCCCCCAAAGGACGGTTCGGTTGATCCCGAGAATGATTTTGAAATGCTCTGGGAAGTCGGCACCGATTCCCGCAAACACGTTAAGGCCATCGCCGATGCGCTGAAAGACGATGACGCCCTTATCCTCGCGACCGACCCCGATCGCGAAGGCGAGGCGATCAGTTGGCACCTGCAAGAGGCGTTGACCAAACGCCGCGCGATCAAGAAATCCACGGCCGTTAGCCGCGTGACCTTCAATGCGATCACCAAGGCGGCTGTGAACGAAGCGATGCAGAACCCGCGTCAGGTGGATACCCCCTTGGTTGAGGCTTATCTGGCCCGTCGCGCTTTGGACTATCTTGTGGGCTTCAAACTGTCGCCTGTGCTGTGGCGCAAACTGCCCGGCGCGCGTTCGGCGGGGCGTGTGCAGTCGGTGTGTCTGCGTCTGATTGTCGAGCGCGAAACCGAGATTGAAGCGTTTAACCCGCAGGAATACTGGACCGTCAAGGCGCTGTTAACCACGCCGCGTGGCAAGGAATTTGAGGCGCGGCTGGTCACTTTGGCGGGCGATAAGCTCGATAAGTTTGACCTTGGCAATGCAACGCAGGCCGAATTGGCGGTTCAGGCGATCCAGAGCCGCGATCTGAAAGTCGCCGGCGTTGAGGCCAAACCGGCGAACCGGAATCCCTCGGCACCCTTCATGACGTCGACCCTGCAACAAGAGGCCAGCCGAAAATTCGGCATGGGCGCGCGTCATTGTATGAACGCCGCCCAGCGCCTTTATGAGGCCGGACACATCACCTATATGCGGACCGACGGGATCGACATGGCGCCTGAGGCCGTGATGGAAACCCGCGAGGCGATCAAAGAGCGTTACGGCGACGACTACGTGCCCTCAAGCCCGCGTATGTATAAGAATAAGGCCAAGAACGCGCAGGAAGCCCACGAATGTATTCGCCCGACGGATGCGCGCAAAGATGCGGCGAGCCTGAAGATCAGCGAACCTGACCAGCGCAAGCTCTATGATCTGATCTGGAAGCGGACGATTGCCTGTCAGATGGCCGCCGCGCGGATGGAGCGCACGACGGTCGACATCGCAAGCGCTGACGGTCAGGTCGGCTTGCGTGCCACCGGTCAGGTGGTCTTGTTTGACGGCTTCCTAAAGGTCTACGAGGAAGGCCGCGACGATGTCGTTGACGATGACGACAAGCGCCTTCCCCAGCTTGCAACCGGTGACGCAACCGCCAAGCGCGATGTTCAGCCCGAGCAGCATTTCACCCAGCCGCCGCCCCGCTACACCGAGGCGACGCTTGTGAAACGCATGGAGGAACTTGGCATCGGGCGTCCCTCGACCTACGCCAGCGTCATCACGACGATCCAGGATCGTGAATATGTCCGCAAAGACAAGAACCGCCTGTTCCCCGAGGACAAAGGGCGGATCGTGACGATCTTCCTGCTCAACTTCTTCCGCAAATATGTCGGTTATGAATTCACGGCCGACCTTGAGGAACAGCTCGATCTCGTGTCGGCGGGCGACGGCGACTATAAGGAAATCCTCGGCGCGTTCTGGAAGGATTTTTCTGTCGCGATTGCCGAGACCTCGGACCTGCGGATCACCGAGGTGCTGGACGTGCTGGACGATGCGCTTGCGCCTCAGCTTTATCCACCAAGGGAAGACGGCAGCGATCCGCGTGTTTGCCCCAAGTGTGGCGTCGGTCAGTTGCATCTGAAAACCTCGCGCACCGGTGGCTTTGTCGGTTGCGGCAACTACCCTGAATGCACCTATACGCGCCCCATCGCCGGCGAAGGTGCAGATGGCGACGAGCGTGTGTTGGGCGAAGACGCGGGCGACGAAATCCATCTGAAGTCGGGCCGCTTTGGCCCCTACGTCCAGCGCGGCGAGCCGACGCCCGAGAACAAGAAACCGCCGCGGGCGTCTCTGCCCAAGGGCTGGTCCAAAGAGGACATGGACCTTGAAAAGGCGCTGACCCTGCTGTCGCTGCCCCGCGAGATTGGCATGCACCCTGAGGGCGGCTTGATAACCTCGAACTTCGGGCGATTTGGCCCCTATGTGATGCACCAGCTTCCAGACGAGGCAAAACCGGTCTACGCCAACGTCAAAGACCCCAATGACGTGTTTGAAATCGGCATGAATCGCGCGGTGGAAATTCTGGCCGAAAAACGTGCCAACCCCGGACGCCGGGGCGGCGGGGCTGCTGCGAAACCACTGAAAGAGCTTGGCGAGCATCCCGAAAACGGCGGTCCAGTCAACGTGATGGACGGGCGCTACGGGGCCTATGTCAAATGGGAGAAGGTCAATGCGACACTGCCCAAAGATACCAAGGCCGAGGACGTGACCATGGATATGGCCGTCGCCTTGATTGCGGAAAAAGCCGCGAAAAAGGGCACTAAGAAAAAAGCGCCCGCGAAAAAGAAACCGGCAGCCGAAAAGAAACCAGCGGCGAAAAAGTAGCTTTTCAACGTTAGGTAGGATTACTTAATGGGGGCCAATTCGGCCCCCATTTCATTGACTCGTGGCGCGCGGACAGACCATATCCCAGTAGGATTTTCATTACGGGAGGACTTTCATGGGAAAAGTCTATGCGAACGCGACCGAAGCGCTCGACGGTTTGCTTCACGATGGCATGTTGATTGCGGCGGGGGGCTTTGGTCTCAGCGGTATTCCAGAGCTGAGCCTTGAAGCGATCAAGGAAAGCGGCGTCAAGGATCTGACCTTTGCGTCCAACAATGCGGGCGTCGACGATTTCGGCATCGGCATCCTGTTGCAAACCAAGCAGGTCAAGAAAATGATCTCGTCCTATGTTGGGGAAAACGCGGAATTCATGCGCCAGTATCTGTCGGGCGAGCTTGAGCTTGAGTTCACGCCGCAGGGCACCTTGGCCGAACGCATGCGCGCGGCGGGCTGCGGCATTCCCGGCTTTTACACCAAAACCGGAGTAGGCACGGTGATTGCCGAGGGCAAGGACGTCAAGGAATTCGACGGCGAGGAGTATATCCTTGAGCGCGGCATTTTCGCCGACCTGTCGATTGTGAAAGCCTGGAAGGCCGACACCACCGGCAACCTCGTGTTCCGCAAGACGGCGCGCAACTTCAACCCGCCCGCAGCGATGTGCGGCAAGGTCTGCGTCGTTGAGGTGGAAGAGATCGTCGAGCCGGGTGAACTAGAGCCCGACAGCATCCATCTGCCCGGCGTCTACGTGCATCGCATCTTCACCGGTCAGCACGAAAAACGCATTGAACAGCGCACTGTGCGCCAAAGAGAAGGATAGGCCGAAAGCTCAATTGGCACTAAGCTGCTGGGGAAACACCGTCCCAAGTCAGCCTGTGTTCGTGTAACAAGGGTACCCAAGCAATGGCAAACGCTCGTTTTGATGACGTCTATAATGGCAAGATTTTGGGTCGCGAATTCGTTGAATTTCGCGACTACTATCAAAAATCGCGCCGACGCTATCATCAGGTCTGGAGTTTGACAAAGGGACTGAACCTGCCGGCTGGCAGTTCGCATCTCGATATTGGCGGCGGTCAGATGGCTATTCTTTGCCAGGACACCTTGGGGTTTGACAGCTCGATGGCGGACGTTGTTGAAGACGCGCGCGGCGATGTCGAAAGCTCGGGGATTGCGTTTGAGCGCATCAATTTGATGGACGACCAATACGAGACGTCCCGCAAATATGATGTCATCACAATGCTGGAAGTCATCGAGCATATTCCCGTGCCGCCCTATATCGTTCTCGAAAAACTGGCGACACTTCTGAAACCAAACGGCTGGCTTGTGCTGACAACGCCGAATGGGTTTCGCATCAGGAACGTGCTGAGAATGCTGGCGAACGTCGAGGTTCTCGGTATCTATCGCTACCCCGACGGGGACGAAGCGCTTGGGCACCAGCATGAATACTCGCTCCGTCAAATGCAGTGGCAAATTGAACATGCGGGATTTCGCATCGAAACACTAAAAACCTATCAAAGCGGATGGCAGGGCTCGTCTCTGAAAGCGCGGCTGCTGCATGCGGCCACGTCTCCCTTCGCGCTGTTTCCACATTTACGCGACGGCCTGATCGGGACGATGCAGTTTGTGGGAAAACCAACACCTTAAAGTCGCAAAGGCAAATCCAATTGCCCTTTCGCGAAGACTTATAACCCAGGAGGATTTCATATGGGTTGGGATCGTAACCAAATGGCCGCACGGGCGGCGCAGGAACTTGAAGACGGCATGTATGTGAACCTTGGCATCGGAATTCCGACGCTGGTGTCAAACTACATCCCGGATGGCATGACCGTCACGCTGCAATCCGAGAACGGAATGCTCGGCATGGGCCCCTTCCCCTATGAGGGCGACGAGGATCCGGATTTGATTAACGCCGGTAAACAAACAATTACCGAGCTACCCCACTCGGCCTATTTCGACAGTGCCGCCAGCTTTGGCATGATCCGGGGTGGCAAAATCGCGATGGCGATCCTTGGCGCAATGGAAGTGGCTGAGAATGGTGATCTGGCCAACTGGATGATTCCGGGCAAGCTGGTCAAAGGTATGGGCGGTGCCATGGATCTGGTCGCCGGCGTTGGCCGTGTGATCGTCGTGATGGATCACACCAACAAGCACGGTGTTTCGAAGGTTCTCAAGGAATGCACCCTGCCGCTGACGGGCAAAGGCGTTGTGGATATGATTATCACCAACCTTTGCGTGTTTGAGGTTGAGCACAAAGGTTTGCACATCCTGGAATTGGCACCGGGCGTGACGCGCGAAGACGTTATTGCAGCCACAGACGCCAAAATCGTCTGAATCACCTTTAAAAAAATTTGAGTTTGCAAGTGGGCGGTCCGAAAGGGTCGCCCATTTTTTTTCAATTCGATTTTAAATGGGGCACAGGGTTTGAACCCATTAAACCCAAAAATCAACGGCACATATATAATGAAAACAACGAGTTACAGAAATTGTCTGTCTAAACTCGCTAGTTCAAAAAAATCGAAAATTTCCGAAAGATTTCTCAGAATCAGACCAAACCTGTCCAAATCCCGCCCCATTCAAAGGGCAAAACATCTTCATCACCAAGGCCAACGAGGCGCTGAGAGGAGCACCGAGGGACGCTGAGGGGATATCACACAGACCACATATCTATTCCTGTAGGAGGGACTAAACATGATGAACCTTATCAAAAATTTCGCAAAAGACGAAGCTGGCGCAGTATCGATCGACTGGGTTGTTCTGACCGCTGCAATCGTAGCCATGGGCGTTGCTGCTGGTTCAGCAGTTCGCACCGAGGTTAGCACTCTGTCGACAGGCATCGCGACAAGCGCTGCTGCGACAAGCGACGCAACATCGTTCTAAGAATTCGCCTTCAGCGCTTAGCTGAAACGCATTCGAAAGGGTCGATCTTCGGATCGGCCCTTTTTTCGTGTTTAGCGCCGTGAAAGCACGCTTTTCGATCCCGGATCAAAAAGCAGGCCTTCGTTTCGATCGGGAAAATGCACCACAAGTTTCACTCATTGAGGCAGGTAAAACCCTAAAGTTTTCTCTAAATCGAACCATACACGTCCAAATCCCGCCCCATTCAACGGGCAAATTATCTTCATCACCAAGGTTAATGAGCTGCTTACACAAGCATCAAGGGAGCCGCGGGATATCACACAGACCACCAATCATATTCCTGTAGGAGGGACTAAACATGATGAACCTTATCAAAAATTTCGCAAAAGACGAAGCTGGCGCAGTATCGATCGACTGGGTTGTTCTGACCGCTGCAATCGTAGCCATGGGCGTTGCTGCTGGTTCAGCAGTTCGCACCGAGGTTAGCACTCTGTCGACAGGCATCGCGACAAGCGCTGCAGCGACAAGCGATGCAACATCGTTCTAAGACGTTGCCTTCAGCGCTTAGCTGAAACGCATTCAAAAGGGTCGACCTTCGGATCGGCCCTTTCACCTTTTTTGGTCCGAATAATTATCATTACGAAAAAAATTGCATTTTTGTCACTTTAAAGTCGCATTTGCAATTCACAAAGGACCCCGCCCCTTCTGTTGGGGCGATACTCTATTTTCTGCAAGAGTGAGATTATCGTTATGCAAGAGATGATTTTGAAAGCCATCCAGGACGAGGACGGTGCGGTTTCGATTGACTGGGTTGTCATCACCGCTGCGGTCGTCGGGATCGGCGTGGCCTCGGGGGCGGTCGTTCGACCAACGGTTTCACAATATGCCCAAAGCATTGGGCCTTCCGCAGCACAGGTGTCAAACGGCACGAGCTTTGCTGAATAAGCCTTTTGCCATGTGAATTTTGGCCTCTGTTGGCCCAATATTGCAGGTCGCAGGTTTTGATTTTCGCAACATTGCCCAAGTCAGCCCGTGGTTTGGCCACAATTGGGCGCGATTGTACCGAGTAACACGACGGGCAAAATCCGTCTTTAAACGTGGGGAAAGGAAGAAAGAATGCGACTCGTATTCGGACTTGTATTGGTTTTGGGTCTGGGATTGGCCGGCGTGGCTGTCTATATGGCCCGCAATTATATCTCGGCCTATCAGTTCGCCCTTGATGCCGAACGCCAAAATAGCGCGCGGGTGATTGAGACCACCGAAATCTACGTTGCCGCACGTAAACTTAAATACGGCCAGATCCTGTCTGAAGAAGACATTGAGTTGGTGATCTTCCCAACCGATTCGCTGCCTGAGGGCTATTTTTCGCGCCGTGAAGATTTGTTCCCGGAAGGCGACGGTGACGCGCGGGACACGCGCCGCATTATTCTGCGGGCAATTGAGCCTCGTGAGCCATTATTGACAGTCAAAATGACAAACCCTGGGCAATCGGGCGGGATCACAACCCAGCTTGAGGCTGGCATGCGCGCCTTCGCAATTCGTGTGGACGTGACCTCGGGTGTGTCAGGGTTTTTGCGCCCCGATGATCGGGTCGATGTCTACTGGACCGGCCGAACCCGTGATGCCTCGGGCACGTTTATTGAGGTGACGAAACTCATCAGCTCAAATATCCGGCTGATCGCCATTGACCAGATTGCTGACAGCGGCTCGTCCTCGACGAAGATCGCACGGACAGTGACTGTCACCGCGTCACCTGAGGAAGTCGCAAGACTGGCGCAGGGTCAATCGACGGGCAGGCTTTCACTATCGCTGGTCGGTGCCACGGACACGACATTGGCCTCGGCCATCGAGGTGGATCAGAATTCGCTTCTGGGGATCGAAGCCATCGAGCAGGTCGCGGTACAAGTCGAAGAAGAGGAAAAAGTCTGCACCATTCGAACCCGAAAAGGGGCCGAAGTGGTCGAAATACCAATCCCTTGCCGAGAATAATCACCCATTACAACCCGCCCAATCGGCGGGTTGTTTTGCTTTCATGGGGCTCAGTCGTGACATTTGAGACTCGAAATTCGCACCCCAACCAACTGATTCTTGCAAAAATTTCGGAAATCATCGATATTGGCGCCAATAGACCGGGTGAAATAAAAAAATGTCCGGCTCAATGAGGCAGAGCAGATGTACTTGAAAAACGTGATGGCCGCGATGCTGATGGGCTGCGCAATCAGTGCAGTCAGTGTTGGACCTGCGTCCGCAGAAATACTGCGCGTCGTGGACAGCGGCGTTTCCGAAGTTCTGAACGTCCCGATGAACCGCGCGGTCGTGGTTGAAAGCGACGTATCCTTCGCAGAACTCAGTATTGCGAACCACGACATTGCCGACATTTCAACCCTGTCCGACAGAACGGTCTACGTTTTAGGCAAGGCCCCGGGCCTGACCACGCTGACCCTTCTGGACGCCACGGGGCAGCTTATTACCAATGTCGATGTCCGCGTGAGTGCCGATATTTCCGAGTTTAAAGAACGGCTTAGACAAATTCTGCCCAATGAGGCAATCGAGGTGCGCACCGCGAACGACGGCATCGTCTTGTCGGGCACCGTAACCAGCGCGGCGAAACTTGCCCAGGCGATGTCGCTGGCCGAACGCTACGCGCCCGAGCGCGTGTCGAACCTGATGACGGTGGGCGGCGTGCAGCAGGTGATGTTGAAAGTGCGCTTTGCCGAGATGCAGCGGACGGTGACGAAATCGCTCAGTGGTTCATTGGCGGCCTCGGGGTCTTTGGGTGGCGTTTTGGACACCTTCGGCGGCAGCGGCACGCTTGCGGGCAGCACCGCGATAACGACCGCGCTCACCAGCGGGATTACCCCATCGACGAACGAAAACCGTGGTGCCTTGCTTTTCGGGCTTGATGTTGGCTCGGTTGAAGTGGGCGTGTTGCTGGAGGCGCTTGAAACCAAGGGGGCTGTGCGGACTCTTGCCGAACCGAACCTTGTCG
>JBELFK010000015.1:0-17103 GCA_042092935.1 Paracoccaceae bacterium | reverse complement strand
GAGGCGCTTGAAACCAAGGGGGCTGTGCGGACTCTTGCCGAACCGAACCTTGTCGCGCTTTCCGGACAAGAGGCGAGTTTCCTGGCAGGTGGCGAATACCCTGTGCCGGTGTCGCGTGACGCAGATACCGTGACCGTGGAATACAAACCCTTCGGCATCGAGCTGAGCTTCGTGCCGCGTGTCGTTGGCCCAGACAATATCAACCTTGAACTGAACGCCCGCGTCTCGGCGCTCGATCCGACCAACGGCTATTCGCAAAACGGCTTTCAGATTGACGCCTTCACGAAACGAGAGACCTCAACCACGGTCGAGATGGGCGATGGTGAAAGTTTTGCCATTGCCGGGCTTCTGGAAGACGATTTCCGCGATTTGAATGGTCAGGTGCCTTGGCTTGGGGATATTCCGGTGCTGGGGGCGTTGTTCCGCTCGGCTGAATATTCACGCCAGCAGACCGAATTGGTCATTATCGTAACGCCGCATCTGGTGTCACCGTCCAAGGATCAATTGCTAGCGACTCCGCTTTCGCGCATCAGACCGCCCAGCGAAAAAGACCTGTTCCTGTTCGGTCGCATCGCAAATCGTGGTCGCGGCGCGGCTGATGAGGTTGCGCGGCAGGATTTCAACGGCCCCTATGGCTATGTTTTGGATTGATGGCATGACTCGCACCGCAAAGAACGTCGCCCTTGGAATTTCCGGCGCACTCCTGTTGTCGGCATGTGCTTCAAGCGGGCCGATCTATTCGACATTCAGAAGCGAAGCAGGTGCTTTGAAGCAAGGCGACAGCTTTGGCGAGGCAACCCTTGCGAATGAAGAAATCATGACGCGTCAGGTTGACTATACCGTTGATCTTTCAGTGAAATTTAACGAAGACGTGCCGACGACGGTCTATTTTGATTTCAACAGCACCGAGCTTGATAGCGCCGCACGGGTGATCCTGCGCCAACAGGCGGATTGGATCAGCCAGTTCCCCGAAATCAAGTTCACCGTCTATGGGCACACCGACCGAGTGGGCTTAAGCCGCTATAACCGTGGGTTGGGTCAGCGGCGCGCGCAAGCGGTCGTTGATTTCCTGATTGCCAATGGCGTCGACAAATCCCGGCTCAAGGCCGTGGTGAGCGAGGGTGAAATCAACCCTGCCGTTGACGTAACTGATCGCGAGCGTTTGAACCGCCGCGCAATCACCGAAGTGTCGGGCTTTGTCGCCGGTGCGGGCGATCAGCTTGACGGGCTTTATGCAGCCATCGTCTATCGCGATTATGTCGAATCCGGCGCTGTTTCGTCGACCCTCGAAACAGTTGCCGACACCGTTACCGCGACCGCAGGTAGCCAATAAACAATCGCCCCGGTTGTGCTGAACCGTTAACAGATTTCGCACAATTGGGCTGTTTGGGTCCAAATCTCGCCCCAATTCATCGTCAAAACATTGATTAAGAAAGTCCGTGCCCGAGGTGCGGACAGACCTTTTTGATAGTTCGATCCCATCGGGATCCGTTGAGTGAACGACGAATGCGAGGCAGATATGAGTAGCTCGGAAACACAAGATGACACAGCGTTGATTGCATGCTCGATTTCTCGGGATGTGCAATTGTTCGACCTGCTGATCGAAGACATGGAGGCCGTGCTGGGTGAAGCATGGGGAGACCTCAGCTTTGCCGATTCGATTGCGTTTCTTCAGCAACCCGACGCCGAAAGCCTCGAGTTTGTGGCGCTGGCGATTGACCACCAGGACGAGGCCTCGATCGGGATGATCGAAGACGTTGTGACCGGTGCAAAATCTCAGAACATAAAGGTTATTCTCATTGCCGAGGATGTCTCGCCTGCGTCGCTGCATCGTTTGTTGCGGGCCGGGGCGGACGAGTTTATCCCCTACCCTCTTCCCGAAGGGGAATTGGCCGCTGCAATCGAAAAGGTCACGGCCCCTGAGCCAGAACCCGAGGTACATTACCAAGAAGACCCGCAGGCGTCGAAAGTGCGCTCGCAAGGGGATCGCGACGGCATCGTCATCCCCATCCACGGTTTGGCAGGCGGCACCGGTGCCTCGACCTTGGCCGTCAATCTGGCATGGGAGTTGACCCAGGTCGAAAAGGCCGAGAACGCACCGCGCGTGTGCATTCTGGACCTTGATCTACAGTTTGGATCGATCGCGACCTACCTTGATCTGCCGCGACGTGATGCGGTGTACGAAATGCTGTCTTCAACCGACACGATGGACAACGAGAGCTTTTGTCAGGCGCTGATGAGCTACAACGACGTGCTGCACGTTCTGACCGCTCCGCCCGACATTCTGCCGCTGGATTTCATTGGTCCCGAAGACATTGAGCGGATCATCGAGATCGCGCAGTCGGAATTTGACTATGTCATCATCGACATGCCATCGACCTTGGTTCAATGGACCGAGAAAGTTTTGGCGGCGTCGCAAATCTATCTGGCGACCTTTGAGATCGATATGCGCAGCGTTCAAAATGCGTTGCGGTTGAAACGCGCCTTGCAGGCCGAGGATCTACCCTTTGAAAAGCTGCGCTTTGCGTTGAACCGTGCCCCGAAGTTTACCGACATCAATGGCAAGAGCCGCGTGAAACGGATCGGCGAGACGCTGGGCATCAACATCGAGCTTCAGCTGCCCGATGGTGGTAAAAGCGTCATGCAAGGGGCCGACCGTGGGTTGCCGATGGCTGAAGCTGCGCCGAAATCGCCGCTGCGCAAGGAATTTCAGAAACTCGCCGCGTCTTTGCACGCATTCGCACAAGAGGGCTTCCAGGAAGCCAGCTAAGGGACGTTTGAATGTTCTCCAGATACAAGAAAACCGAGACGGCTGGCGCACAAAGAGTTGCAAGACCACAGTCCAAATCGGCGCCAGTAAAAGGCAAATCTGCAATACCTGAACCGGTGGCCGCTCCCGAGGCCCCGGCTGAACCGGTCCGGCTGCGCAAGGCGATGCCAAAGGCACCGGCTCAGGCCGCCACCGCCGAAAAAGATCGCAAGCGCAAAGAGCGCCTGATGGAAATCAAGCAAGAGCTTCACCGCGAATTGCTTGAAAACCTGAACCTGGCGGCGCTTGAAACCGCGTCTGAGAAAGACCTGAGAAGCGAAATTCAAGAGATCACCAACGAAACCCTTCAAATCAAGGGAATCGTTCTGAACCGTGAAGAGCGGTCACAACTGAACCAAGAGCTGTTTGACGAAGTCACCGGACTCGGCCCGCTTGAGACTTTGCTGAAAGACGAAACGGTCAGCGATATTCTGGTCAACGGCCCGCATCAGATATTCGTTGAGCGCTCGGGCAAACTTCAAGTTTCCGACATCACGTTCAAAGACGAAAAACACCTGTCGCGGATCATCGACAAGATTGTTTCGGCGGTTGGACGTCGTGTCGATGAATCCAATCCTTACGTTGACGCACGTCTGCAAGATGGCTCGCGTTTCAACGCGATGGTGCCGCCGATTGCGATCGACGGATCGCTGGTGTCGATCCGTAAATTCAAAAAGGACAAGCTGGGCATCGACGATCTGGTCGAGTTTGGCGCTTTCACCGAAGAAATGGCGGCCTATCTGCAAGCCGCTGTGGCGACCCGCCTAAATATCGTTGTGTCCGGCGGTACAGGCTCGGGTAAAACCACCACACTTAACGCGCTGTCCAGCTTTATCGCGGATGACGAGCGCATCCTGACCGTCGAAGATACAGCGGAACTTCAGCTTCAACAGATTCACGTTGGCCGCATGGAAACCCGCCCACCCAATGTCGAGGGCAAAGGCGAAGTTACCCCGCGCGACTGTATCAAGAACGCCCTGCGTATGCGCCCCGACCGGATCATCGTTGGTGAGACGCGCGGCGAAGAAGTGATCGACATGTTGCAGGCCATGAACACCGGCCACGACGGCTCGATGACGACGATTCACGCCAACAACGCGCGGGATGGCATCAGCCGCCTCGAGAATATGATCGCGATGGCCGGCATTGAAATGCCGCTCAAGGCGGTGCGCAGTCAGGTGTCGAGCGCCGTGAACCTGATCGTGCAGGCCAGCCGCCTTCAGGACGGCTCGCGTCGGATGACGTCGATCACCGAAATCACCGGCATGGAGGGGGACGTGATCTCGATGCAGGAAGTGTTCCGCTTTCAACGCACCGGCCTGACACCGGAAAACAAAATTATCGGCCACTTCACGGCCACGGGTGTGCGCAGCCACTTCTCTGAACGCTTCCGCATGTGGGGGTATGATTTGCCTCCGTCCATCTACGAACCGAAAATGGGGTAACGACATGGCACTGAATCCAGAAATCGTCATTTATGCGGTCATTTTCATCGCCGTGCTTGCAGTGATCCAAGGGATTTACCTTGTCGTTTTTGGCAAATCGATCAGCCTGAACAACAGTGTGAACCGCCGGTTGGACCTGCTGGAAAAGGGCACAGGGCGCGAACAGGTGCTTGAACAACTCCGCAAGGAGATGACCCAGCACATGAATTCGCGGTCGATCCCGATCTATTCGATCCTTGCGGACAAAGCGCAAAAAGCTGCCATCGCCTTTACACCCAAGCAGTTGATAACGCTGATGGTTGGCGTGTCGATGATGGCCTTCGTCGGCCTGACAGTCGGGACAGAATCCGGCCTTGCCTTGCGTGCAGCCGTGTCGGTCGCCATGGGCGTCGGTGGCGTTTACATGTGGATCAACGGTAAAGCCAAAAAGCGTATGGCCCTGATCGAAGAACAACTGCCCGACGCGGTTGAGCTTATGGTACGCTCGCTGAAGGTTGGACACCCGTTTGTTTCGACAATCTCGATCGTTTCGAAAGAAATTTCTGACCCGCTTGCCTCGGAATTCGGCCTGATCGCGGATGAAGCTGCCTATGGGCGCGACGTTGGTGAGGCGCTCAAGGACCTGGCCGAGCGGTTGGACATGCAGGATTTGCGCTTCCTGTCGGTCGCGGTGACCATTCAGCAGGCCTCGGGCGGCAACCTTGCCGACATTCTTGCAGGACTGGCTAAGGTTATCCGTTCGCGATTCAAACTTTTCCGCAAAGTGCAGGCGATTTCTGCCGAGGCTCGCTGGTCCGGCAACTTCCTGTCGTCCTTCCCGCTTTTGGCCATTATCGGCCTCAATATGATGGACCCGACCTATTACGACCAAGTGATGGAAACCGAGTATTTCATCCCGGCCGTGCTGGTCATCCTGGGCTTCCTGATAACCAACTACTTCGTCATGAAAATGCTGACGACGATCCGAGTATAGAGGTGGACCATGGAATTTTTCCTTCAGTTTAAAGACTTGTTGACCGGCGCGCTTGGCCCCTTTGGTCCGCTGATCGTCGTGGGTGTTCTGGGCGCGATCCTGATCGCGGGTGCAGTGCTTCTGATCCTCAACGCGCCAAAGGATCCGATGGCGAAACTTGCCGAAAAGGAAAACGGCCAGGGCGAGGAAACCAAGACCCAAAAAACCCGTCTGCGCAGTCGTCAGGACAAGGACAAGCTACAGAAATACTCAAGCCTGCTTGAACCGCAGGACGAGGAAAGTTATTCCGCCGCGCGCCTGAAATTGCTGCAAGCTGGTTACCGCTCGAAGGGCGCGGTGCGTCTCTATCACTTCCTGCAATTCGCGCTTGGCATTGCTGGATTGATCCTTGGCACGGCCTATACGGTGCTGAACGGTGCCTTGTCGTCGGAATCGATGACCATGCAACAACAGCTTATGTATATTATGCTGCCCGGTGGTCTTGGCTATATGGGGCCGAAATATTGGGTCAACAAACGGCAAGCCGCTCGTCAAAAAGCGATCATCGAGGGCTTCCCGGACAGTCTTGATATGATGCTGATTTGTGTCGAGGCAGGGCAATCTCTGGACCAGACCATTCTGCGTGTGGCCCGTGAGTTGCGCGGTGCGTTCCCTGATCTCGCCGATGAATACGAAATCGTCGCCCATGAAATGAAAGCCGGTAAGGACCGAGCCTCGGTTCTGCGGGATATGGCCGAACGCACGGGCGTTCAGGATATTTCCAGCTTCGTGACCGTTCTGATCCAGTCGCAAACCTTCGGGACGTCGATCGCGGAATCCTTGCGGGTCTATTCCGACGAAATGCGCGACAAACGCGTGATGCGCGCCGAGGAAACCGCCAACAAAATCCCGACAAAAATGACACTTGCGACAATGACGCTGACGCTTCCACCATTGATCCTTTTGCTGGTCGGTCCAGCGGCCTATAATATCATGGTCATGATGGACACGTTTAATTCCTAGCAAGGGTAGCGCGATGGTTCGACCCATCCCGGCAATCGCCTTCACACTGATCCTGACCGCCTGTTCTACGGGCGGTTTAGGTCTTTCTACGAACACCGAGGGGCGCTACGCACCGTCGGTCGACCCCAAGGGCACAGCTGTTGATCCGCTGCTGGTCGGTGACCGCCTGATGGCGGCGGAAGAATACGAGCTGGCCTATCAATCCTACATCCGCGCCGCGGCGACCCAAGGTATGACGGCGGAAATTCTGATCGCGCTTGGCAGCGCCAGCCTTCAACTTGGTCGCTTGATCGAGGCCGAGACCCTACTGCGACGCGCGCTGGATCAGGACGATTCAAACGCAGCCGCCTGGAATAATCTCGGGGTTGTGTTGATGAGCAACGGTGATTTTGCCGAAGCCAGACAGGTTTTTCGCCGCGCTTTCGTGGTTTCGGGGGGCTCAAGCGCCGAAATTCGCGAGAATTTGCGCTTGGCTATCGCAAATCTTGAAAATCCGACGTATGATGCGGTTAATGATAACGACTATAAATTGGTACAACGGGGCAAAGGCGATTTTCTAATCACCGCTTCTGAGTAACCAGTCATCGAGCAGTAGAGGCGCAAAAACATGCGATCTCCGTTTCTAATCAGCCTGTTGCTGGGGAGTGCGTTTGCGCTTGCCGCCTGTGAAGAATTGCAATTGACCCCCAAGGATCCTGTTCAGGAAGCGCTTGACGCGGTGAACGGGCCAGAGGGCAATAACCTCAACGAAATCATGATGACGGTGGCCGACCCTGCCGAGGCGGTCTCGTATTTCCAGCGTCAGTTGCGCGACGCCCCGGATAATATCGAGGCAATGCGCGGTTTGGCGCTGTCGCTGACCCGCGCTGACCGCGCAACCGAGGCGGTCTCGATTTGGTCGCGTGTCGCAGAGCATCCTGCATCAATCGATGGCGATCAGGTTTTCCTGGTTGATGCGCTTATTCGCGCCGATCAATGGGACGCCGCCAAGCAGGTGCTGTCGCAAATCCCCCCGACGGTCGCCACCTATCAGCGCTACCGACTGGAAGCCATGATCGCGGATGCCGGCAAAGAGTGGGATAAGGCCGACGAATATTACGAAACCGCGTCCGGCCTGACTGTCAAACCGGCGGCAATCCTGAACAATTGGGGCTACTCGAACCTGATCCGCGGCAAATATCTTGACGCCGAGATGTTGTTTCAGGAAGCCATCCGTCAAAACGGCAAACTGTTCACCGCGAAAAACAACCTGATGATGGCGCGTGGCGCACAGCGTAAATACGACCTGCCTGTGATGCCCATGACGCAAACCGAGCGGGCCGAGTTGCTTTATACTCTGGCCCTGACCGCAATCAAAAACGGGGATGTCAGTATTGGCACGGGCTTGCTACGCGAGGCCGTCGACAGCCACCCGCTCTACTTTGAGGCTGCCGCGCGCAGCCTGTCAGCCCTAGATAGCAACGCAGCGAATTGACCATGACAAATCTGATAGACGCCGACCTTCTGTTCTTTATCGCCCTCGTGCCCGTATGTTTGATCGTTGCCTGTAACGATCTGAAATATATGAAGATTCCGAATTGGACCGTCATTACGATGATCGTGATTTTCGTCGTTCTCGGGTTCATTGTGCTGCCGCTGAATGTGTTCCTGTGGCGCTTTGCAGGGCTGGTTGTTGCGTTGATCGCGGGTTTCATTCTATCCGCGATGAAGATGATGGGGGCGGGCGATGCGAAATTCATGGCCGCCGCAGCCCTGTTTGTATCCCCGCTCGACGCAGGCTACGTCGTTATCATGCTGGCGCTGATGGGGACCGGTCGCCTTGCTTTTGCATCGCATTGCCGGGGGCTTGTTTGCCGCGAAAATGCTGCCCGAATGGGAAAGCTGGCAGCGCAAGCGCGAATTCCCGATGGGGCTGCCGCTCACTGCATCTTTGTTGATCTACCTTGCCTATCGGGCCTTTTTCTAACCCCGGGTCAACTTCCCTTTAAAACGCCGACGGTTTGTCACAAAACCGCCTTATCCTGCCTGCACCCTTTGGTTGATTAATCGTTAACCGCGCCGAGGGTCTGCCGGATGAACATGCAAATTTCCAATCCGATGCTACCGGTCGCCCCCAAAAGGCTGCCGGACGTTGGGTTGCCCATCGTTATGATGCTGCAATTGATGCTGAAAACGATGTTTCGCAAAAACCTCGCGCGGGTGTCCGAAATCTCATCGGCCATCGCCCTGCCGCCAACGGTCGCGCAGGAACTGATCGACATCGCAAAATCGCAAAAACTGGTTGAGACCACCGGCACCCTTGCCGCATCCGAGGACGCGGGCAACGAAGTCGGCTATCGCCTGTCCGACCTTGGCCGCGCACAGGCATTGGATGCGCTTGCCCAATCCGAGTATTTTGGCGCCATGCCTGTCCCACTGCATATCTATGCCGAACAGGTGAAAAAGCAGTCAATCCGTGATGTGCAGGTCACGCGCACCAGCCTGTCGCAAGCAATGAGCCACCTGATCCTGCCCCCAACCCTTTTGGGAGAGCTTGGCCCCGCCGTGGGATCTGGACGCTCGATCCTGATGTACGGGCCGCCGGGCAACGGAAAATCCTCAATCTCGAACGGCATTCGAAATTCGATGAATGATCTGATCTACATCCCGCAGGCCTTGGAATATGCAGGGCAAGTCATCACGGTGTTTGATCCGGTGGTGCATTCGCCTGTCGAAGACCTTGCCGGTGATCCGCAAAGCCTGCGCAAACGGGCAACCCACGACGCGCGCTATGTGCGCTGCCAACGCCCCACCGTCATCACCGGCGGCGAGCTGTCGCTGAGCATGTTGGACCTGATCTACGACCACAAGGCCCGCACCTATCAGGCGTCCATGCAACTCAAGGCGACCGGCGGCATCTTTATCATCGACGACTTGGGCCGTCAGGCCGAACCGCCGCAAGCGATCGTCAACCGGTGGATCGTTCCGCTTGAGGAGCAACGCGATTTTCTGGCGCTGAATTCCGGCGAGAAGTTTGAGGTGCCCTTTGACACGCTCGTCATATTCTCAACCAACTTCCACCCGAACGAGATTTTTGACCAAGCCGCGCTGCGCCGCATCTTCTACAAGATCAAGATCGACGGACCTGACAAGCAGGATTTCCTCAAGATCCTTACAATCGTCTCCAAGGCCAAGGGGTTGGAGCTGGACGAGGCGTCGCTGATCCGCCTTCTCAAGGTGCATTATCCCACGGTGGATAATGTCTATGCGAATTACCAACCTGTGTTCCTTGTCGACCAAATGATTTCCATCTGCGATTTTGAGGGCCTGCCACATAAAATGACGCCCGAGTTGATTGATCGCGCATGGGCAAACCTGTTCGTCAAAGACGAAGACATCGTTCGCTAATTTTGACGCAACTGCAATTGTTGCTATCCTCGCGTTCAAAACGGGGAGAAACGCATGTTCACACTGCTCATGATTTTGCACTTTATCGCGCTTGGCATGGCCATGGGCGGGGGTATGTCCAACATTATTGCAAAGCGTCAAATGCCGAAAGTCGAGCCGATCACCTATCCCGGCATGGTTGCCGCCGCAGGGGCTGTCGGCAAACTGGCGACCACGGGCCTTGCGCTGCTTTGGATCACCGGCGTTTGGATGACCTCGTTGAAATATGGTCTGGCGGGCATGCCTTTCCTGCTGTGGGTCAAGATTGCAATCGTCGGAGTGCTGACCGCCGGATCGATCAGCCTGAACCTGATGCTGATCCGTGCAAAAAAGGCGGGCACCCCGCCGGATTCAGACAAGATCGACAAGCATGCCTATTTTATCAACGGCTTAGCGCTGATAACCGTGGCCGTCGCCGTCGTGCTATTCCGTTAAACGAACTGCTCGCGGATCAATCGTTCCTCAAGCCCATGCCCCGGATCAAATAGGATTTTGTGGCAAATGGACGGGTCCGAATGGATCTCAACCGAGCTGACATTCAAAACCGAACGTGAGTCCGCGTCGGCCATCACCGGACGCTTTTCGGGATCAAGGACGTTGAACACGACGCTGGCCCTGCTGGGCAACAAGGCGCCCCGCCACCGTCTGGGCCGAAAAGCGGCCATCGCGGTCAGCGCCAGGACATCCGCACCAATTGGCAGGATCGGCCCGTGCGCCGAATAGTTATAGGCGGTCGATCCCGCAGGCGTCGCCAGCAATGCCCCGTCGCACACAAGCTCGTCCATGCGGCGTTTCCCATCAACGATGATCTCGAGTTTCGCGGCCTGAGGCCCTGCCCGCAACAACGAGACTTCGTTGATCGCCAGCGCCTTGTGCACCGATCCGTCAATGCAGGTGGCGGTCATCGACAGCGGGTGGATCACCGCCTGCTCGGCCTCGGCCAGGCGTTCGGATAGGTTTTCCACCGAATAGGCGTTCATCAGAAAGCCAACCGTGCCACGGTTCATTCCGTAGACTGGCGCGGCAAGATCCTGGGTCGCGTGCAGCGTTTGCAACATGAACCCGTCTCCGCCCAAGGCCACGATCACGTTGGCGTCGGCAAGGGGCACATTGTCGTGCAACGCCTCAAGCGCCCGCAATCCCTGCTGGGCGATGTCCGCGTCACTTGCGAGAAAGGCGATCTTCTGGCCCATGCCCGTTTCCTGTTGCTGCCGTGTATTTCCGAAAGAAACATAAAGTTCCCTCAATGACCAGTATTGCCGCGACACGAGGTCCAAATGCCGCTTTTTTCTCTTGCGCACCAACCTGTTTCCGATAGGAAATCCGCCAACGCAACCTATTCCTTCCGGAGTCCCTCATGTCCGATACTGGTTTCTTCACTGAATCTCTTTCGTCCCGCGATCCCGAGCTTTTTGGCTCGATCACCAATGAACTGGGTCGCCAGCGTGACGAGATCGAGTTGATCGCATCCGAAAACATCGTCTCGGCGGCGGTGATGGAGGCGCAAGGCTCGGTCATGACCAACAAATACGCCGAAGGCTATCCCGGACGTCGCTACTATGGCGGCTGCCAGTATGTTGACGTTGCCGAAAACCTCGCGATCGACCGCGCCAAGCAGTTGTTTGGCTGTGATTTCGCCAATGTTCAGCCGAACTCTGGCTCGCAGGCGAACCAGGGTGTGTTCCAAGCGCTGCTTCAACCGGGTGACACGATCCTCGGGATGTCCCTGGACGCCGGTGGTCACCTGACCCATGGCGCCAAGCCCAACCAGTCAGGCAAGTGGTTCAACGCCATTCAATACGGTGTGCGTCAGCAGGACAGCCTGATCGACTACGACCAGATCCAGGCCCTCGCGACCGAACATCAGCCCAAGATGCTGATCGCCGGCGGCTCGGCCATTCCGCGCCAGATCGACTTTGCCAAAATGCGCGAAATCGCGGACAGCGTTGGGGCCTACCTGTTGGTCGATATGGCGCATTTCGCGGGTCTTGTTGCTGCGGGTGAGCATCCCTCGCCGTTCCCATATGCAGATGTAGCAACCACGACCACCCACAAGACATTGCGTGGCCCTCGTGGCGGCATGATCCTGACAAACGACGAAGCCATCGCCAAAAAGGTCAACTCAGCGATCTTCCCCGGCATACAGGGCGGCCCCTTGATGCATGTGATCGCAGGCAAGGCCGTGGCCTTTGGCGAAGCCCTGCGCCCCGAGTTCAAGGACTACATCAAGACCGTGCGGTCAAACGCCGTCGCCCTTGCGGATCAGTTGATGAAGGGGGGGCTCGACATCGTGACAGGTGGCACCGACACCCATGTCATGCTGGTTGATCTCCGCCCCAAAGGCGTCAAGGGCAACGCAACCGAGAAGGCGCTCGGGCGTGCCCATATCACCACCAACAAAAACGGCATCCCGTTTGACCCGGAAAAGCCGATGGTCACATCCGGCATCCGTCTTGGCACCCCGGCGGGCACAACCCGCGGTTTCGGCGAGGCCGAATTCCGTCAGATCGCCGATTGGATTGTTGAGGTTGTCGAAGGCCTCGCCGCCAATGGCGAGGACGGCAACGCGGAGGTCGAAGCCAAGGTGAAAGCCGAAGTCGCCGATCTCTGTGCCCGCTTCCCGCTCTATCCCAACCTGTAAAGCACGCCCAAAACAGCAAAAGCCCCGGCCCTGATCGCCGGGGTTTTTCTTTTTGGCCTCTGGTCATTTTATCGGTCCACGACTAGGTTTTCGAGATGTTGAATTTCGTCGAATACGGCCAACGCTCCGAGCAGCCTTCTCTCTTGATTGTCCACGGGTTGTTCGGCTCGGCGCGCAATTGGGGTGTGATCTCAAAGCGTCTCGCGGATACGCGCCACGTCGTCGCCGTGGACATGCGCAATCACGGCGAAAGCCCCTGGAGCGACAGCCACACTTACGCGGACCTTGGCGGTGATCTGGCTGAAATCATTGAGGTTTTCGGCGGCAAGATGGACGTGCTTGGCCATTCGATGGGCGGCAAAGCCGGGATGGTTTTGGCGTTGACGCAACCGGCCCTCGTCAATCGACTCTTGGTCGCCGATATCGCGCCAGTCACCTATACGCACATGCAGTTGCATTTGATTAAGGCAATGAAATCGCTCGATTTATCGATTGTCGAAAAGCGCTCGGACGCGGATCGGCAACTGGCCGACGCGATCCCCGAGACCCCCGTGCGGGCGTTCTTGCTGCAATCTCTGGACGTCAATGCCAATCGATGGCGGCTTAACCTCGATGCGCTGGCGGCCAATATGGATGACATCATCGGTTTTCCCGACCTCTCGGGCCGTTTTTCCGGCCCGACGTTCTTTCTGTCGGGCGGCGCCTCGGACTACGTGCGCACGGAACACAAGGCAACGATCCGTGCGCTGTTTGAGCAGCCCTATTTCGCGAAAATTCCTGGTGTCGGCCATTGGCTGCACGCCGAGAAACCGCGCGAATTCGAAGCCTCGATCCGCGCGTTCTTCAGCTAGCTATTCAGGATCAGGCGTCCGCATCCGATCCAGAATATTTGTTTTTAAAACAACCTGTTGGAAGACCGCCCCAGAGAGGTGCAGCGCGACAAACAACAGCATGAGGTTCTTCAAAACGCCATGCGCGTCGCCCGCAGGGATCACATCGCCAAACACGGCAATCGCACCCGACAAAGGCATCAGGATCAAAAGCGCATAAAGCACCCAATGCGTCAGATGGGCCAACCCTTTGAGGACGGGATGCTCCTCTTTTGGCAACGGGGGTGCGCCACGTTTGATCCGGATCGACAGCCGCCAGAGGACCAACGCAAAGATCAGCAAGCCAGTAACCACGTGTTGACCAACCAGTGGGTGGAAAACCGGTTCCTCGCCGTTTTTGATAAGCTCCCATCCGGCCGACATAGGACCGTTGAGCGTGAACTGCAAAACAACCAAAATGAAAATAATCCAGTGCAGTCTTATCTGCTTTCTGCTGTAGCCGTTGGGCATGGTTTGCCCTCCCTCAATAGATTTATTGTACATATACCAAAAGCGACCTTAGCCGCATTTGTACGCTTTGCACCCCTAATTTGTACAAATACCGCGCCGCAAAATTTGGCGGGTCCGGCGCTCTAAGGCATCGTTAAGATTTCAACGGGAAGGTTACCCGAAATATGAGGATCCGCCCATGCCGACAAAACTCAGGATTATGTCGCTCTCGGAATTTCGCGCGAATGCGACGCAAACAACGGATTGGGTCCGCCGCGAGGGGGGCCGCGTGTGGATCACCAAGCACGGAAAATCCGTCTGCGCCCTGGTGCCGCTTGAGCAATGCGAGGAGATCGAGAAACTGGAAGGCCGCCCCCGGTCCGAAGATCGCGCGCGGCTGGAGACGCTGTATCGGCACTGGAAATCCGCCAAGAACCAAGGCCTGACACCGGACGAGGACCGCGAGTGGCGAGAGATGTTTAAAGCCATCGGCGAAGGGCGGCGGGGGTTTTGACGTGAGGCTCTGCACAAGTGAAGATCAGGGGCAGTCAAGACAATGTGCTTTACGCGCGCGGTCCCCGCTTTCGCGGGGATGACAGGGTGGTGAACTTCATGTTGGCGCGGAACTGAATTTGTCGCCCCCGCGAAAGCGGGGGCCTTTGCCGGCCAAGTCCAACCAGTTGGGATTCCCTGCCTCAATCAGCTCAATCTTCCATGCCCGCCGCCATTTCTTGATCCGTTTTTCACGCAAAATAGCCTGTTCGACGTCAGTGTAATGTTCGAACCAAACGAGCGTTTTGCAGCCGTAGCGCCGCGTGAAGCGGCAGCCCAATCCGGCGCGATGCTCAGCAACTCGGCGTGTCAGGTCGTTTGTGATGCCGCAGTAGAGCGTGCCGTTGGGACGGGTTGTGAGGAGATAGACATAGTAGGCGTGATCGCGCATTGGCAAAGGATTGCAGAGGCGTCGTTAACGCCCGATGAATACGCCTGTCATCCCCGCGAAAGCGGGGACCTCGATCCACATTCGTTGTGTTTTCGGTTAGAGGCCCCCGCTTTCGCGGGGGTGACAATATCGAAGACCGGAAAGGCAGGCTCTAGATCGATGACTCCACTCAATCATCCATCTTCAACGCAGAGATAAACGCCTCTTGCGGGATATCGACCTTGCCGAACTGGCGCATCTTTTTCTTACCGGCTTTTTGCTTGTCCAGCAGTTTGCGTTTGCGGGTCGCGTCGCCGCCGTAGCATTTGGCCGTGACGTCTTTGCGCATCGCGGATAGGGTTTCGCGGGCGATGACCTTGCCTCCGATCGCGGCTTGGATCGGGATTTTGAACATGTGGCGCGGGATCAGGTTCTTGAGTTTCTCAACCATCGCGCGGCCCCGCATTTCGGCGCGGGCGCGGTGGACCATGGTGGATAGCGCATCGACCGGTTCGTCATTCACGAGGATCGACATTTTGACAAGTTGGTCCTCGGAATAGCCGATCATTTGATAATCGAACGACGCATACCCTTTGGTAACCGATTTGAGCCTATCGTAGAAATCGAACACAACTTCATTCAAGGGGAGGTCATAGACAACCATCGCGCGGGTGCCAGCATAGGTCAGGTCTAGCTGGATGCCGCGGCGGTCCTGGCAGAGTTTCAGCACATCGCCCAGATAGTCGTCGGGCACCATGATCGTGGCCTTGATGCGGGGTTCCTCAAGGTGGTCGACCTTGGACATGTCGGGCATATCGGCGGGGTTGTGCAATTCGAACATCTCGCCGTCTTTGAGATAGATGTGATAGATCACCGACGGGGCCGTGGTAATCAGCTCGATGTTGTATTCGCGCTCAAGCCGGTCGCGGATGACCTCGAGGTGCAGCAGGCCAAGGAACCCGCAGCGAAAGCCAAAGCCCAGCGCGGCTGAGGTTTCCATTTCAAAGCTGAAGGACGCGTCGTTGAGGGCGAGTTTTTCAATCGCTTCGCGCAGGTCTTCAAATTCGGCGGAATCGACGGGAAACAGGCCGCAGAACACGACCGGTTGGGCGGGCTTAAAGCCGGGCAGCGCGACCTCGCAGCCTTTCTTGTCGTGGGTGATGGTGTCGCCGACGCGGGTGTCGCGAACCTGTTTGATGCTTGCGGTCATCACGCCAATTTCGCCTGGTCCGAGTTCGGCGATGTTCTGCATTTCGGGCTTCAGCACGGCAAGGCGATCGACGGGATAGACAGCGTTGGTCTGCATCATTTTGATGCGGTCGCCCTTTTTGATGACACCGTCCATGACGCGGATCATAACGACGACGCCGAGGTAAGCGTCATACCAGCTGTCCACCAGCATCGCTTTCAAGGGCGCGTCGCGATCCCCTTTTGGGGCGGGCAGACGGGTGACGATGGCCTCGAGCACATCGGGGATGCCGATGCCGGTTTTGGCGGAGATCTCGACCGCATCCGAGGCGTCAATGCCGATGACGTCTTCGATCTGTTCGGCCACGCGCTCAGGCTCAGAGGCCGGCAGGTCGATTTTGTTGAGCACCGGAACGATCTCGTGGTCGGCGTCGATGGCTTGATACACGTTGGCAAGCGTCTGCGCCTCGACGCCTTGGGTGGCATCCACCACCAGCAGAGAGCCTTCGACCGCCTGCATTGAGCGAGAGACCTCATAGGCGAAATCGACGTGGCCGGGGGTGTCGATGAGGTTGAGGATATAGGTCTCGCCATCCTTGGCGGGGTATTCGATCCGCACCGAGTTGGCCTTGATCGTGATGCCACGCTCGCGCTCAATATCCATGCTGTCGAGCATCTGGGCCTTCATGTCCCGCTCGGCCACGGTGCCGGTCAGTTGGATGAGCCGGTCAGCAAGGGTCGACTTGCCGTGGTCGATGTGAGCAACGATTGAGAAATTGCGGATTTTGGATAGATCGGTCATGGCTCCGCATATGCGTGGGAAATGGCGATTGGTCAAGCGGGGTTGAGTATTGACGGCTGATCGAAATCGTCTTTGAGATAGATATTCGCTTGATGTGTGACCCAACTCAACTTAAGGGTGATTTAGGTCTGGTAATCGGATAAGATTTTGCGCTTAATATTTTTGTTCGTAGGGGCGGTGTGGGCACTAGCAATTGGTATCTACTTGCTGACGGCGGTAAAGCGATACGACTTTCATGACTTTAAACCTTTGCCAAAAAACCTCACCGCGTTTGAAAAGTGTATTTCGGGTGTCTCGTCTGGAGACAAACCGGGATGGAATGCTTGTTACTTGAAATCTTACAATGCCTGTAGTGGGGATGAATATGTGCCCTGCCTTCGCACTTTTGCCAAAGCCGCGCGCCGCTTTGTCGATGGGCGAAATGACGGTAGCTCAGAATATCAAGCGCTCATCGACGACATTGCAAAACGTGAACGAAACTGCAGAGATCGGTTCACGGGAATGCCACGGGCGCAATGTCTTGCGATTTTGGCCGGTGGCGCGTCATTCGCAGTGTTGGAGATTGATGATTAGGGC
>JBELFK010000014.1:0-34630 GCA_042092935.1 Paracoccaceae bacterium | reverse complement strand
TGCCCAACCCACATCTTCCTTCAGGCGGGCGTCGGCGGTTTGGCGGGGGCCGTGGCCGCCTTTGCACGCAAGGTTTGGGGAGATGCGCCAACCATTGTCGTTGTTGAGCCTGACGCCGCTCCGGCCCTGCAAGCCAGTATAAAGGCTGGGCGGTGTGTGTTTGCCGATGGCCCCGACAGCGTTATGGGGCGGCTGGATTGCAAAGAGCCGTCGTTGATTGCGTTGAACGGTTTGGCGCGGGATGCGGACTACTTTGTGACCCTTTCAGACGCCGAAGTCTGTGCCGAGTTGCCGGTTATGGCGGACGCTGGTCTCGCGACCTCTGCGTCTGGCGGGGCGGGCATCGCGGCGGCGATGAATGACCGCTTGCGCCAAAGTCTTGGGTTGGGAGAGGACGCGAGGGTTTTGTGCTTTCTTTCAGAAATCCCAGACGAGCAAACCTAGTTGGCCAATGCGCGCAACAGAATGTTAGCGATCACAGATCAGGCGCCGGAAATCGGACCACGGATATTGTCTCGACGCGCGGAAATTTAGTCGATCAAAGTTGTTGCCAGATCACATTTGGGGTGTTCTTATGAGTGGAACAAAAAATAAGATCGGATTTGCCGATCACATAATTTCAGGGAGACGCTAGTGACCGATTTGGCAGATGACCAATCGTTCGTGAAGTTTGATCGCGTTCAAAAATCTTACGATGGCGAAACGCTCGTCGTAAAAGACCTAAACCTCTCGATGCCAAAGGGCGAATTCCTGACGATGCTTGGGCCGTCGGGTTCGGGCAAGACGACCTGCCTGATGATGTTGGCGGGATTTGAAACTGCCACCCACGGGGAAATTCTGCTGGGCGGCAAGCCAATCAACAACATTCCTCCGCACAAGCGCGGCATTGGCATGGTCTTCCAGAACTATGCGCTGTTCCCGCACATGACCGTCGGCGAAAACCTGTCGTTCCCGCTTGAGGTGCGCGGCATGGACAAGGCGGTGCGTGAAGAAAAGGTGAAACGCGCGTTGGACATGGTCCAGATGGGTGACTTTATCAACCGCCGTCCGGCACAATTGTCCGGCGGGCAGCAACAGCGGATCGCTTTGTCGCGCGCGCTGGTGTTTGAACCAGAACTGGTTTTGATGGATGAACCACTTGGTGCGTTGGACAAACAACTTCGCGAACATATGCAGTTTGAAATCACCCGTTTGGCGCATGATCTTGGCATTACGACGGTTTACGTCACCCACGACCAGACCGAGGCTTTGACGATGTCAGACCGTGTTGCCGTGTTTGAGGATGGCCGCATTCAACAATTGGCTCCGCCCGATAAACTCTATGAGGAACCCGACAACAGCTTCGTCGCGCAATTCATTGGTGAAAACAACACGCTAGAGGGCGTTGTTACCGAGATTAAGGGCGAGGATCTGTGTGAAATTCGCCTTGACGACGGTGAGATCATCGACGCGAAACCCGTTAACGTTTCCAAGGTTGGAGAGCGTACGCGGGTGTCGATCCGACCCGAACGGGTTGAGATGAACAAAAGCCGTCTGCAAACGGGTGCGCATACATTGAAGGCCGAGGTTCTCGAATTCATTTACATGGGCGATATTTTCCGCACGCGTTTACGCGTGGCGGGTAATGAAGATTTCGTCGTGAAAACCAGAAATGCGCCCGATCAGCAACGCCTGCAACCGGGAACGCAGATTGAAATCGGTTGGTTGCCGGCCGATTGTCGCGCGCTCGACGCTTAGAGGAATTATGTGTCAATCCTTCGCGGATTGGCGTTTCAGATGAACGTCTCAAATTGCCCGTAGGGACGTTCGATCAAAAGCAACGGGCAAGGGAGAAACGAATGAAACTAAAAACCGCATTAATGGCGACTGCGCTGACCAGCGTAGCATTCGCGGCGAACGCTCAGGAAGTGACAGTGATGTCATGGGGCGGCGCTTACACAAAATCGCAGGTTGAAGCGTATCATAAGCCATTTACCGCCGAGACCGGCATCAAAGTGAACTCGGTTGATTCAGACAACCCTGCCACGCCGATCAAAGCTCAGGTTGAAGCGGGCAACGTGTCCGTGGATGTCGCGGACGTCGAATTCTCGGACGCTGTTCGTCTGTGTGATGAAGGCTTGTTGATGGAAATCGATCAGTCGATGTTGCCAGCGGCTCCTGACGGAACACCTGCTGCTGAAGACTTTATTGAAGGTGCACTGCAAGATTGCGCTGTTGCAAACATCGTTTGGTCGACTGTGTTCGCCTATAACGCTGACAACGTCTCGATGGCGCCAACGTCGATTGCAGAATTCTTCGACACCGACGCAATTCCAGGGAAGCGCGGTCTGCGTAAGTCTGCAAAAGCGACGCTCGAGATGGCTCTGATGGGCGACGGCGTTCACGCTGACGACGTTTATGACCTGCTTGAGACCGACGAAGGTATCGACCGCGCGTTTGCGGTGCTTGATCGCATCAAGGACGACATCGTTTGGTGGGAAGCCGGCGCACAGCCTCCTCAGCTTTTGGCTGACGGCGAAGTTGTGATGTCGACTGCTTATAACGGACGTATCTTCAACGCGGCTGTTGCCGAGGGTCAGCCCTTGGAAGTGGTTTGGGATGGTCAAATCCTCGACTTTGACCTGTTCGTCGTTCCAAAAGGTGCACCAAACGCTGAAAATGCCATGAAGTTCATCGCCTATGCCACAGACACCAAGCGTCTGGCGGATCAAGCGTCCTGGATTTCATATGGTCCTGCGCGTAAGTCTTCGGGCGCGATGGTTGGCAAGTATTCGGATGGCATGACCGATATGGCACCGCATATGCCAACGGCCGCTGCTAATCTGGACAATGCTCTGGTCAACAACTTTGAGTTCTGGGTCGACATGGACGCAGAGCTGAACGAGCGTTTCAACGCTTGGTTGGCAAACTAAACACATTTTGCCGCCCTCGGACCTTCGAGGGCGGCAATTTTTGACGATTGGCTCGAATGAGCCAAACGGGACCAAAGCCAGGACACCGAGATGAGCGATCAAACCGCAAACCAAGGCCTATTGACGACCGCGGATGGCCAGCCGCTCAAGGCGGCGTTGGCCCAAGCGCAAGCCCACGCCAAGCGACGGGCGTTTCTTCTCGTGTTGCCATTGCTGGCATTTATCCTGATTACATTCGTCGCGCCGATTGGGCAGATGCTTTACAAATCGGTCTATAACGAAGGCTTTACGGTTCACGAAGACATCGGATCGGGGGTGCGCACGCCGATCATGACCAACCTAAAGGCGTGGTTCAACGAGAACCCAAACGGCACCGAGCCGGATGAGGCCGCTTATGAGGCTTTGGTCAAAGATTTGATCCAGTTGCGCGAATTAAAAGCGCCCGGGCAGGCCGGAACGCGCATCAATTATGAGCTTTCAGGCAGCCGCTCCTTGTTTACAAAGTCGGCGCGCAAAGCACCCAGCCTCGAGGCGCCCTTCAAAGAAGCGCTATTGGACGTGGATGAAGATTGGGCCGAACCAAAGCTATGGCAAGTCATGCGCGGGGCTTCTTCGTCCTATACGCTTAATTTCTACCTTGCCGCCGTTGACCGCCAACGCGATGAGACCGGCAAGGTGGTCATGGTGAATGAAAACCGCCAAGTCTATGTCAAACTGTTTACCCGTACGATGGTGCTGTCGCTGGTTATCACCGGCCTGACCTTCGTCCTAGCCTATCCGATCGCGCATTTGCTGGCGACGTTGCCACTGCGCTATTCGAACGTGTTGATGATCCTCGTGCTGCTGCCTTTCTGGACCTCATTGCTGGTGAGGACCACCAGTTGGATGGTGCTTTTGCAATCGCAGGGGGTGGTGAATGATGCTTTGGTTGGCACCGGCATTCTATCGGACGAAAATCGACTGGAAATGATGTATAACCAGACGGGAACTGTGATTGCGATGACGCATATTCTGTTGCCGTTCATGGTGCTGCCGCTTTACTCGGTGATGCGCCCGATCAACCCGTCCTATGTCCGCGCGGCGCGCAGTTTGGGGGCGACAAGCTGGACCGCTTTCCGACGGATATATTTCCCACAAACTGTGCCGGGGATCGGGGCAGGGGCGTTGTTGGTCTTCATCTTGTCCGTGGGCTATTACATCACGCCGGCTCTTGTGGGTGGAGCGGATGGTCAGTTGATCTCAAACCTGATCGCGTTCCACATGCAAAAATCGCTGAACTGGTCGCTCGCCGCGGCCCTCGCGGCCCTGCTTTTGGGCAGCATCCTCGTGCTTTACTGGCTGTATGACAGGCTCGTGGGCATCGACAATTTGAAACTGGGGTAGGCACATGGCGCTTCCAAAACATGCAGACACGCTCGAGCGGATTTGGCACTATGTCTATCTTGCCATTTGCTGCCTGATCTTCCTGTTCCTGATCGCCCCAATTCTGGTGGTGATGCCGCTGAGTTTTAATTCCGAACCGTATTTCACCTTTACCGAAAAGATGTTGAAACTTGACCCCACAGGGTATTCGGCACGCTGGTACGATTTGCTGCTGACGTTTGGTATGCAGGAACCCGACGCCGCCCGCGACGGGTCTTGGTGGTCGGACGTTTGGAGCAACGCCCATTGGGTGCAGGCGACGAAGAACTCAATCATCGTTGGCTTCTTCTCGACGCTCTTGGCGACTTGCCTAGGGACAGTTGCAGCCCTTGGGTTATCACGTTCCGAGATGCCCGCACGTCGCGCGATCATGGCGATATTGATCTCGCCGATGATTGTGCCGATTATCATCACCGCCACCGGCCTGTTCTTTTTCTATTCGGCGGTTGGTATTCAGAACTGGGGCATTCCCTATTTCGGGCTGGTTTTGGCGCATGCGACGCTGGGCATTCCCTTTGTGATTATCACAGTGACCGCAACGCTGGTTGGTTTTGACCATTCGCTGACACGCGCGGCGGCCAGCTTGGGGGCGAACCCGTCCCGGACGTTTTTCAAGGTCCAAATGCCGCTGATCCTGCCCGGTGTGATTTCGGGTGCTTTGTTCGCCTTTGTCACCTCGTTCGACGAGGTTGTCGTGGTGCTGTTCGTCGGTGGTTTGGACGAACAAACGATCCCGCGTCAAATGTGGAACGGTATTCGCGAACAGATTAGCCCTGCGATTTTGTCGGTTGCGACGATTCTCGTGATAATCTCGATCATTTTGCTGACGACGGTCGAATTGTTGCGTCGTCGCTCGGAGCGCCTGCGGGGCATCTCGCCGGGGTAAGGCGGACGATCCGTGATTTTGAAATTGTTGAGCGGCGGGCCTTGTTTATAGGCTCGCCGTTTTTTCTTTCATTTATGACCACTTGTCTGATCTGCAAGTTTCCGCGAATTCATTTTTTTACCAATTGATAAAAAAAATTCTTCCGCTAGACTGATTTTAAAGAAGTAGGGAGTTCGCATTATGTCTCATACTCAATTGAACAGGGGAATTGTTGCGGGGCGCGTCGCGCCTGAGGACATCGCCGAACGATTTGCCGACCTGCATCCGCCGCTAACGGATCATGAGGCCTTGGTTGCGTCCGACCGCTGCTATTTCTGCTACGATGCCCCCTGCATGGAGGCTTGTCCGACCTCGATCGACATCCCGCTGTTCATCCGCCAAATCGCGACGGGAACACCAGAGGCCGCAGCACGGACGATCTTTGAGCAAAACATATTGGGCGGAATGTGCGCTCGGGTTTGCCCGACGGAAACGCTTTGCGAGGAAGTATGCGTGCGCGAAATATCCGAAGGAAAGCCGGTCATCATCGGCCAGCTTCAGCGCTACGCGACCGATAGGCTGATGGCTTCGGGGTCGCATCCGTTCTCTCGCGCGCCGGATACTGGAAAAACCGTTGCGGTTGTTGGCGCTGGTCCTGCGGGTCTGGCCTGCGCGCACCGGTTGGCGATGCACGGGCATTCCGTCACGGTGCTTGATGCGCGACAAAAAGGGGGTGGTCTCAACGAATTTGGCATCGCCGCCTACAAGGCCCCGAATGACTTTGCCCAGCAAGAACTTGCGTGGCTGTTGTCAATTGGCGGCATCACTGTGGTGACTGGCGCGAAACTGGGGTCGGATCTGACACTTCCGCAACTTAGCTCGGACTACGACGCGGTATTCCTCGGGATGGGTTTGGCCGGTGTGAACGCTTTGGCATTAGAAGGAGCGCATGACGGGTTGGGCGATGCGGTCGACTGGATTGAATCGATGCGGCAATCTGCGGATAAGACGGATGTAGCGGTCGGGCGCAATGTCGTGGTTATCGGCGGAGGCATGACCGCGGTAGACGCAGCCATTCAGTCAAAACTGCTTGGCGCGGACACTGTGACCCTCGCCTATCGCCGCGACAAATCTGCGATGTCAGCGTCTGGGTTTGAGCAAGACCTCGCGGCCTCAAAAGGCGTCAACATTCTATACAACGCAACGCCAAAATCCGTCTCGGACAGCGGCATCACCTTTGTAAGAACCGGTTCGGACGAGGAATTTAGCCTACCTGCGGATCAAATCATGCGTGCAATCGGTCAGCGGCTTGAGGGCGCACCGCCGGATTTGGTGCTTGAGGGGGGCAAGATCAAGGTGGATGACAACGGACGCACCTCGGTCACTGGTGTCTGGGCTGGCGGCGATTGCGCCCTTGGCGGCGAAGATCTGACCGTGACGGCCGTCGCCGAAGGGCGCGACGCGGCCGAAGACATCCACGCAAACCTGATGAAAGGAGCCTGAGCCATGGCCGATTTGACCAGCAATTTCGTCGGGATCAAATCCCCAAATCCTTTCTGGCTGGCATCCGCGCCGCCCACAGACAAGGAATACAACGTCCGCCGCGCCTTTGAGGCCGGTTGGGGAGGCGTCGTTTGGAAAACTTTGGGCGAGGCCGGCCCGCCGATTGTCAACGTCAATGGTCCGCGTTACGGCGCGATCTACGGGGCAGACAGGCGATTGCTTGGGTTGAACAACATCGAGCTTATCACCGACCGTCCGCTTGAGGTGAACATCGAAGAAATCACCCGCGTGAAAAAGGATTACCCGGATCATGCGGTTGTGGTCAGCCTGATGGTGCCCTGTGAAGAGGGACCGTGGAAGGACATTTTACGCCGAATAGAAGATACCGGCGCAGATGGCGTTGAGCTGAACTTTGGCTGTCCGCATGGCATGGCCGAGCGCGGCATGGGGTCGGCGGTCGGGCAGGTGCCTGAATATATTCAGATGGTCACGGAATGGGTGAAAAAGCATTCGGACTATCCGTGCATCGTCAAATTGACGCCCAATATCACTGACGTCCGGTTTCCCGCGCGGGCGGCGCAGGCGGGCGGGGCGGACGCAGTTAGTCTGATTAATACGATCAACTCGATCACTTCGGTCAATCTGGACACGCTGACGCCAGAGCCAACGATTGACGGAAGCGGTGCGCATGGCGGATATTGCGGTCCGGCTGTGAAGCCCATTGCGCTGAACATGGTCGCCGAAATTGCCCGCGACCCCGAGACGGCAAATCTTCCGATCAGCGGTATCGGAGGCATTACGACCTGGCGCGATGCGGTTGAGTTCATGGCGCTTGGCGCAGGCAATGTGCAGGTCTGCACCGCGGCGATGACCTATGGGTTTAAGGTTGTTCAGGAAATGATCTCGGGCCTGAGCCAATATATGGACGAGAAAGGCATTGCGGCGGTCTCGGACATTGTCGGGCAAGCGGTGCCCAAGGCCAAAGACTGGCAAGATCTCAACCTGAACTACGTCACCAAGGCGCAGATCGATCAGGATTTGTGCATTAAGTGCGGCCGCTGCTACATCTCGTGCGAGGACACGTCGCATCAGGCGATCGCCATGTCTGACGACCGCGTCTTCACCGTTAAGGATGAGGAATGTGTCGCCTGTAACCTATGCGTCAATGTCTGTCCGGTCGAGGGCTGCATCACCATGCGTGAGCTGGCCTTGGGCGAGGTCGACGAGCGCACCGGCCAAAAAGTCGAACCCTATGCAAATTGGACGACGCACCCCAATAATCCCGGCGTGACGTGTGGATAAGTAATGTTGGCCACGCGCCGGGACCTCTCCCAAACCTTCCAACATAAGATAGAGGGGCATCTTGCGATGCTCCTCTTTTCGCTCATTGTCGCGGGATCGTTTTCGTTTGGGAAAACCATCGCGAACGATATTGATCCGGTTGTGCTGACGGCCCTGCGCTTTGTTTTGGCGTCGCTGATCCTGGCGGTTGTTCTGACACTCAGCGGCCGAATGCATATCGCGCATCACCGGCAGCCATGGCGCTATGGCGTTCTTGGTGGGTTGTTTCTTCTCTATTTCGTGCTGATGTTTGAGGCACTCAAAACAGCGTCGCCCGTGTCCATCGCTGCGATTTTCACGATGATGCCTCTGGCAGCCGCGATGCTTGATCGATTGGTATTTCGGCGCCATACGGCATGGCTGGTTTGGGCCGCGCTTTTGATCGGTGCAGCGGGTGCACTTTGGGTCGTGTTCAATGGTTCATGGACCGCCTTTGTGACGTTTTCCATCGGATACGGCGAGTTTTTGTTCTTCATCGGCACCATGCTGCACGCCCTTTATGCCGTTTTACTACCACGCCTTCGACGGGGTGAGCCGGTTTATGCGACGACGCTGGGCGTCAGCACAGCCGCGGCCCTGATGCTTGTTGTCTTCTTCTGGCCAAGGATCGCGGCGACCAACTGGTCCGAGGTTGCGACCTATGTCTGGCTTGTACTTTTCTATTTGGCCGTCATGGCAACGCTGGGGACGTTTACGCTTATCACGGTCGCCTCAAGCCGTCTTCCAAGCGCCAAGGTGACCGCCTATACCTATCTGACCCCATTCTGGGTCGTCGTGTTGGAAAGCGTGCTTGGCAATGGTCTGCCGATGGCGTGGGTGTTGTATGGGGGCGTGCCGATTGCTGCGGCATTGTTTTTGCTTTTTGTCGAGCGATAGGAACACCGGTCATCAAGTCCCTTTCGTCCCGACGATGCGATTGTTAGACAGGATGAGGGCAGGGCGAACAGAGGCAATCTGATGGGCGAAAAGAAACCGATGAGCAAGGTTCAGATCAAGAACCGCTCGGCTATTTTGGCCGCCGCTTTGGATGTGTTTTCGCAAAACGGGTTTCGGGGTGCGACGCTCGATCAGATTGCGGCGGCGGCGAACCTGTCAAAACCAAACCTGATCTACTATTTCCCGAACAAAGAGGCCGTCTTTGTCACGCTGCTTAATCAGCATGTAGACATCTGGCTGGCACCGCTGCGCGAGATCGATCCCGAAGGGGATCCGCTTGAACAAATCCTGGGTTATGTGCACCGCAAAGTGCAAATGAGCAAGGATATGCCGCGTGAAAGCCGATTGTTTGCCAATGAGATCGTGCAGGGCGCGCCTCGGATCAAGGATTATCTGTCAGGCGATCTCAAAGATTTGTTCGACCAGACTCGCAGCTTGTTTTTATCGTGGATGGAAAGTGGAAAGATCGCGACGATGGATCCCGATCACCTCATTTTTTCGATCTGGGCAACGACCCAGCATTATGCCGACTTTGAGGCGCAGATCGATGTTTTGACTGGTCAGGACGGTCGGGTCATCGAAACCGCCAGCGGCTTTTTAGAGACCCTCTACACCAAATTGCTGACGCCCGAGGGCTAGGTCCCTTCAACGATTGTGATGTCGGCCACGCCTGCGCCAATACGATTTTGGCGAGCGGCTTGATATTCCGGCGAGTTGTAGCAATCCAGCGCTGCCTGCATCGATGGAAATTCCAAAACGACGTTTCGAGGGCGATCTGTTCCCTCGAGCGCTTTATAGGCACCACCACGGGCCAGAATTTTCGCTCCGTATTTGGCAAAGGGTTCGCCTGTTGCGCCGGCGTATAGCGCGTATTGATCTGGGTTCGTCACAGTGACATGTGCGATCCAATATCCTTTTGGCATTGTGTCTGCTCCGGTTTGGGATGTTCGGGGCGATTGCCGCCCCGAACTTGGGATTTTACTTAAGCGCTGCGTCTGAAATCACATTTGTCCATGCGCCTTCAGGCATCATCGTGATGACCGGATCCGAACCGCCACCCATCAGGGTTGCGACTGTGCGATCATAGTCAGCAGGATCAAGGCTACCATCCGAGCCCGCGGTCAGTTTGGCAATTTCGCCCATCATGCGGATCTGATGCGCTTCTTGTTGCGCACCTGTCTCGTCGTAATCCAGAACGATCATTGCGGCGTCTTCAGGGTTTTCCTCGGCCCACTTCCAGCCTTTCATCGAGGCGCGCACGAAGCGTGTCATTTGGTCAACGAATTCCGGATCATCCAGACGTTCTTCAATGACATAGAGACCGTCTTCGAGCGTCGCCACACCCTGATCTTCATATTTGAAGGTCACAAGGTCGTCGGCTGTCAGGCCCGCATCGATGATCTGCCAGTATTCGTTGTAGGTCATCGTTGAAACGCATTCCGCCTGACCTTGCAGGATCGGATCGACATTGAAGCCCTGTTTCAGAACCGTCACGCCGTCACCACCTTCGGTGCCGATGCCAAGCGAACTCATCCAGCTTAGGAATGGGTACTCATTGCCAAAGAACCAAACCCCGAGAGTTTTGCCCGGGAAGTCGGCAGGGCCGGTGATGCCGCTGTCCTTGCGGCAGGTCAGCATCATGCCCGAACTTTTGAACGGCTGCGCGATGTTGACGACCGGTGCACCTTGTTCGCGCGCTGCAAGCGCCGAAGGCATCCAGTCGATCATGACATCAGCGCCACCGCCCATCAAAACCTGAACGGGTGCAACATCCGGTCCGCCAGGTTTAATCGTCACATTCAGGTTTTCATCGTCGTAATACCCATTCTCGAGCGCGACGTAATAGCCTGCGAACTGGGCCTGTGTGACCCATTTCAACTGGAGCGTTATGTCTTCGCTGTCGGCGTAGGCTGCGCCCGACGTGAGTGCCAGCGCCCCCAAGGCACCTATCATTTGTTTCATCATTGGTCTTTCTCCCTAGTTGGTTTCTTTTGTCTTATTTTCGTTGTGATGGATGCCAAAAGGTCACCCCTTTTTCGATCAACGCGACCGCGCCATAAAAGGCGGACCCTGCGATTGCGGCCACGGTGATCTCTGCCCAAACCATATCAAGCCCCAGCTTGCCGACCTCGGTGGAAATGCGAAATCCCATGCCACGGATCGGTGAGCCGAAGAATTCGGCGACAATTGCGCCGATCAAAGCCAGCGTTGTTGCAATTTTAAGCCCGTTGAAAATTGCAGGCATGGCCGCCGGTAAGCGGAGTTTTATCAGCGCCTGCCAATAGCTCGCCGACCACGTGGCAATCTGATCGCGTTGCATTTGATCCGTGGCAGTCAAGCCTTGCACGGTGTTGACGAGCATCGGAAAAAACACCATCGCGACCACGACAGCGGCCTTGGATTGCCAGTCAAAGCCGAACCACATCACCAGAATGGGTGCTGTGCCTACGATGGGCAAGGCGGCGATAAAGTTGCCAACCGGAAGCAGGCCGCGCTGCAAGAACGGCGACCGGTCGATCAGGATTGCAATGACGAAGGCGGCACCGCAGCCAATCAGGTAACCTGACATTGCGCCTTTCACAAAGGTCTGCACGAAATCGATCCAGAGAATATCGAGGCTTTGCGAAAACTTGACGGCAATCGCTGAGGGGGGTGGCAAAATGACAGATGAAACCTCGAGCCCGCGAACAAGCAATTCCCAAAGCGCGATGATCGTGATGCCGAAGATCGCAGGCACCGCCAGCCTGACGATCCGCGTGTGGCTGTATGCGCCGTTGGCGAGCCGGTGATTGACCCAATAGCCCAGTGCCCAGATGGCCAATGCAAGCAGAATGGTCATTTTTGCTCCATCCCCATGCGTTTCAGGGTCGCCCTCTCAATCATGCCGATGGATCCCACCATGACGGCGGCAAGAATTGCGGCGGCAAAGAGGGCCGACCAGATTTGGATGGTTTGCCCATAGTAGCTGCCAGTCAACATACGCGCCCCGAGGCCTCGGATCGCGCCTGTCGGCAGTTCACCGACGATCGCACCCACCAAAGAGGCTGCCATGCCAATTTTGAGTGAGGTGAAAAGATACGGTATCGACGAGGGCAGGCGGAGCTTCCAGAACGTTGCGTTGATGTTGGCGCTATAGGTCTTGAGCAGGTCCAAATGATCGATCGTTGGCGAGCGAAGGCCTTTGACCATGCCAACGACGACCGGAAAGAAGCTGAGATAGGCAGAGATGGTCGCCTTGGGCACGAGGCCCTGAATGCCGATCGAATTCAGCACCACGATAATCATTGGCGCAATCGCGAGGATTGGGATCGTTTGACTGGCGATGGCCCAAGGCATCACCGACATGTCCATGGCACGGCTGTGGACAATCCCGACAGCCAGCAAAATGCCAGCACTTGTCCCGATGACAAAGCCCAGCAGGGTTGCAGAAAGGGTGATCCAACCGTGGAATATCAGGCTGCGCTTAGAAAAGGCCTTGCCGTCAAGCGCCATGGCGCCGGTCGTCTTCCAAAGCTCGCCCACAACCTGGTGCGGGGCGGGCAGGCGCGGGCGATCCTGGCTCCAGGTGTCGGCGATCAAATCCGGCGTGCTCAGAGTGACCCCCGCGCGGGTCGCCTGATCGTTGGCCCATTTCGCGTTCATACCGATGGCCGCTGCATACCAAAGCGCGATCAGGACGGCGACAACCGTCAGGATTGGGAAAACCGACCTCATATGTCCGCCTTACTCATCGTCATAAGCATGCCCTGCACGCAGCCCTTCGCGCACCCTTTGGGCAATCGCGAGGAATTCCGGCGTGTCACGAATATCAAGAGGACGGTCTGTCGGCAGCGTGCTTTCGATCACATCGGTAATGCGCCCGGGTCGCGGGCTCATAACGACGATCTTGGTCGACAAATAGACGGCCTCGGGGATTGAGTGTGTGACAAAGCCGATGGTCTTTTGCGTCGAACGCCAGAGTTGAAGCAATTGCTCGTTCAAATGGTCGCGCACAATTTCGTCGAGCGCTCCGAAAGGTTCGTCCATCAACAGAATGTCGGCGTCAAATGCCAACGCGCGGGCAATTGAAGCACGCTGCTGCATTCCCCCCGAAAGTTGCCATGGGTATTTGCTGCCAAAGCCTCGCAATTCGACAAGATCGAGCACCTTGTCGATGTGGTCTTGCCATTGGGCCTTGGGGAACCCCATGATCTCGAGCGGCAATTGGATGTTCCCGCGGATGGTGCGCCAGGGATATAGACCAGCGGCTTGAAAAACATAGCCATAGGCACGTTGGCGGCGGGCTTCGTCAGGGGAAAGACCGTTGACGGTGATCGACCCGCCGGTTGGATGCTCAAGGGCCGCAATGACGCGCAAGAAAGTGGTTTTGCCGCAGCCCGAGGGGCCGATGAAGCTGACAAAATCGCCCTTGTTGATCGTCAAATCCACACCGTTTAGCGCGTGAACTGGTCCGTCGTTCGTCTGGAAAGTTAGGTCGAGGCCCTTCGCCTCAATGACCGGAGTCTGCGTCACGTTTTAGACCCCTGTCGCCGGAATGCCGGACCGCTGAACCGGTGTTGGCGCTGTGAGTTCTTTCCACTGGCTCAGGGCCTTGTTGACCGTCGCGTTGGGTGCGCGCGATACAAACTTGCCGTGGCCCTCCTGCGTGCGGATTTCCCCGTCGTGCACGGCAACATGGCCACGCGTCAGGGTGAACCGTGGAAGACCTTTGACGTGTTTGCCCTCAAACACGTTGTAGTCGATGCTCGATTGCTGCGCGTCGGCTGTAATTGTCTTTTCCTTCTCAGGATCCCAAACCACGATGTCGGCGTCTGCGCCCACAAGGATTGCACCCTTTTGCGGATAGCAGTTCAGGATCTTGGCGATGTTGGTCGAGGTTACGGCAACAAATTCGTTCATCGTTAGGCGACCGGTATTTACGCCATGTGTCCAAAGCATCGGCAGTCGATCTTCCAAACCACCCGTCCCATTCGGGATCTTGGTGAAATCGCCGACGCCATAACGTTTTTGATCGGTTGTAAAGGCGCAATGGTCGGTCGCGACGACCGACAGTGACCCGCTTTGCAGACCGGCCCAGAGGCTGTCCTGATGTTTCTTGTTGCGGAAAGGCGGGCTCATGACCCGCCGAGCGGCGTGATCCCAATCCTTGTTGAAATACTCGCTTTCATCCAGCGTCAGGTGCTGGATCAGCGGTTCGCCCCAAACGCGCTTGCCTTGCATACGCGCCCGTCGAATGGCTTCGTGGCTTTCCTCGCATGAGGTATGCACGACGTAAAGCGGCGCACCGGCCATGTCGGCGATCATGATCGCGCGGTTGGTGGCTTCGCCCTCAACCTGCGGCGGGCGGGAATAGGCATGTGCCTCGGGGCCCGTGTTGCCATCGGCCAGCAACTTTGCCGACAATTCCGCGATGACGTCGCCGTTTTCAGCGTGAACCATCGGCGTGGCCCCAAGATCGGCCAAACGCAGAAAGCTCGCGTATAGCTCGTCATCATTGACCATCAAGGCGCCCTTGTAGGCGAGGAAGTGCTTGAAGGTGTTGATGCCGCGCTCTTGAACGACGGTCTTCATGTCGTCAAACACCTGTTCACCCCACCACGTCACCGCCATGTGGACCGAGTAATCGCAATTCGCACGGGTCGATTTGTTGTCCCAGCGTTTCAGCGCATCGAGAAGGCTTTCGCCTTGGTTGGGCAGTGCAAAGTCCACAACCATCGTCGTGCCACCTGCCAGACCGGCCCGTGTGCCGCTTTCAAAATCATCGCTGGAATAGGTGCCCATGAACGGCATTTCCAGATGCGTATGAGGATCAATACCCCCGGGCATGACATAGCAGCCCGTGGCGTCCAACTCCTTGTCGCCTTTTAGGTTCGGGCCAATCTCGACGATCTTTCCATCGTCAATGGCCACATCGCCTTTATAGGTCAAATCAGCGGTGACAATTGTGCCGTTCTTGATGATCGTGGTCATTTTATTCTCCCTGAGGGCAATCGTTGTGCCCGCGTCGTTCGTGTTCGTTTGCTTGGCTCAGGCGACGATTTGCGCTGTCTCAAGAACGGCGTGAAGCAATACATCCGTCCCTGCCGTCGCCCATTCCTTGGAAATCTCTTCGGCCTCGTTATGAGACAACCCGTCAACACAGGGACACATAATCATTGCCGTGGGTGCAACTTGGTTGATCCAACATGCGTCATGTCCCGCCCCCGAGATCAGGTTCATGTGGCCGTACTCCAGCCTCTCGGCCGCGCTTCGAACAGCAGCAACGCAGGTTTCGTCAAAGGTCACCGGATCAAAACCACCGACTTTCTGAAGCTCAAACGTCAGCCCCATGTCGGTGCAGATCGCTTCAACCGCGATTTTCAGGCGGGCTTCCATGTCTTCGATCACCGACAAGTCGGGACTGCGGAAGTCGACGGTAAAGACGACTTGCCCCGGAATGACATTGCGTGAGTTGGGGTAGACGTCGATGTGTCCGGCGGCCCCGACCGCGTGTGGGGCATGCGACAGTGCGATCTCCTCGACTTTCTCGAGAACCCGCGCCATGCCCAATCCTGCGTTTTTGCGCATCGGCATCGGCGTCGAGCCTGTGTGCGAATCCTTGCCGTATATCGTGACTTGCGTCCAGCTAAGCCCCTGGCCATGGGTCACAACGCCAATGTCTTTGCCCTCGGCCTCAAGGATCGGGCCTTGTTCGATGTGCAGTTCAAACATTGCGTGCATTTTGCGGGCACCGACGGGTTCGTCGCCCTGCCAGCCGATGCGTTTAAGCTCGTCACCAAACCGCTTTCCCTCGGCGTCAACACGGTCTTTCGCCCAATCTTCGGTGTGAATGCCAGCAAACACACCAGACGATAGCATCGCCGGGGCGTAGCGCGTTCCCTCTTCGTTGGTCCAATTGGTAACGACAATTGGGTGTTTGGTTTTGACGCCCAGATCGTTCAACGTGCGCACAAGCTCTAACCCGCCAAGGACGCCCAGAACGCCGTCATACTTGCCGCCGGTTGGCTGCGTGTCGAGGTGCGATCCGACATAGACGGGTAGGGCATCCGCGTCTTCGCCTGCGCGGGTGGCAAACATGTTGCCCATGCTGTCCAATCCCATGGTGCATCCTTCGGCTTCGCACCACCGCTGAAACAATGCCCGCCCTTCGCCGTCTTCGTCGGTTAGTGTCTGCCGATTGTTGCCACCCGCAACACCCGGGCCGATCTTGGCCATCTCCATAAGGCTGTCCCACAGTCGGTCCGCGTTTATTCGTAGATTTTCGCCGGGTGCAGCCATCGGATTATCCCCTGTGTGTTGGTGTCCAAGACTCTTCGGTCTCATTGGCAAGTCAGACGTTTGCTGACTGTTTGGTCAACTTGATGCTAACCATCTTGACCAATCGGTCAAGAAAATGTTTGAAATATGGGAGATGACAGATGAAGCGCGCCCACAGACCAAGAAAGAAATTCGCCTAGAGAATGAGCGGATAATCCTTGAGGCTGCGGAAAAAGTCTTTTCAGAGGCGGGGTTTGGCGGCGCAACGATGCAATTGATCGCCGACGTTGCGGGCCTGCCAAAGGCCAATTTGCACTATTACTTCCCGACGAAGGAATCCCTGTACCGGCAGGTCGTGCAGAAGATTTTCAACATTTGGCTGCTGGCGGCAGACAGTTTCGATTCGGCCTCGGGACCGGCCGAGGGTATTGGCAACTACATCGATGCAAAGCTGGAAATATCACGCAATCACCCCGCAGGATCGCGGGTTTGGGCGACCGAGGTTATGCACCGTGCCCCCGTCATTCAGGATTATCTTGAGACGACGCTGGTCGAATGGACGGACGGCAGGATCAAGGTGATCGAAGACTGGATCGAAGCCGGGTTGATGGACCCAATCGACCCGCGCCATTTGCTCTATATGATCTGGGCCACGACGCAGCACTACGCTGACTTTGGACACCAGATTGAGACGCTGAATGGTGCAGAACCTTTGTCAGACGCACAATGGGCCGCCGTCAAACAAGACGTGAAGCGGATTATCCTGAAGGGCATCGGTGTGTCAGAATTGGCAACAGAGACGCCGCTGGAGTAGAGATCGACTTCGGTCGTTGCCTATCAACCAAACAATTCGCTACCAGGCAACGCGTTCAGCAACAAACCTCGCCAAGCGCTCGTAACCATTGGCGTTGAAATGACCGTTGCATGCGTCAGGGTTTGTGAGGCTGCTGCAAATGTCGTCGAGACCTGAGAACATATCAGTCGCATCGAGATACTGCGCCGTACTGATGCTATCGGGCAACCAAGGTTCAAAATCATGTGCGCCCAATGTGGCTTGATAGACAAGCTCGGGGTCCGGCAACAGAATCACAACGCAGGTTTTTTGCGCCGCATCACATGTGCTTTGAAACCGCTCAACAATATAGGAGGCAACCTGAATTTTTTCCGCAGACATGCCAGCGCCTGAGTCAAAATAGCCCGGATAGTTGTTCAAGAACCCGTAGCCCTTGGGCGCGTCGCCACGCAGTGTTTCGACCAGTCCCCAACCGATTTTTACGAAGGCGACTGAATAGGGGAATTTAAAGGGAACCGGGCGTCTGAAACCATCCGAGTTTGGGGCATATTGCTCAGCGACAAGTGTGCTTTTTGGGTCGGCGGCGATCTTGCGCCAGTCTTCAAACGTGCCGTTAAATTGGGGCTCGAGTTGAACCTCGTCTCCGGCCACATAAAACGCGGGCTTGAAACTCAACGGGCCGGATCCAAGCAAATAGCGCCATTGGTTCATGTTGCGATTTAGATCGTCGGGAAACACCGTGAAAATAATGGTGTCTCCCAGATCCTTGCCCTGTTCAAGATGGCCTTCAAACCGAAGCAATGCCTGATCCAATCCGTAGCCGCCAATGCCAAAGTTATTGACGCGACAGTCGAGGATGTCGGCAAGAACGTTTGCCCATGCCTGTTCGTCGGTCGCTTCATCACCAAAGGCAAAGCTGTCGCCATAGACACTGGCGCAGGGGACCGGGTTGCTGACCGTCAAATTGGCTGGCGACTTGCGGGCGCCATCTTCATCCAGAATGCTTCCAAACCAGGTTTTGTCGGGCCAACCCAGTACGGGATGGCGGTCCGCAAGATAATCGTTGAACTGGTCCTCGGTCACCTCAGGTTGCGAATAGGCGTAGTATCTGAGAAACGACAAATTCTTGATCGCCAGATATGAGAAAACCTCAAAAGCGGCCACAAGGATGAAAACCAAAAGCGTCCACCCAAGAGTTTTGGCGCCTCTACTCATGAATTTTCCCCACGACGCGCATACTTAATCCAATTCAAATTTGTCTTTGTAGTCTTCTTGCAGCGATGGGTCTTGTTCAGATTTCAGCAGCATCACATTGCCAATGACCAGCGCGTCCATATCCGTTCCCATGAAGCATCTAAACGCATCCTCCGGCGTGCATACGATCGGCTCGCCGCGTACATTGAAGGATGTGTTGACCACAATCGGGCAGCCCGTGAGATCTTTGAAGGCGTTTATCAATTGATGGTAGCGCGGGTTGGTTTCCTTGTGGACGGTTTGAATGCGTGCGGAATAATCCACATGCGTCACGGCCGGAATGTCTGAGCGAGGCACGTTCAGTTTTTCGATGCCGAACAATTCCTTTTCTTCATCTGTCATCGTTCGGCAATGGGTTTCGCTGACGCGATCAACAAGAAGCATATAGGGGCTGTCCCCGTCCAAGTTGAACCAAGACGCGACGTCTTCGCGTAGTACCGAGGGCGCGAAGGGGCGGAAGCTCTCGCGGAATTTAACCTTTAAATTCAGGGTCTTTTGCATCGACTCTGACCTAGGATCACCCAGAATTGAGCGCCCCCCCAAGGCCCGTGGACCAAACTCCATACGCCCGTTGAACCACCCGATGGCTTGCCCGTTCGCAAGTTTTTGCGCGGCTTTCGCAATGATGTCGTCGGGACTGAAAACCTCGTACACTGCCCCAAGTTTGTCGAGGCGTTGAGTTGAATCTTCGTCGGTAAACGCAGGCCCCAGGTAGCTGCCGCGCATCGCGTCGCGCGCCTCGGGCTTTGTACGTTCTTTGTCCAACTCAAGATGCCACGCCGCATATGCCGCGCCAAGCGATCCGCCCGCGTCTCCGGCGGCGGGTTGAATCCAAATGTTTTGAAAAGCGCCATCGCGTTCGATCATGCCGTTTGCAACGCAATTGAGCGCAACGCCCCCCGCGAGGCAGAGGTTCGCAATGCCGTATTCTGCGGCCAGCGACCGTGTCATCCGCAAAATGATTTCTTCGGTAACGGCTTGCACAGACGCCGCCATATCCATGTGAAACTGTTCCAGCAGATCGGTATCGGGCGAGCGCACCGGTTGACCGAAGAGCTCGGCAAACTTGGGACTGGTCATCGTCAGTCCGGTTGCATAATTGAAATAGCTTTGATCCAAACGAAACGAGCCATCGTCCTTAAGATCAACAATGTTCTCAAGGATCAGGTCTTTGAATCGTGGCACGCCGTAGGGTGCAAGACCCATGACTTTGTATTCGCCGCTATTGACCTTAAACCCCGTGTAATAGGTAACGGCGGAATAGAGCAGGCCGAGAGAGTGTGGGAAATGAAGTTCTTTCACGATCCTCAGAGATTTCCCATTGCCGATGGCCACCGTTGTCGTCGCCCATTCCCCGACACCGTCAAGCGTCAAAACAACGGCCTCGTCAAAAGGCGAGGGGTAGAATGCACTCGCGGCGTGGCTCATATGGTGTTCAGCAAATAGCAACTTGTCGCGAAGGTATTTTTTCGCAGCCGGATCGAGCTTTTTAAACAGGCCCAGCATCACGTCTTTCTGAAACAGTTTTTCCTTGATCCAGACTGGCATGGCCAAAAGAAAGGACTGAAACCCGCGCGGCGCGTTGGCGACGTAGGTTTCCAACAGGCGCTCGAATTTCAGAAAAGGTTTGTCATAGAACGCGACATGAGCGACGTCGGTGATCCCTATCCCTGCTTCGTCGAGCACATATTTAATCGCCTCAAACGGAAAACCGGCGTCGTGTTTGATCCGGGTAAAGCGTTCCTCCTGAGCGGCCGCAACAATGACGCCATCTTTTAGAAGCGCGGCTGCGCTATCGTGATAAAAGCAGGATATTCCGAGGATATACGTCATACTGGGGTCTCAGCGCGCAGGATTGATCGCATCAAAACACCGTATAAATGAACGGAGCTATGGCAGACCCTTGGGCGAGAACAAGCAAACCACCCAATATCGCCATGACAAGGATGATCGGAAGCAGCCAGAATTTTTTGCGGGTTCTTAAAAACACCCATAGTTCTGCAATGAATGACATTTGTATCCTTACCGGTGATTTGGGTTAAAATTGCCGGCGCATCGAAGACGCTTCGGGGTCCTCGTGCGTGCGGTCGATCCAGTAAGTTTGACTTTGTGGCTCAAACTTTTGATTTAGCGGATCAGGATTCTTTATTCGGCGTATGAGACCAATTGGGGTGACCGTTACGAAAAAGATGATGCCCATAACGATGGGGGCAATGATCTTGCCCAAAAAATTGCCAAACAAAAACCACGCGCGGTTCAATGGTGACAAGGCCGAGGGGTAGATTAGCGCCAGCGTCACCAGCGCGACCGCTGGAAAAACTGGCCAAAGCCGGATCGGTTCGTCGTGAAACACTGTCGGCCAAGTCGAAATTATCATGAGAACAGCCGCGATAACAAAGCCAAAGGCCCGGTCCGATCCCATTTCCACTTCTGTATTTGCTTTGAAATCAGACATTTGCACCAACGACATTAACCGTTTGTGCATACTTTCGGTGAACAGGCGTTCCGTCAAGTCAAAGTAGGTGGTTTACAGCACGTTCTGTCCGAATTTTGGCGCTTGCGCAAAATTCTTGGCTCAACCAGACGAATTTGTTTCGAAACAGAAGCGGTCGATTAACCGTTCCAGGTTCTCACGTCGCCGCAATCCATGTGAACGAAGTTTGATCCATAATAACGCCCCACGCCGCCCGCACGAAATGACGCTGCCACTTGTGACACTTGCTTCACTGATCGTGAACCGAGGCGAAGGTCGGCGGCCTGGCCTTTGATATGCAGGGAATTTTTCGCGACATTGCGCGAATTTCTGCGGAGCATCGCGTTCGTTGCCGCGCTGCGATAGCCGGAAAGCAACATATAAGGCTCGGTCGTGTCCAGGATGTTTCGCGATGCGGTCATAATGTCGATGGTGCGGGTGTCGATGTTTTTCGTCTGGCCCGTGCGCCAGTCACGCATCACGTAGTTAATTTCGGCCAAGGCGTCGGTGATGTATTCGCCATCGATCCAATAGATCGTGTCAACACGTTCACCGGTCTTTTGCGAATAGATGGATAAGCGTCGAATATCGCCTGCGCCGCGTAAGAAACTTACGGCGTTTGCATACGTCGGTGCGGCTGTAATTGCGGTTGCTGCGAATGCGCCTAGCAAGCCTCGCCGAGTAAACCCCCTGCTGGTCGTCATAGACTGTCTATCCCGTCCTCTGAGTCTCGGTTATTGATACCGATGACAATTCAACATCCCCAGATGCACGCGCTTTATGTCATAAGAGACATAATCAGAAAAGTGTTTCGTTGAAGAAATGCCAAAATAGCGCAGTATTTGGCGGAAATTCGCCTGAAAAATCATACGTTATCCATGCATCATTTTTCGAATGCGACCGCAAAATGATGCGCCGATACATCTTTGGCACATAGATATTGGGATTATCTGAATTGTGAATGGACAAATCCTGCGCAAATCTGTTCAAAAACAATCAGGTCTACAAATATAGGGTTAACTGGGTATCCGCCATGGTTTTGCGCTTCGGTCGAGGCATTGTCCTTACCTCATTCATTTCGGTTTTCGCGACATTTGGCGCTTCTGGTGCCTATGCTGAAGATTTCACATCTGCCGCCTATCAGTTGGCCGTCGCCGAGGCGACGCAGGATGACAAAGACCTGGCCAAATTTTATCAAGAAACCGGATACCAGCCGCTTTGGACGGAAAAAAACTCGGAAAGCCGTGTCCGCCGAAATGCCTTGTTTGATTTTCTTGAGACAGCAGATCTTCATGGGCTGCCGCGCGCGAAATATGGAATTGACGCTCTGAAGGCTCAAACCCGTTCGGCGCGGACGCAGGCAGACCTTGCAGTTGTTGAGGTCGCCCTTTCAAAAGCGTTTTTGACCTTTGCACGTGACCTTCAGACCGGCGTCCTGATCCCGAAAGAGGTTGATCGGGGCATCGTGCGCAAGGTTCCCTATCGCGAGCGTATCAGCTACCTGACGGCACTTGCGGACAGCAATTCCGCCGCCGCCTATTTCCGTTCGATCGCGCCATCCAGCGCCGAATATAATCGTCTTGCCGCAGAGAAGTTTCGTCTTCGCAAAATTTTGGCGGGTGGCGACTGGGGGCAGGATGTCCCGGGTGGAGGGCTGCTGCGTGAAGGCGATCGCGATGACCGCGTAACCTTTATTCGCAATCGTTTGATTGTGCTTGGTTACCTGAACCGCAGTTTTGGCACCTTGTTTGACGACAAGGTTGAAAGTGCGATTGTCACCTTTCAAGAGGATCACGGGCTGCAAGCGGACGGTATCGTCGGGGCATCGACCACACAGATGCTCAACTGGTCGGCGGAAGACCGGCTAAAGGCGGTGATGGTTGCGATGGAGCGCGAACGCTGGATCAATATGGACCTTGGCCAGCGGCATGTTCTTGTAAACTTGGCCGACTACTCGACAAAAATCTTTGAGGACGGAGAAATCACGTTCCAAACGAAATCAATCGTCGGGGATGCGGAACCTGACCGTCAAAGCCCTGAGTTTTCCGACGAAATCGAACATATGGTTGTGAACCCGACCTGGAATATCCCTCGGTCGATTGCGACGCGGCTGTATTTGCCGCAATTGAAGCAGGATTCGTCATCGCTCGACTACCTGAACTTCTTTGACAAAACCGGTGCTGCCGTTGACCCCACAAAGGTCGATTTTTCTCAGATTACGCGGGAAAATTTCCCGTTTGATATGAAACAGCCGCCGTCAGATACGAATGCTTTGGGGTTGGTGAAATTCATGTTCCCCAACCGCTATAACATCTACCTGCATGACACGCCGACCAAGGCGCTGTTCGGGGAAGAAACCCGTGCCTTCAGCTATGGCTGTGTCAGGCTACAGGATCCGTTTGATTTCGCATTTGCTCTGCTTTCGGTGCAATCGGACAATCCTGAGAAAGAATTTTTGGACACGCTCGCAACCGGAGTTGAGACCGTCCTGCCGCTGAAAAAGCACCTGCCTGTGCATTTGATATACAGAACGGCCGTCGGCAGCCCGGATGGTGGAATGCAGTATCGTCGCGATGTTTATGGGCGGGATGCCAAAATTTGGAACGCCTTGGAGCAGGCGGGGGTGGAACTGACGGGGTAAGATAGCTAAACCTTTGCCAACAACGGCATAAGGATCCCCCGATGGGCTACACAGTTGACGAGCTTGCCAAATCCATAGGTGTGACCGCTGTCGGGGATACATCTATCGTGGTCGACAGCCTGTCCGAACCTGCCTTGGCAGGCAATCGCGCAATTGCATTGGCGATGGACCCGAAATATGCCGGCGATATCTCCAAGGGATCGGCCCGCGTCGCGATGCTGTGGCAAGACGCCGATTGGCAGGCGCTTGGGTTAGAGGCCGCCCTTTTGCCAAACCGCCCTCGGTATGCGCTGTCCGGCCTTTCAGGGTTAATGGATAGGGGGCAGCGGTATCCGGCAGGCATCCATCCCACAGCGGTCATCGATGCGACGGCCCAACTGGGTGAAAACGTTAGCGTTGGTGCCTTTTCGATCATTGGGGCGGGCGTTTCCATTGGCGCAAACACGGTTATCGGACCTCAGGTCTATATCGGCACAAACAGCAAAATCGGCGCAGACTCGCTGGTCCGCGAAGGCTCGAAAATCGGCGCAGACGTGATTGTGGGCGACCGGTTCATCAGCCAGCAAAATGTCTCGGTTGGCGGCGACGGGTTTTCCTTTGTCACGCCCGAGGTTTCTGCCGTCGAGGAAGCGCGCGACAGCCTCGGAGGCGACGTGACGGCCTCGGGCCAGGCTTGGGCGCGCATTCATTCGCTTGCGGGCGTTGTGATTGGCGACGATGTCGAGCTTGGCTCGGGAACCTGCGTGGATCGCGGAACCGTCAAACCGACACGGCTTGGCGACGGAGTAAAGACGGATAGCCTTGTTCAAATTGGTCACAACGTGACGATTGGCGATCACTGCTTGCTCTGTGCGCAAGCCGGAGTCGCCGGATCAACGATCATCGGCAACTACGTTGTGCTCGGGGGCCAGACAGGGGTTGCCGACAATGTCACCGTGGGCGACGGCGTGATCGCCGGTGGCGGTACCAAGATCCTTTCAAACGTACCAGCCGGCCGGGCCGTGCTTGGGTATCCGGCTGTAAAAATGGATACACATGTCGAGATGTATAAAGCCTTGCGCCGATTGCCACGGTTGATGCGCGACTTCGATGCGCTTAAAAAATCTGTTTTCAACGGTGGAAAGAACAAGTAAATCACCACTCAACTTCCTTGGAGAGACAGATCGATGAATGTGAAAGACCGGATTGTCGAAATCATCGCCGAACAAGCTGTTCTTGAGGTGGCGGATGTCTCAATGGACAACACATTGGAAGACCTCGGGATTGATAGCCTCGGGTTGGTTGAAAGCATCTTCGCGATTGAAGAGGCCTTCGACATTCAAGTCCCCTTCAACGCCAATGATCCGACCGAGAGCGAGTTTGATATTTCGTCCGTGGCATCGATCGTCGCAGCCGTCGAAGGTCTGGTGAAGGCGCAATCGTGAAACGCGTTGTCATAACCGGTGCAGGAACGATTAATGCGCTCGGAAAGTCGGTTTCGCAGACGATGGAGGCGATGCGCGAAGGGCGTTGTGGTATTGGCGACCTTGAGTTTCGCGATGTCGAGCGTTTGTCGATCCGCATTGGCGGGCAGGTCAAAGATTACGACGCCGAAAACCATTTTAACCGCCAGCAAATCTCACTTTATGATCGGTTCACGCAATTCACCTTGCTTGCAGCAAAGGAAGCGATTGAACAATCCGGGTTGACCTTTGCGGGTGAACTGGCGGCCAAGGCAGGCGTTGTTCTTGGCACAGCGGGGGGCGGCGTTTCAACTTGGGACGACAATTATCGCTCGGTCTACGAAGACGGAAAAAATCGCGTGCACCCGTTTGTGGTGCCAAAGCTGATGAACAACGCGGCGGCAAGCCACGTGAGTATGGCCTACAACCTCAAAGGGCCGTCGTTCACTGTATCTACGGCCTGTGCTTCTTCCAATCACGCTATGGCGCAGGCGTTTCAAATGGTTCGGTCGGGCATGTCTCCGGTGATGCTGACGGGCGGGTCAGAATCGATGCTATGTTTTGGCGGCGTGAAAGCGTGGGAGGGCTTGCGCGTCATGTCGCGCGATGCTTGCCGCCCGTTTAGTGCCAACAGAAATGGCATGGTACAGGGGGAAGGGGCCGGATTGTTTGTGTTTGAAGAATACGAACACGCGCATGCACGCGGCGCCGATATTTTGGCCGAGGTGGTCGGATTTGCCATGACCTCGGATGCATCCGACATCGTGATGCCAAGCAAACAGGGTGCTGCGCGGGCCATCAAGGGGGCGCTCAAAGATGCGGGCCTCAGTGGTGACGAGGTTGGTTATGTAAATGCTCACGGCACCGGCACGGCTGCCAATGATCGCACCGAATGCGCTGCCGTTGCGGATGCGTTTGGTGCACACGCGGACAAACTGATGCTGTCCTCGACCAAGTCGATGCACGGCCACCTGATCGGTGCGACCGGCGCGGTCGAACTGCTGGCCTGTATTATGGCGCTGCGCGATGGTGTTATTGCGCCCACAATAGGTTACGAGGAACCCGACCCGGACTGCGCGCTGGACGTCGTGCCAAATGTCGCCCGCGACGCCAAGGTTGACGTTGCCCTAAGCAACGCCTTTGCCTTTGGGGGATTGAATGCAGTTTTGGCGCTTAAACGGGTTTAGTTCGCCAGATTGTTGTCAACCATCGCTTTGTAGCCTGCGGTGAAACCGGCCAGCGATATATCAATGACAATTGGCTCGCGGTTGCCACGGTACGGCACAGTGGCCATTTTAGCGACCGCGCCATCTTGCAGCCATTTCAACTCGACCGCGGTAAATCCAAGACGGGCATGACACCCAATCGAGTCACAATAGCTAAACGGATAGGCTTTGGCTGGTTTGTCATCGATCTTGAACTTGACCCCTTCGGGCAATGCTGTCTCAAGCGGTACGGTTACATTGGCACCAGCAACAGCCGTTGACTGGGCGTTGGTAAGGTTAAAAAACGCGATCTGCGCAATCGTTCCGCCGTTAGGACCGGCCAGAAGCTGGTGAACCTGGCACAAATCTTCGGCCGACACACTTTTTTGACAGCGCAAACGCCAATCCGTAAAGCTATCGCCAAAATACAGAGCACCGTCGGCCAGATCTTCATATGTAATTTCTGGATCGTCGCTCGGTTGCTCATCCTGTGCGAAGGCGCTTCCTGCGATCAACGTCAAAACGAAGGTCGAAACAACTAGTAAATTTTTGAACATGTTCTGCCTGTTGGTTTGTATGTTTTAACTGCAAATACCATGCGTGATCCAATTTGTCAGGACACGCAAAGCTCATGGGCAAAAAAATGCACAAATCCAGCGCTTAAGACAAAGAAAAGGCCGCGGTGGCGCGGCCTTTTCTAAATTCTTCTCCCCGTCGGACTGGGCCGACTTATTCATTGGCCGCAAACTACGAGTAATATTTACGTGCGTCAACAGGGATAAACGGTGTATTTTTGGTGTGATTTTAGAAACTTATCGTTTCGTGTCGCACCCGTGGCCCAATTGCATAGATGTTCTATTTTTGTCTGTAATTGTGCGCAATTGTATACCGAAAACTCGCTACAAATCTGGATCTACCTTCACCGGCAGATGCGCAAAGGCCCAATCATTATAGCTGCCTTCACCCCGATACCATGGCACATTATCTTGCGGCGTTTCATTATGGTTCCACCGAACGCCAGCCCCTTGCTCCATTGCGCCCTTAACCAAGAGACGCCTTTTCTGACTGGCCAAGATGTCATCCCGCAGGGCTTGCACGTCCCATTTTGCATGAACATCGGCCACAAACGCCTCAACGACCGCTTTATGGGCCTCGTCCTGTGCCAGATTGGTCAACTCGTTGGGGTCCGCATGCACGTCGAACAGCAACGGCAGATCGATCTCGGACCACACGAACTTGTAGCGATCCCGACGTAGCATGAAAATCGGGGCAGGGGTCGCCTCGGCCAGATACTCGGCATAGATTGTGCGCTGTGACGGTCCTGAGGCGGACCCGATGTATTGGGTCAAATCCGTCCCTTCGAGTGCCTCAACACCACCCTTCCATGGCGACCCTTGCGCCAACCCACAGAACGTCGGCAAAAGGTCGACGAGGGATGCAAGCTCAGCCACGCGGCCCGAAGGACACCAAGGGGCGTTCAGGATCAGCGGAATTTTGAGGGAGTCCTCGTAGAAATGTTTTTTGAACCAAATGCCGCGCTCGCCGAGCATCTCGCCGTGGTCCGAGGTAAAGACGATGGCCGTATTTTCAGCCATTCCGCATTTCTCAAGCACATCAAGCAATTCGCCAACCATTCCATCGATGTAGCTTATCGACCCGTAGTAAGCGCGCCGCGCGCGGGCGATTTCGTCCTCTGAGAAGTCGTGATCCAACATGCCAAAATCTGACAGCGTGCGCACGGCATGGGCGTCGTGGCGGTCGCCTGATAGCGGGCCCACTTTGGGCGGGGGAATATCTACGCCTTCGTAGCGATCCCAAAACTCTTGCTGGCAAAGAAACGGCTCGTGCGGGTGTGTCCATGAAACCTGCATGAAAAACGGACGGTTATCGTCGCTTTGGGCCAGCGCATAAAGTTCTTGCTTGGCAGCGTGGGTCACGTTCTCGTCGAAATCCATCTGAACGGTGCGCGCAGCGACGCCCGAGATCGTCACGCCACGCGCGTCGTTCGTGTCTCGCTCGCCTTCGCTTTCCCAATTTGGCACCCAAGCGAAATCAGCGGGGTAAAGATCGGGGGTCAGGCGCTTTTCAAACCCGTGAAACTGATCCGGCCCGATAAAGTGCATCTTGCCGGAAAGGATGGTTTGATAGCCCACGTCGCGAAGGTAATGCGCGTAAGTCGGAACCTGTGCGGGCAACTCGGCGGCATTGTCATAGACTCCGATGGCCGAACAAAGCTGCCCCGTCGCCATCGAGGCCCGCGACGGCGCGCAGAGTGGGAAATTGCAATACGCTTGCTCAAAAACAACGCCGTTTTCGGCAAGTTTGTCGATATTGGGGGAAATGCAAAACCTGTTTCCATAACACTTAAGCGCATGGGCCATCAGTTGGTCGACTTGGAAAAACAGGATGTTCGGGGGCTTGTGCATGGCGACTCCTCTGCCAATCAGGATCGACATTTGCCGGATTCCTGATTGTCTGTAAGCGACATGCGCTAAAAAGCGGGAAATTTTTGGGGTAAAATAATACCCAATTTGTAACCTATTGTTTTTGTTGTTTAATAATGCATTTGTGGCGCTTGACTGTGCAACGTGACCCTATATAACGCCGCAATCGCATCGTTGCAGGGTGACCTGCTATTGCTAAACTCTAACTCAGGGGTTTCCCGAAATGAAAACCTTTTCTGCTACTCCGGCAGACATCGACAAGAAATGGATCATCATCGACGCCGAAGGCGTGGTGCTGGGCCGTCTCGCTTCGATTGTTGCCATGCGTCTGCGCGGCAAACATAAGCCGAGCTTTACGCCTCACATGGATACTGGTGACAACGTCATCATCATCAATGCTGATAAAGTCCAGATGACTGGCAAAAAGCGCACAGACAAGAAATACTACTGGCACACTGGCCACCCGGGCGGCATCAAGCACCGCACTGCCGAGCAAATCCTCGAGGGTAAGTTCCCCGAGCGTGTTGTGACCGCAGCGGTGAAGCGCATGCTTCCTGGCAACCGTTTGTCGCGCCAAATCATGACGAACCTTCGCGTTTACGCAGGTTCCGAGCATCCACATGAGGCACAATCGCCTGAAGTTTTGGATGTGAAATCCATGAACTCCAAGAACACGCGGAGCTAATCAATGGCAGATCAAATCAATTCTCTGGAAGAACTTGGCACCGTCGCAACCGACGAAGCTGTAGTTATCGAAGAAACCCCGCGTGAGCCTGTTCGTGACGAACTGGGCCGTGCCTATGCAACCGGCAAGCGTAAAGACGCTGTTGCGCGCGTATGGATCAAGCCGGGTTCAGGCAAAGTCAACGTCAACGGTCGTGAAATGAACGTCTATTTCGCACGTCCCGTTCTTCAGATGATCCTGCGTCAGCCGTTCACGGTTGCAGGCGTTGAAGATCAGTTTGACGTCATGGCGACGGTCAAAGGCGGTGGTCTTTCTGGTCAGGCTGGTGCGGTTAAGCACGGGATTTCAAAAGCGCTTCAGCTTTATGATCCCTCGCTGCGTGGTGCCTTGAAAGCCGCTGGCTTCCTGACACGCGACAGCCGCGTTGTTGAACGTAAGAAGTTCGGTAAGCGCAAAGCGCGTCGTTCGTTCCAGTTCTCGAAGCGTTAATTCGTTTCAGCTGCAAGTTTTTGAAGGGCTGCCCGTTTGGGCGGCCCTTTTTCATTTCAGGCGTCGGCGGACCCAGTTTTGCAGCGGCTGTTCGATGAACCGTGTCACGGGCCACGCAAAAAGATAGGTCAGACCTGCGGTAACGACAAATACGCCGAGCACATGATAAACCGTGGCGTTCGCAAGTACGTTTAGATCGGTTGTCATAAAGACGCCAATTGCCGCGACGGCCAAAAATGGCATGTGGAACAGGTAGACCGCAAAAATGTTGGTTGAAAAAACCCGTAACGGTTTGGCAATGCGCCAGGGATTATCTCGGCCGCGCAAAAGCCCCCAAAGGACAAAGAACGCAAAGGCCCATGCGAAGATGACAGGGGCTAAGGCCCAATAGGCGGCCCACGCTGTCGATGAAAGCACCTGATAGGCCCATGAGTTTTGGTCCTGCACAGGCAACCACAGAATGAGAAGCATAAGCCCGACGGTAATAACCGGTGTTTTCACCGTGGCGCGGATGTGGTCCCCGATCAGCAGATACGCCATCAGCGACCCCATCAAAAACGCCGGCAGGCGGAACCAAGGGCGGAAATATAGCTCAAACCCTGCGGGACTGGCGGTCTTTGTTTCGACCATCGTCAGAAACAAGAGGGTTGGGTCTTCGGGTTGCCCAATCATGTAAATCAGACGCCAAAGCGCAGTTGCGACAAGCGCCAAGGACAGCCACAGCATCGGTCGCCCGATCTTGGTCAGCAAGATCACGATCCATGGCAACGCGAGGTAATAGAGGATCATAACCTCCATCGACCAGCCGACAGGGATCACGTTGTAATCGCTGACGATATAACCAACGAAAAGCGCCGAGGTCACAATCTGCCAAAGGTCATTACCTTGCCCAAGCGCAAAGGCAACGAGCGCGATATAGTAAAGCGGCAAAATGCGACTGAGCCGCCGGACGTAGTAGCGACGCACCGAAATGCCATTTGTTTCCTGATGTTCAAGCAGCAGAGACCAAGTCAAAAGAAAGGCCGAAACGACGAAAATCACATCAACGCCATAGGCTTGCCACGCGACGTTCATCCACCCAGGCAAACGATCTATTATGTGCGGAATACTGTCGCTTGGGGCAAATCGAACGATGCCGTGTATGACGTGGAATAAGACGACCTGAAGAATGCCAACGGTACGAAGCAAATCGATGAACGCGCGGTTGCCGGTGCTTTCGTCAAATAGATCACGCATCACGTCAATCGTCTGGCCGGATCAGGCCTAGCCCACGCAAATACACACCGATTCCGCTTTCAAGCAGGTCTTCAGGCGCAAAGGGACTTTGTGAACCCGGAGAGTTGCGGGCAAACAACTCGACCACACCGTGACTCATCGACCAGATATGCGCAGAAAACATCGAAGCGGGCGGGCGTTTGTCCGGTGGAATGTGCTGGCTTAACTCATCGGCGGCCTTTTCAAGAACGTCGCGCGCACGGATCGCTGCGGCGGCCAGCTCAGGCGTGTGGTTGATCGAGACGCCACTTTCGAACATCGCAATATAATGGCCCGGATATTTTCGGGCAAAAGCCAGATAGGCGCGGCCCGTGGCCTCAAACGCGGCAAGGGCCGAGGGTTGGCCGCTGTCATAAGCAAACTGCATGACGTCGGCGAAAATCTCGTAGCCTTGACGCGAGCATTCGGCGATCAGGTCTTCGCGGCCCGAAAAGTGACGGTAAACAGCCGCCGGTGTCACGCCGGCCAATTTTGCAGCCTCGGACAAGACAAAACCGGTCGGGCCTTTTGACTCGATTAACTGCAAAGCGGCCTCGACCAGTGCTTGTCGCAAGTTCCCGTGGTGATATCCGCGCTTTTTTTCAGCCATAAGACATCATTGCCCGATTTCGTTCATATCGAAAGGCGTTGATTGATAAATCTGATTAATCCAATTGCCGTAAAGCAAATGCGCGTGACTGCGCCATCGGTTCTGAGGCGACTGTGCGGGGTCGTCATCGGGGTAATAATTCATCGGAATATTGATAGGAGTCCCCTCGGCAACGTCGCGATCATACTCTTGCTTCAGGGTGTCGCTATCATATTCAAAATGATTGAATATATAGAGGGCCCGATGCGATTGATCCTCTACAAGACATGGCCCCGCGTCGTCAGAATACAAGAGCGTCGAGAGCGCCGGACGCGCGTCAATTTCGTCCTGACGCATTTCGGTCCAACGGCTGACTGGGATCACGCAATCGTCCGAGAAACCGCGCAAATATTGCGAGGAAGGGGCTATATTCTGGTGGCGAAAGCATCCAAACGCCTTGTGAGGCAGCATGTGTTTTTCGACGCCATGGAAATGGTTAATCATCGCCATTCCACCCCAACAAACCCCAAAGGTTGAATGAACATGCGTTTGCGTCCAGTCAAACAGACGGGTCAGTTCGTCCCAATAAGTCACGTCCTCAAACGGAAGATGTTCGATCGGTGCGCCTGTTATCACCAGCCCGTCAAATTTTTCGCCGCTGGCCTCGACATCTGCAAAGGGTCGATAGAATTCCTTCATATGATCGGCGGCGGTGTTGCGGGTTTGGTGTTCGCTCATGCGGATCAACGATAGCTCAATCTGCAAGGGTGTGGCGCCGATGAGGCGTGCAAATTGGTTCTCGGTTTGAATTTTCTTGGGCATCAGGTTCAGTAAACCAATGCGCAACGGGCGAATGTCCTGACGCGATGCCTGATCGTCCGACATCACCATGACGCCTTCGTGCGTTAACACGTCATAGGCGGGCAGGTTGGATGGGATTTTGATGGGCATCGGTACTAATCCTAAGGCATTGAAAACTTGAGATAACGATTGATCTACCGTCTCTCAAGGGCTGCAGCGATCAAGCTGTTGAAATCATCGGACGATTTTACCCGAGACATTTCGTCGGCCGTTACCGAGACCCCCCATTTTGACATGGCCGCATAACGCGGTTGCCGGTTCGACAGCGCCTTGCGGTACGTCCAGCGCACGAATGCGTCGGGGTCAACCTCGCCCGGTTCGACGTTGGTTTCGTTCAAATACTCTGCCCACCGTTCAGCAAGGAAGTCGCGTTGATAACACATCGGTTTTGGTGCCGCATCAAAACGGCGTGCAAGCTCATCGGCATGTGCCTCGGAGCCCTCAATCCAGACCAGAAGTGCGGTTTCTGTCAGGCTTTTCAAGACGGGATCATCCGGGTTCCACGGGTCGACGACCTCGCAGATCGAACCGCTGGTGTCGCATATGAAGTTGTCATAGCCGTAGATGTCCTTGGCCCGTTCAACAAAATGCGACGTATCCTGCATCGCCGCGATTTCGGCTTGGCGATGAAGCTCTTGGCGGCGCATGTATTCCTCGATCGGCAGGCCGCCTTTTTCAGGATCGCCCGGTTTTCCAAGGTAGTGAGACAGCGGCGCAAGGTTTTCAAATGTAATGTTTGAGGCGATGTAGATCGAATCAGACATCAGCAACTCACGCAGATAGGGCAGGGTCATGGCCTCGCGCTTGAAGCTGTCCGAGATGTGCTCGCCCATGTATTTCGTGCCGATCCGGTAATCGACCGAATAGTGAAACCAATCGCCGCTTGCGCGTAGGATATTGGACACATGTGTTTTCCCAAGCCCGGACATGCCAAACAGGACAACGCGTTTTGACGGCGCTTCGCGCCAGGATTTTGCACTCGGATAGATCATGAGAACTAGGTAAGGCGCTAAGGCGAAAAGTGCCAGAAAGTTTTTCTAGCTCGGTCGCTTGGTAGAGTGCCAGATGTTAAAGTAATTGGCCCCGAAAATGACCACCGCCCCCAGCAACACATACCAGTCCAAGGCCTCGGCGTAAAAAAGAATGCCGACAATCGCAATGACGGGAAGCCGGATGAAATCAATCGGCATAACAATCGCCGCCGGTGCGAGGGACAGCGCCGTGGACAGGCAATAGTGCGCCAGCAACCCGCAAAGCGCGATCACGAGTAACCACGGCATGTTTGCACTGCTCGGTAGCGCGATATCCAAGTCGATGCCTGCAAAGAACAGTCCGAGTAAGAATTGCATCAAGGTGAGGAAAAACAGGATCGATGCAATCGTCTCGGTCCGCGTAAGCAGGCGGGTAAAGACCGCCGATCCCGCAAATCCGATGGCGGATAGACCCGCTGTCAAAAGGCCAATGTCCACAGACCCGCCAAATGGTCGGGAAATTATCAACACGCCGATAAAGCCAAAGAGCGCCGCCGAGAGCTTTACGAGCGTCAGGCGTTCCCCGAGGATGATCGCCGCCAGGAAGATCGCCCAGATTGGCGAGGTGAACTCTAGCGCAAATACCTGCGCAAGCGGCGCTGCCGTGATCGCAAAAAACCAAAGGTTTTGACCGGCGAAGTGGCTGATATTGCGCAACAAATGTGTACCAAGGCGATGGGCGCGGACCTGAGACCTTTGACCAAATGCGATGACAACGCATGAAACAAACACAAATCCGATGATGCTGCGATACATCATGATCTCAAACGTATCGAGATCAAGGCTGACCGCACGACCCGCAACCGCCATTAACGTGAAAGAGACGATTGCGCCGCTCATCCAGAATGAAGCGCGGATCGCCGGACTCATGCGGCGACCACTGTAATTTCGTAGTGACGCGCGATGCCTGCTGACGCCCGTGCCCAGTCTGATGTTTGCGTGCGCGATTGGTGTGCGTCGAACGAGGCTTGGTCGATAAAGTGTTCGCTGACCAAAAGCCGATGCGCGGTGTCTTGACTTGGGGTGACGTCAAAATCGATGCAACCGTCTTCCGCGCGGGTCAGGTCGATGTGAATATTCAGCGCCGCAAGAATCGAGTCCCAACGATCCGCAGGAACGTCGAGATAGCCGTTCAATTTGATTTGCGGCTCAGTCATTTTATTCCCACTCAATAGTTTTGACACTATAAGTCATTGATAATAAACGATAATAAAATAGTTTGTAACTACTTTG
>JBELFK010000013.1:0-34720 GCA_042092935.1 Paracoccaceae bacterium | reverse complement strand
TTGAAGCTGGCAATGCTTGTTGCAACCGGCCCCTGATTGCCCGACGGACGCAACCGCATGTCAACCTCATAGAGCTTGCCTTCGGCCATCGGCGCGGAAAGCGCTGTGACCATGGCCTGCGTCAGTCTCGCGAAATAGGTTCGTGTTGCCAATTGCTTGGGACCGCTGGATGCTTCCACCCCATCCGCATCATAAATAACGATCAGGTCTAGGTCAGACCGCGCGTTCAACCGCTGCGCCCCCAGCGACCCCATGCCCAAAATCATGGCCCCGACACCGGGGGGAGGACCATATTTCACCGAGAAATGCGCCCCAACCACGGGCCATAACCCACGCAGAACCGCCGAGGCGATATCTGCGTATTGGGCGCTTGCGGCCTCGGCATTTATCAAGCCGCGCAGGTGGTGAACACCAACTCTGAAGTGCCACTCTTTTTGCCAGTGCCGTGCGGTGTCCAGCTTGCGCTCATAGTCGGGTTGCGCGCCCAGAGCCTTGCCCAAGGCCGCGGCGAGATCGTCTTCACCCGGCCAGTCCGAAAAGAAATCGCCCCCCAACACGGCATCAAAAACCGACGCGTTCTTTGACAGATGATGCGCAAGATCGGGCGACGTGCCCGCCACGTCCAGCAGCAGGTCAATCAGTTGGGGGTTTGCCTCAAAAAGCGAAAACAACTGTACGCCTGCGGGCAAGCCAGCAAGAAACCCATCAAACGCAAGCAACGCCTCATTGGGCTTTGCCGATTGATTTAACCTCTCGAGGATCACCGGTTTCAATCGCGAAAATATGCCGGACGCGCGTTCGGTCCGAAGCGACGGATAGGTCGGCCATCTGGACAGGATCGACTCGTCGAAATCATGAGACTGGATCGGCCCCGCTGCGTCAGGGGCGAAAAAATATTCGGTCAGGCTGTGCACCTCTTCCAACCGATCCGAAATTTCGCGTTTAAAGTCTGCAAGATCGACATCCATGAAACAGGCCAAACGCTCAAAGCCCTCGTCCGACCCAGGCAATAGGTGGGTTTGGGCGTCGTTTATCATCTGAACACGGTGCTCGACTTCGCGATGATAGCGATAGTGGTCGGCAAGTGTGGTGCTGACGCTTTCTTCGATCCATCCGCGACTGGCAAGAGCGGCCAAACCTTCGACCGTACCTCGAACCCGCAGAGACGCGTCACGCCCCCCAGCGATCAACTGACGTGTTTGGGTGAAAAACTCGATCTCGCGAATACCGCCTCGGCCGAGTTTCATGTGGTGTTTGGGTAGCGTGATCGGGCCACCTAGCCCTTTGTGTTCGCGGATGCGCAAACGCATCGCGTGGGCATCCTCGATCGCTGCAAAGTCCAGATGCTTGCGCCAGATGAACGGCCTGAGCGTCTGCAAAAATGCCTCACCTGCCTGAACATCCCCCGCACAGGCCCGCGCCTTGATATAGGCCGCGCGTTCCCATGTGCGCCCGAGGCTGTCGTAATACCGCTCGGCGGCCTCCATCCCGAGGCAAACGGGCGTCACCGACGGGTCTGGTCGCAGGCGAAGATCGGTGCGAAACACATAACCTTCCGACGTAATGTCGTTGAGCATCGCGCTCATATTTCGCGTCGCGCGGATGAGGGATGCGCGGGCCTCAAGAAATACATCCGGCTCAAATCGCGTTTCGTCAAAAAGGCAAATCAGGTCGATGTCAGAGCTGTAATTCAACTCGCCCGCGCCCATCTTGCCCATGGCCAAAGCGACCAATCCACCGGCCGTTTCAGCATCCTGAGGCACCGCACCGGGCAATTTCCCCCTGCGAATTTCGGCACCTACGGCGGATTTCAACGCAAGATGAACCGACAAATCTGCAAAATCTGTCAGTGTTTGCGTAACCGTCTCAAGCGGCCAAACGCCTGCCAAATCCGCAAGCGCGGTCAAACAAGCGACCCGACGCTTCGCCCGCCTAAGTTCGGTCGCCAGGGCGGCGGCCTCGACACTATTGAGAGCCGTGAGAAGCTGCCGAATTGCGGCTTCGGGGTCGTCCAGCGCCGCCTTGATCCAATCCGTCTCATGCGCCAAAAGGCTGGCCAGATAGGGGCTGCACCCTCCGGTTCCTGCAACAAGCTCTTGAATTGCGGGTGAACAGTCGGAATACAACTGTCGAATATCTACGGCTTTTTCAGAGTTGAAAGGTCGCGGAGCGCGGGTCATTCTGGCTTCAAAGTTCATGCCAAAACTTTGATCGCTTGGGGCGCGGTGGTCAAGAAGCCCAAACTGGAATGCCTGCGACAAAGAGGTTCGGTCAAATCGATGAGTAAAAGCCTGAAACGCGTCAAACGAGCGCTTGAAGACAGTAAGATCGAAACCGAGGTTCGAGAAACCGGCGAAGCGCGCACAGCCCAAATGGCGGCAGATCAGCTTGGGGTCGCAGTCGATCAGATCGCCAAGTCGATCATCTTCAAGGGCGAAACCACGGGCGAGGCCCTATTGTTTTTAACCGCTGGCGGGCAACAGGTTGATGTCGAAGCGGCCTCGGGCCTTGCGGGCGAGCCGTTGGGAAAGGCCGATGCGGCCCTTGTGCGCGCCCAAACCGGTTTCGCGATCGGAGGCGTTTCCCCTATTGGTCACCTATCCCCCATCCGGTCTTGGATTGATGTTAATCTGTTGAATTTTCCGATGGTTTGGGCGGCGGCTGGAACACCGCATCATGTGTTCAGCGCGACGCCTGCTGACTTGCAGAAACTGGCGGGGTCGGACGTCGCCAGTTTCACTGTCCAAAAATAATGTAAATTTCTTTTACATCACCCCTTGCAATATCAGGGCCAAACGCCAATCTTGGTAATGTGAAGGCAATTCACATCACGCCAAAAACGGAGTTTATAATGACAAGTTATGCCAATTCATCCCAATCAACCTCGAACGAGGCTTGGGGAAAACGGGACGAGGCATGGTTCGACAGCAAAGGTAAACACTGGCCCGCGCGCGCCGAAACATGGCTTGACCGCAAAGGTAAAGGAGCATGGATCGCAGCAGCGGTACTTGGCTTCATCTTTTTCTGGCCAGTTGGTCTGGCCCTGATGATTTACATGATCTGGAGCAAAGATATGTTCTCAAAGAACTGCACGAAACGTAGCCGTACCTTCCATTCATCCTTCCGCTCATCGGGCAACACGGCCTTTGACGCCTACAAGTCGGATACGCTGCGTCGCCTGCAAGAAGAGCAGGACAGCTTTGAAAACTTCCTTGAGCGCCTTCGTGCTGCAAAGGACAAAAACGAGTTTGACCAGTTCATGGACGAACGGGCAAAATCGGCAGCCTCAGACGCGCCTGAGACACCTAAGGATGACACCGCGTCTGCCTAAACGCAGATCACGATCTCGGGGCCGGCCCATCAGCCGACCCCCATTTTCAACAGGAGATTACTATGACCATGTCCACGCAAGGTGACTTTCAGGCATTCGCGGGCGATCGCCATCAGCAGATGGACAGCACGTCGCATGACCACAACCCACCGCTGCCAGTGCAAATCCTAAGCATCATCGGGTTCGGAGTTTTTAGCATCGTCGGTGTTGCCCTTGCCTTTGACGCCCACTGGATCGCCGGTTTGGTTGTCGCTGCCATCATCACAAGCACTTGGGCCGGAAACCGAACTTTCGGTGGCAAAGGGTTTAGCAAAAAAGCGCGCGCCCAAAAGGTGGCCTCGGTCGTGCCGAACATCGCGACCAAGACAACGTCGGGCAACGCGAGCTTTGACGCCTACCGAGAAGACATGCTTGCACGGCTTGAACAGGAAAGCCGCGACTTTGACGCCTTTCTTGCGCGCCTGCGCGAAGCGCGTGACTCGTCTGAGTTTGACCAATTCATGAAGGATCGGGTCAACGCAGCCAAGCACGCAGAGACGGCACCCGACGTCTAACTCAGTACCGCCGGTCAGAACCTGACCGGCACCCCCCTTCAATTTCAAGAAATCGGAATCATGATACAGACCGCCCTGCCCGACCCTATCCTGCAAGAGGATTTCTATGCTGACACGCCGATGAAACGTCTGTTCGCTTGGTTCGTGGACATGATTATCATCATATTGCTCAGCGCCGCTGTCATTCCCTTTACAGCGTTTATTGGCATCTTCTTTTTCCCGCTTCTCGTATTGGTGTTTGGCTTTGCCTACCGAGTGATAACTCTGACAAGTGGCTCTGCGACCCTCGGTATGCGGCTTTTGGCCATTCAGTTTCGCAACCAGCACGGGGAAAAGTTTGGCCTTGGCGAGGCCGCATTGCACACTCTTGGATACTCAATCTCGATGAGTATGCCGCTTATTCAGGTGGTGTCGATTGTGCTGATGTTGACCACGGCGCGCAAGCAAGGGCTGACCGACATTGTCATGGGCAGCGTCGTCATAAACAAACCTGCACGTCACTAACAGGCGCGATACGGGTTGGCGGGTGTAAATTCTCTTGTTATCGTTCCTTGAACGAGTGAACGGATAGATGAGACACACACTTCAACTGGCACCGCAGTTCTATGTGACTGCTCCGCAGGATTGCCCCTATCTTGAAGGACGAAAAGAGCGCAAACTTTTCACCGCCCTTCAGGGTGACTTGGCAAATGAGTTGAACAGTTCACTGTCCAAACAGGGCTTCCGCCGATCCCAAAATGTGCTTTACCGCCCATCTTGCGCAGATTGCAGCGCCTGCATGTCCGCACGCATCGATGTGCGACGGTTTGCTGCGTCGAAAAGCCAAAAGCGGGTAATGCGCAAAAACGCGGTGCTGGACAGGCGCACAAACTCGCCTTGGGCGACCGAGGATCAATACGATCTGTTTCAACGCTATCTTGCCTCGCGCCATGCCAACGGTGGAATGGCCGATATGGATGTGTTCGAATTTGCCAATATGATCGAAGAGACCCCGATCAAGACACGGGTCATCGAATATTCCTCGCATGAAAGCCGAGATCTTGCAGCCGTGTGTCTGACCGATGTTCTCGATGACGGGGTTAGCATGGTCTATTCGTTCTTTGACCCCGATTTGGCGGCGAACAGTCTGGGCACCTATGTCATTCTCGATCATGTCCGCATCGCGCAGGAAATCGGATTGCCCTATGTCTATCTGGGGTATTGGGTGCCCGGCTCAACGAAGATGGGCTACAAGGCGAATTTTTCGGGGCTTGAGATTTATCGGGGCGGCCGCTGGGAAGCGATCGAAGAACCGAGCCAGTTAGCGGCAGCGACGCATCCCCTCGCCGTTGAACCGATTGCCGAGCAAGTGGCGAATATCAAGCTGCCCGGCGTTCACACCGTCAAATAGCAAAAAGCCGGACGATTGCCCGGCTTTTCACAGTTCTTTGTCCTGAGGATTAGTTGCCGATCAATGCGGGCACGATCGTCACGATTGACGGGAAGAACCACAGCAACCCAAGGCCAAACACCTGGATCAACACGAACGGGATGATTCCGCGATAGATATGGCCGGTTGTCACTTCCTTCGGCGCGACGCCTCTTAGGTAGAACAATGCAAAGCCAAAGGGCGGCGTCAGGAACGACGTTTGCAGGTTCACCGCGATCATGATCGTCACCCATTTCGGATCAAAGGTTCCACCGTAGATGACCGGGCCAACAATCGGGATAACGATGTAAATGATCTCGAGGAAGTCGAGCACAAAGCCCAACACAAAGAGAACCAGCATCACGATCAGGAAGACGGTAAACTCGCTGTCAAAGCTCTTGAGGAACAGTTGGATATATTCCTCGCCCCCAAAGCTGATGACCACGAGGTTCAAAAGCTGCGAGCCGATGAGGATGGTAAACACCATCGACGTCACTTTGGCGGTTTCTCTGACAACAGGCGTCAGGACGCCGGATCGATAGAGAACGTAGCAAGAATAAACCAGACCGAAGGCGGCATAGAGATACGCCGCTTGCGCAAAGAAGAACGCAATCCAGCTTTCGACGCTGACCGACGATACGTTGATGCGAAGGTCAAAGTTGATGCCGATCAGGATCATGATCGCGACGGCAAACGTCGAGTTGAGAATGATCTTTCCAGACTTATGCTCGTCTTGCAGTTTGCGGTAAGCCGCCAGCATGATCGCACCCGCCGCACCAAGTGCTGCCGCCGGTGTGGGGTTGGTGATACCACCCAAGATCGATCCAAGAACCGCGATGATAAGAACCAAGGGCGGGAACACCACCTTTATCAGCTCGTTCTGCGCCATTCGAATAGCCGCCTCTTTACACCCGTAGAGTGCTATGACGGCCGGTATCGCCAGATAAATAACAGTCAACGACGCACTCGTCTGAGGACCAATCAGCAGGATATCGACCAAGATCATCAGGGCAACGCCCGCCAGCCCGATCAGGATCGGCTCTTGATTGGCCGACGGCTTAACACCACGTCCCGTCGTCAATGTCAGCGCCATCAGGATCGCCATAACGGCAATGCCTGTACCAATCGGTGCTGCATCCATGACTTTCTGTGCGACAGCCTCGGCGATCTCGTCGTCGGACAACTTGCGGCTTTCCTCGACGCCACCGGATGCATCAATCGCTTGTTGCTGAGCGATTGCATCGTCCCAAGCCTCTTGGCCGTGCAGTTCGATCATGGATGCCTGGCAGGACGCGCTGACGTTTGTGCGCAGCGTCGCAGAATCCCCGATGTCGGAATAGCTGCCGACAAGAACCGACTGCGAGCCGATCACGCCGACGTTGGCCAGCATGATCGCACCCGCGATAAGCGCGATTGGCACGCCGAGGAACCACGTCAGGCCCTCGTTGCGGGTAATCACCTCGTTTGAGCTGGTGCCCATGGCAACCGCTGGCGCCTTTTTAGGGTTCATTAGCGCATAGCCGAACGCATAAAGCGCATATAGGCCAGCAAGCATGATGCCCGGCAAAAGCGCTGCTTGGAACAAGGTGCCAACAGAAACAACCGCCGGTTCGCCGAGGTAGGTCAAAGCGTCAGTACAGCCAGCCTCAATCGCGCGGCTTTCCTGTGCCGCCGAATAGAGATCCCCCGCGAGCGTGCCCAAAAGGACGATCACGATGGAGGGTGGAATGATCTGCCCCAACGTCCCAGAGGCCGCAATGACCCCTGTCGACAATTCGGGCGAATACCCATTGCGCAACATGGTGGGCAACGAAAGAAGTCCCATCGTGACAACCGTCGCGCCGACGATACCGGTTGATGCCGCAAGAAACGCACCCACGACCACAACCGACACAGCCAAACCGCCTGGCAGCGGGCCAAACACCCGTGCCATTGTGGTCAGCAAATCATTGGCGATCTTCGAGCGCTCAAGCGTGATCCCCATCAGAACGAACATCAAAACCGCAAGCAGCGTTTCAATGGATTGACCCGCCAGAACACGCTCGTTCATACGGTTCACAATGAAACTAATGTTGCGATCAAGCGCTGTTTCCCATCCACGTGGGAAGACGGCTTGGTCAACACGCGGCAAATCCGGATAGCGGAAGACGGATATGATTTCCTCTTTCACGCCACTGGCGACAAGCGAGACATAAGCCTCGGATGACGTGTCGATCGCTTGGTGAATAAGCAGTCCGGCGCTGTCCAATACGGCGATGATGCCAAAGGATATTGCCCCTGCCCCACCGATCGCAAAGGCGACGGGAAAGCCCGATAGAATGCCCCCAAAGAGGCAAAGGAATACGATGATTAGGCCGATCTCGACGCCATCAAGTCCAAAAAGCATTGTTTTACTGCCCCTAAATCAGTGTGTGCCTTCGAAGGCTTCTTCACCTTCACCCAGCGTATCTTTGTCGAGATATTTGTTTTCGCTCGCTTCGCCTTCTTTACGCTCAAGGTAGGAGCGCCAGAAAAAGGCCCATGCATGCAAGAACACCATGCCTGCAAATGCAACGAGAAGGATTTTGAATAAGAAATATGCCGTGAATCCATTGGGTGAGAAGCCAATGGTTTCGACGTTCCAACGCATCGCGCGCGCCTTGAGAAGCAGGCGGTCGATCGTATCCGACGCCGAGGGCTTTGGCACGATCAGGTGCCGCCACATGAAGAACCAGCCGTACATCCAAATCAACGTCGCCGCGGGCAACATGAAGAATAGCGAACCGAACATGTCGATTGTCTTTTTGGTGCGAAAGCGGACGGCGGAATAGACCAGATCGACGCGCACATGGCCGCCCTGAACAAAGGTGTACGTCGCGCAGAGGGCAACAACCATTGCGTTGTAAAGTTTCAATTCCTCAGCATACCAGCTGATGTCGTATTGCAACGGCACACCAAAGCCGAACACGATGTCGGGACGGGTGAAAATCCGCTGCATAAACACGATGATGACTTGCTGAAGCACCATGGCCAGACCGGCCCACGCGAAGAAACGGCCAACGGTGTTGGCGAACCCCTCAAGCGTTCGCACAGCGCGCCACAGGAATCGGTTGGAGATAATTCCTATGATCGTGATGGACAGGAAGAAGGTGAATATGACGAAGAAAAACTCAACTGAGCCGCCGTAGTAAACGAAGCGCATCACGGCTTGTTGGTTAGACCAATCCAGCCAGAGACTCGGCTGCGATACAGCACTTCCAAAATTGATGAATGCCGACAAGATGTTTTGCAACACCCAAACCACGCCATCTATCAGCGCGGCGAAGAAGCCGACCGACCCTTCCTCTTGCATGGTGATCCCCCGAATTGCCCTTTGTCAGGCCATAAGTATTTCTGGCTTGCGCCAAAGGGCCCCGGTCATGCCGGAGCCCCTGATTTCAAAGTCGCTGCAATTAGTTGCCAAGCACGCGGTCACGTTGCGAAACGTAGTAACCATCCGACTTGTTGATCCATGATGACGAAGACGCCATCGATGTTTCAAACGAAGCACGAACGTCGGCAAACAGCGAGTCGCCCATGTTTTCGTCCATGACTTCTGCCGAAGCTGCACCAAATGCATCCCAGACATCGTCGCCAAACTGAAGGACTTTGACGCCCTGAGCTTGAAGACGGGCAAGGGCTGCACCGTTGTTGGCAAGCGTTTCTGACAACTGAAGTTGGGTTGTCGCCATCGACGCATTGCGCAGGATTGCCTGATGCTGACCGGTCAGGTCGTTCCACACATCAAGGTTAACCGAAGCGGCAAGACCCGATCCTGGCTCGTGGAAGCCAGCAGCGTAGTAGATTTTTGCAACTTCCTGGAAGCCGGCGCGTTCGTCGGCCATTGGGCCAACCCACTCAAGACCATCCAAAGCACCTGAAGACAGGGCTTGATACAGTTCGCCACCTGGGATGTTCTGAACAGAAGCGCCCAGTTTACCAAGAACCTTACCGCCAAGACCTGGCATACGGAACTTCAGGCCGTTGAAGTCATCAGCGCTGTTGATTTCCTTGCGGAACCAACCACCAGACTGCGAGCCCGAGTTACCAGCCAACAGGCCTTTGAGGTTGAAGATCTGGCCAAGCTCGTCATGAAGCTGCTCACCACCACCGTGGTAGTACCAGTTTGTAAGCTCTTGCGCGGTGCCGCCAAATGGAACAGCGGTGAAATACGCGTAAGCTGGGTGCTGACCGATGAAGTAATAGTCAGCCGAGTGATACATGTCAGCCTGACCGGATGAAACCGCGTCAAAGACCTCCAATGCGCCCACAAGTTCGCCAGGGGCTTTCTTGTCGATAGTCAGCATGCCGTCTGACATGTCTGATACCATTTGCACCATGTAGCTTGCAGCATCATCCAGAACAGCGAAGCCGCGAGGCCACGACTGAACCATAGTCAATGTGCGCTTACCTTGGGCATACGCCGGTGCAGCGAGTGAAGTCGCAGCGGCAGCAGTACCACCAAAAGCTGATGTTTTTAGGAATGAACGACGATCCATTAAGTCCTCCCATAGATGTCTGCACAGAGAATCACCCTGTGCGGATCGTTTCGAGTGTCCTGACGCTAGCCTTGCGATTGGTTTCTGAAAATACCCACAAACACGTAGATGTGCAAAATGGATAGAAAAATTTACCAATATTGACGACACGCACGATCCATGCATTCTGGGCGCGCCCTTCCCTATGATCTGTGCATCAACCGGCGTATAAACCGACATGCTTCGTAGACTCCGCGATCTCAGACCCAGCTATGGTCAAAAACTTTCGCTTCTCGCGACGCTGCCGCTTGTGATTGCGGTCGCTGCGATTTCGGTGCTTGTTGCGGTGCAATCCCGTGCCTTGGCGGAACGCGAGATTCAATCGCTCGAGACTGAGCTTCTCGAGGCGAAAAAGGCCGAGCTTCGCAACTACGTGACGCAAGCGAAAAACGGGTTCTACTATATATACGGAAATGCCGCGCCTGACGACGAAGCCGCTAAACAGCAGGTGATGCAAATCCTCGCCGCGATGATCTACGGGGACGAAGGGTTTTTCTTCGTATACGATTATGACGGCACCAATATCGTCAGCCCTCGCCAAACCGATCTCATCAACAAGAACTGGATTGATCTAACCGACGGGAACGGCACTCTGGTTGTTGAGCAATTGATTAAGACTGCACGACAAGGTGCTGGATATGTTGAACATTTATGGCCCAAGCCAACGACCGGCGAAGAGGCAGAAATGGTATCTTACGTGACCGGTTTTCAAAGCTGGAGGTGGGCCGTTGGCACCGGCGTTTTCATCGACGACGTGTTGGCAAGCGTCGCGGCCGCGCGTGCCGAGGTTGAGGCCCGGGTGCAACGGACATTCTACTACATTGGCGCGATTACTGTCGGGTCGATCCTTCTGGTGTTTGGCTCGGGTCTGTTCCTTAACATTCGCGAACGCCGACTGGCCGACGCTAAACTCAAGGAACTTACACAAAGGGTCTTTGACGCGCAGGAAGAAGAGCGTGGGCGCGTTGCCCGCGAGCTTCATGACGGCATTTCGCAGATTATAGTTGGCGTCCGATACGCGCTCGAGGTTGCCAAGCGTCGGATGCAAACCGGCGACAACCGCGCGGTGCACACGCTTGATAAGGGCATCGACAACCTCACAACTGCCGCGCTTGAGGTGCGCCGGATCAGCCACGACCTACGCCCCGGCGTGCTCGACGATCTGGGTCTCGGCCCGGCGATCAAAACCCTTTCCGAGGAATTTTCCAGCCGAACGGGCATAAAAGTATCATTCGACACCGTCGTTTTTCGCAATCGTCTTGATAAAGATTCCAAGATCGCTCTTTATCGAATCGCCCAAGAGGCCCTTACGAATGTTGAGCGCCACTCGGGTGCTTCAGCCGTTGACATTGATGTGCGCGGTCACAGAAGCGGGGCCTATTTGCGGATCAAGGACAATGGAAACGGTCTGCGCGCAAACGCTGGAGAGCCTTCGGGCGGCATCGGGCTGCGCAACATGCAGGAACGCATCGAACAACTGGATGGAAGCCTGAAGATTTCATCTTCAGCAAGCGGCACGACAATTGAAGCGCGTGTGCCCCTAAGCCATATGCTTTCGCCCCAGAGCGACAGTGAAACACTCGACTTTGAAAGTGCCGCCGAATGACGCAAAAAATCAGACTCATCATCGTGGATGACCACCCGATGGTCGCCGAGGGGATCGAAGCCTTGCTGGAGAGTTTTGAGGATATTGAAGTCCTCGCAACCCTAAGCGATGGAAAACAAGCGATCCAAATGGCCAAGGAATTGCACCCTGACGTCATGCTGATGGACCTCAACATGCCGAAAGTCAGCGGACTTGCAGCCACTGAAATCATCCTCGAGGAATGCCCGAACACGAGGGTCTTGATCCTGTCGATGCACGATTCACCGGAATACATTTCCTCAGCCCTCAACCACGGGGCCATGGGATATATTCTGAAAGACGTCCCAACCGAGGAAATCAAACTTGCGGTCGATACGGTTGCAGCCGGAAAACGCTATCTTTGTGCCGGTGCAAAAAGCGCGATCACGCCAAATGAAGACGAGGCCGAACGCGAGCCGCTGACAAACCGCGAGCAGAATATTCTGCTGCAACTGGCACAGGGAAAATCGAACAAAGATGTGGCAAGCCAACTCGACATCTCGGTGCGCACGGTCGAGACCCATCGCCGCAACATCAAGCGCAAGCTCGGGATTTCATCGACTGCGGGACTGACACGCTACGCGCTTGAGCACGGCGTCCTGCAAGGCACTGGCGTCGGGATCTAGTCGATCAAAGTATCTTCGCGGAGCCCTTCGCGTTCGTGGTGGCGCGGCAGCACGCGACCGTAAAGCTGCTTGGTGCGCTCGACGCTGCCACACATGCCTTCCCGCTCAACGAACGAGAATATGCCAACGTAGCGCCTGCGATCCCCGTGGACCGGATTTACTTTGTTCAAGGAATACAGGCCTTTGAAAATTTGCAAATCACCTGGTTATAGCACCAAGTGGGTAAAACGTGACTTGTCTCCGGCCAGAACGGCCGCAACGTCGTCAAAGCGTTCGTCTGTGGCGCTTCGAAGCATAGGGACATATTCAAACTCGCCACCCGACTCGGCATTTTGAATGGCAAGCGTCACGGTGAAGTTGTTGGTGTCATAGTGCCAAGGAAACCCGTCGCCCTTTTCGACCATATTGATGATGACATCCGCAAGCGGATCGTCGTAGCGGAAAAACCTGTCCTCGGGCTCGCCCAACGCCTTGCGGACGAAGGGCATGAAGTGCTCCCACTCATAAATGCTGCGAAGCGGGCTTTTCTTGCCGAAATTGTCAGCCGGTATAAATCCGTTTGAGCGATCATAAAACTGGCGCATCGGATGCGAGGCGGGCAGCGACCTATCTTCCTTGGTGAAATACGGGTTCGTCCGACTGAACGAGCGATGCGCCTTGTCCGCAACCTTGTCGCCCTCGGCCGCTAGGACCTTGATACCGTCGTCGTGGACAAATCCCTTCAGGACTGCACAGCCGTCTTCGTGCAGTTGGTCTTGGATGTCATCAATCAACATCTTGAATGACGCGCTTTCAGGCCGATCCAGCGGATAGCGACCCATATCAATAAGTGAACTGATATGCATTTGCCCAAGGCCTCCTGTCTATACGCCCAGCCAAACAGCGATTCAAATCCTGTTCTATTCCAAATAAGACTCGGGGCGTCGGTTTCAAATCCTCTGAAAACGACGGCGAATTTTGCCATAATTCCATTTGGCCGCCAAAATTGGCAAGAAAAGTTCAAAAATGCCTCGTTGAGCGACATTTTTCCCGCGATAACCCTGTTGACGACCGCCACCGCCAACCATAATGTGCCGCAAAGCAGCAAGGAGAAGCGACATGACCGAACTTGTGGTCATTGTGGAAAAGACGCGCATGGGCCGGTAACGGATTCCCTATAGGATACCATGCGCCCCCGAGATCAAACGGGGGCTTTTTTTTGAGGCAAAGTGAAACGTATTCTGCGCAGAGCAGAGTGTCATAAATTTGGAGAGCGCAATGACACGTCAGATGACCGGAGCGAAAATGATCGTACAAGCCCTGAAAGATCAGGGCGTGGATGTCGTCTTCGGATACCCCGGGGGCGCGGTCCTACCGATTTACGACGAGATTTTTCAGCAGAACGATATTCAGCACGTGCTGGTGCGCCACGAACAAGGCGCGGTTCACGCAGCCGAAGGATACGCTCGTTCGACCGGCAAGCCCGGCGTTGTGCTTGTAACCTCGGGTCCGGGGGCCACAAATGCCGTGACCGGATTGACGGACGCGCTTTTGGATTCGATCCCGATTGTTGTTCTCACGGGTCAGGTTCCGACCTTTATGATTGGTTCTGACGCCTTTCAGGAAGCCGACACCGTTGGCATCACCCGTCCCTGCACCAAGCACAACTGGTTGGTTAAAGAGACCTCGCGCCTCGCGGCCACCATTCACGAGGCTTTTCACGTCGCGACCTCGGGGCGTCCTGGTCCGGTGCTGATCGATGTGCCCAAGGATGTACAATTCGCAACCGACGAATACACCGCCCCGGCCCCTGCACGCAGTCACTATCAGCCCCAACTCAAGGGCGATATGGAGACGATCACAGAACTGGTCGAGGCGATGGAAAAAGCTGAACGCCCAGTGTTCTACACCGGCGGCGGCGTCATCAACTCGGGCGCGTCCGCGAGCATTTTGTTGCGCGAACTGGTCGAGGCGACAGGCTTTCCGATCACCTCGACCCTCATGGGGCTTGGGGCATACCCCGCGTCCGGTAAAAAATGGATCGGCATGCTGGGGATGCATGGTCTCTACGAGGCCAACATGGCCATGCACGGTTGTGATCTGATGATTAACATCGGTGCCCGTTTTGACGATCGTATCACCGGACGCCTTGACGCGTTCAGCCCTGGATCAAAGAAAGCGCATATCGACATTGATCCGTCATCGATCAACAAGGTCATCCGCGTCGACATCCCGATTGTCGGCGACGTTGGGCATGTTCTTGAGGACATGTTGAAAGTGTGGAAATCGCGTGGTCGCAAGACCAACTCTGCCGCTGTTGCGAAATGGTGGAAACAAATCGACGAATGGCGCAGCATCGATTGCCTGTCCTTTAAGCAGGGCGCAGGGAAAATTCGCCCGCAACATGCGCTGTCACGTCTTGAGGCCCTGACGAAAGACCACGACCGTTACATTTGCACCGAAGTTGGCCAGCACCAAATGTGGGCTGCACAATACCTCGGGTTTGAAGACCCCAACCGCTTTATGACCTCGGGTGGCCTTGGGACGATGGGATATGGTTTCCCCTCGTCGATCGGTGTGCAGATGGCGCATCGTGATTCGCTGGTTATCAACGTCGCGGGCGAGGCGTCGTGGCTGATGAACATGCAGGAAATGGGCACCGCCGTTCAGTATCGCCTGCCCGTCAAGCAGTTCATTCTCAACAATGAGCGTTTGGGCATGGTCCGCCAGTGGCAAGAACTGCTGCACGGCGAGCGCTATTCGCATTCCTGGTCCGAGGCCCTGCCCGACTTTGTAAAACTCGCCGAGGCGTTTGGCGCCAAGGGGATCATTTGCGACAACGAAGCGGACTTGGACGATGCAATCCTTGAGATGATTAACCACGACGGTCCGGTCATTTTTGACTGCCTTGTCGAAAAGCACGAAAACTGCTTCCCGATGATCCCCTCGGGCGAGCCGCACAACAACATGCTGCTCGGCGAGGCCAGCACTCAAGACGCGATTGGTTCGTCCGGCGCGGTTCTCGTGTAAGCGGCCACTCAAAATGTCTGAACCTTTCTCATTGTCAGGTCCGCGTGGCGAAAACGAAACCCCCGAGGAATTCTCGCGTCGGGGTCAGTTTTTGCTGCGCCAAGGCAAATTTGAGGAAGCCGCACCGATCCTGCAAGAAGCGGCAGAACTGCTTCCCAACGACCGCAAAACCCAATTGGCGTTTGCAGGTCTTCTGACCAGACTTCGGCTATCAAAAGCAGCGCGCGACGTTTTTCGCAGTTTTGTCGAACGCCAACCCTTGGGTATTGCACCCAAGGGCCGCAAGGAAACGGACCCGCTATTGTTGGTGGTGCGCGGGTTTGACAAAACCCGTCCGACGATTGGGCGACGCTCGAACGGGGACTACAAGCCAAAGTTGCGTGGCGGTCATTTCACCATCCAATACCTGTTGCGCCGCGAAGCTGTTCCGCGTCAAACCTTGACCATTCCAGGAGAGATTGGCGTAAACCATGACGCCTTGCCCGACTTTGACGTGATGCTGAACACCATCGCCGAACCCGACATCGAAGGCGCGTCGCTGGCATCGCTTCAATCCTACTTGGACGCGCATCCCACAATTCCGATCATCAACAAGCCCGAACGGGTCTGGGCCACCGCCCGTGACCGAAATTACGAACGTCTGAACGGTCTGGCCGATTTCACCTTTCCCAAAACCGTGCGCTTTCGCGTCAAAAAGGCCGGCCCTGCCGAGTTCGCAGAAAAGCTCAACGCGCTTGATATGACCGCACCCGTGATCTTGCGCCGTGTCGGAACGCAAACGGGACGCACGACCCAACTGATAACCGGCGGTCATGATCTGATGACCTATGCCGACACACCTCTTTCCGGCGAGTTCTATGCGATCTCCTATCGGGAAATCCTTTGGCAGGGCGAATATTTCCGCAAGCTGCGCCTGTTCTGTATCGACGGAGAATTTTATCCGGTCGTGTGCCATCTGGACAAAATCTGGAACGTGCATGGTGGCAATCGTAAAGAAATCATGCGCGACGACGAAGATCTCATGGCGCAGGAAAAAGCCTTTTTGGCCGATTGGAAAAGCTACGTCGGTCAAGGGAACGCAGACATCCTCTACAAGATAGCCGAGGCAACAGATCTCGAGTTTTTCGGGATTGATTTCACTGTGGACAATGAGGGCAAGATATTCATCTACGAATTGAACCCGTCGATGCGCCACAGTTTCGACCACGCTAAGAACTTTCCCTACAAACTGCCCTACGATCAGGCAACTTCCGCCGCCTTTGAGGCAATGGTCCTGACCCGTATCGAGGCCGCTCGGACTGAAAGGCGCGGTTAAACATGCCAATCTCAAACAATGTGATCGCCAAATGGTCAGGGTCGATTGCAAGACAACCCCGCTCAACATACGTTTCGTTTAAGAACAACAAGGAATGAACCCATGGCTGCACTGCACATCAAAAAAGGCTCGACCAAGCATTCCGCGTATAATCTACGCCCCAACTTCAGCGACACAACGGAACGCCACACGCTTGCGGTGATTGTGGAGAATGAGCCCGGGGTTCTGGCGCGCGTTATCGGCCTGTTTTCCGGACGCGGCTACAATATCGACAGCCTGACTGTGGCCGAGGTCGATCACTCTGGCCATTTGTCGCGTATCACCGTGGTCACAAGTGGCACACCGCAGGTCATCGAACAGATCAAAGCCCAACTGGGGCGCATCGTTTCGGTGCACGACGTGCATGACCTAACGGTCGAGGGTGCGTCGGTTGAGCGCGAGCTTGCCCTGATTAAGGTGGCTGGCAATGGCGAGAAACGGGTCGAAGCCCTGCGTTTGGCGGACATCTTTCGTGCCAGCGTCGTAGACAGCACATTAGAGAGCTTTGTCTTCGAACTCACTGGCACGCCAGATAAAATAGATGCTTTCGCCGATCTTATGCGCCCGCTAGGGCTACAAGAGGTCGCACGGACCGGGGTTGCGGCGCTTTCGCGCGGAACGGTATAATTTCAGCGCCCTCATCTCTGATCGGCTCGGCCTTGGCGCTTGGCCGATCAACGCTGCTTTTCAACGTCTCGTTTAAACCCTGATAGCTGTTCTCTTCGACCACGGTCAGGTTCTCGGCGAAGCGCAGTTTGCTTTGCATCCGAAGGCTAAAGCTCACCAAATCGCCGGCTTGCAATTCTAGCTAGGTGTTAATTTCTGCTTGATCGCCCGTGACATAAGCCAACTTGCCCTGATCCTCACACCAGATCACTGCCTTGCCAACTTGTTGGTCGCTCCACAAAACTACACCCATCATATTGCCTGTTCCCCTCATGATCTGGGGTTAATGATGTCCTAGCAATTTCGATTTGAAAATTGCGCGATCTGCGTCTTATCTCTTGAATTTGTGACGGCAAAAGTCAAAGGTGTAGCTAGTTAGCGACACGAGTGATGCTGTTTAGCGCCATATAAGACACAGGCTCACCATTTTCAGTGGTTTTGGGCCTTCGTATGAATGCAAAAAATAGGCAGGAGAGATCGTGACGGTTCCAAAGGACATCAGCAAATCGCCAAGTCCGGCAGATTTAAGACAAGTTTTCGGGGCCAACCTCCGAAAACTCGCACAAGCGCATGATTCCATCGCAGGGCTCTGCCGCGAATTGCAGATCAACCGCACACAGTTTAACCGGTATCTTTCGGGCGAAAGTTTTCCGAGACCCGACATTCTGCATCGGATCGCCACATTTTTCGGTTGCGACGCCCGCATCCTTTTGGAACCTGTCGACGAAATCGACCACACCTCGCAGGATCTTCTGCATCACCCAGTGTTGAATGAATTCTTCGGGCAACAAATCACCAATGTACCGGAACCGCTGTTTCCCAATGGGTTCTATCGGTTTTCCCGACCCAGCTTTGTTGAGCCGAACCAATACCTTCAGGCTTTGGTGATGGTCTGGCGCACCGACGGTTTCTGTTTCGTGCGTGGGCTCGAGGCCAAAGCCGCCTTTCAACAACAGGGTCTGCCGTGGGATGTGAAGTCCCGCGAATACCGCGGTACCGTCATGATGCAGGAAGAAGGCATCACAATGCTGTCTTCACGCCGGAATGCTACCACATGTTCCTTTGGATTTCTCAATAAGGTGCCGTCATTTCAGAACAACTTCTGGGTCGGATTTGCCACCAGAACCGTGCCCGAAGGCATCGACGGCAGCCGCGCAGTCCGCATGGTTTTCGAACATCTCGACCATGATACCGGACTGGTTCTCAATGCAGCGCGTAGCGTCGGCTTTTGTACAGAAGAAGACCTTCCCCACTTTCACAAACGTCTGTTGCGCACCACCGAGCCATTCAAATAGCTTCGGCCACACCGACATTTTGGTCGCAAAACTGCTATATGAAATCCGACTCAGGACTTATGAGAATCCTAGATTCAGGAGTTTCTCACCATGTCGACGCCCACCAACCTTAGTGCAGTTCGCCAATCCGTAGACAAGGCCAATGGTCTTCCAAATGCCCACTACATTGACCCCAAGGTGTTCGAGGAAGAGAAACAAGCCCTGCTGTTTTCGCAATGGTCGGGTCTCGCCGTTGCCGCAGATGTGCCCGAAATAGGCGACGCTGTGCCGCTCGATTTCCTTGGCATGCCGCTGCTTTTGGTGCGCGACCGCGACAATCAGGTGCGTGTTTATCAAAACATCTGCCGTCACCGTGGCATGATCCTGGTCGAAGAACCCCGCAAGATCGAGGGCGCGATCCGCTGTGCCTACCATTCTTGGTGCTACGGGTTGGACGGGCGTCTCGTCTCAACGCCACATGTTGGCGGTCCGGGGCACAACACGCACGAGTCGATCGATAAATCCAAACTTGGCCTCGTCGAAGTCCGCAGCCACGTCTGGCGCGACGTGGTCTGGATCAACATCTCGGGCGATGCGCCCGACTTCGAAGACGCCATGGCCGAAATCATCCAACGCTGGGCAGAATTTGAACAACCGCTGTACCACGGCGGCGCGGACAGCAAATTCACACTGACTGTCGATACGAATTGGAAACTTGCGGTCGAAAACTATTGCGAAAGCTATCACCTCCCTTGGGTGCACCCGGGGTTGAACAGCTACTCGCGTCTGGAAGACCACTACCACATCGAAAAGCCGGGGCACCATTCGGGGCAAGGCACCCTTGTCTATCGCCAACTTCGCGGCGCTCAGGACAATGTGTTCCCTGATTTTGCCAATCTGAGCGATAAATGGGACACCTCAGCGGAATATATCGCCGCCTACCCCAATGTCCTGCTTGGGGTCCACCGAGATCACGCCTTTGCCATTATTCTTGTTCCGCACGGCCCCGAAAAAACATCCGAGCATGTGCATCTCTACTACGCCGCCGAGAACACCGATAACGATCTGCGCCAAAAAAACAGCCAGCAATGGAAAGAGGTCTTCATTGAGGACATCGGCGTCGTCCAAGGCATGCAACGCGGCCGCCACGCCATCGGCTTTGACGGAGGCCACTTCTCGCCAGTCATGGACAGCCCAACACATTGCTTCCACGATTGGTGCGCCAGCAATATCGATGCCCACCGCGCCGCGCAAAAGGCGGCTGAATGAGCAAGACGCTTGATCGCCAGCTTTTGGACGCCCATGCACGCGGAGACAAACACACCCTCGTGACTCTTTACACACGGGCCGGCGAAACCGCGCAATCCGAAGACGCACGCTACTTCTATTTGACCCACGCCTATATTTTCGCGCTCGATACAGGGCATCCGCGTGCCCGAGCCCTGCGTGATAAACTCAAGGCCGCCGGACGAGAAACCTGAACCATCTCTTTTGACCATAAATATCCAAAAAACTGCTTGCCCATTCGGGCAAGCGCCCAAAGCGGCGCCGACAGGCGCCCCAATTTCACTACCGCAAAAAGAAAAAGGAGCGCCGTGAGGGGCGCTCCAGTCTCGCTTATCAGGCTCATCGTTAATTACCGCTCGATGAAGTGCTTTTTGCCTGCGGCCTGATCCGCGTCAGGGGCGAGCGCACCCGCCCCAGTGACCCTTAGGAGCAACCCGAAGTCGCTCCGCAGGTATTACATTTCATGCAGGTGCCATTGCGCACCAACGTGTAGTTTCCACAATCACCGCAAGGATCCCCCTCGTAGCCCTGCATCTTGGCTTTGACCCGCGCGTCCATCTTGACCGTGCCGGTTGCAAGCGCCGTATCTCCGCCGCTTGGGGCAGCCGTTTCGGGGATCAAGGCTTGCAGTGCAGCCTCTGGGTCGATGCTGCCATCCAGCGCAACGGCCCCCATGGTTTGACCGCCCTGCAACACCACCAGCTCTTGTGGAACGCGCTTGCGCAAATAGCCTGACGAACTGACTTGTTTCAGCATTTCCAACGACTTGGAGGCCGCGTTTTCACTGACGTTCGACACGTTTGACTTGCCTTCTTCCTCACCGCGCCCCAGATCGTCGAAGCTCGCGCCCTCGGGTTTGACATGCGCCAAATCGGTCCGGTCGAGGTAAGACACCGCCAACTCGCGGAAAATATAGTCAAGGATCGAAGTCGCATTCTTGATGCTGTCATTGCCCTGAACCATGCCTGCGGGCTCAAATTTGGTAAAGGTGAAGGCGTCGACGAATTCTTCAAGCGGCACTCCGTATTGCAGACCTACCGAGACGGCGATGGCGAAATTGTTCATCATCGCACGGAATCCCGCGCCTTCTTTGTGCATGTCGATGAAAATCTCACCGAGATTGCCGTCCTGGTACTCGCCCGTCCGCAGATACACCTTATGACCGCCGACAATGGCTTTTTGCGTATAACCTTTGCGGCGCTCCGGCATTTTTTCGCGGTGATTGCGAATAACTTCCTTGACGATCACCTTCTCGACGATTTTTTCCGCAAGCACGGCGGCTTTTTCCTGCGTCGACCCGCTTTCTAGCGTTTCCATCGCTTCGTCGTCATCCTCAACCAAGGCCGAGGCCAGCGGTTGCGACAGTTTCGAGCCGTCGCGATAAAGCGCGTTGGCCTTGATGCCCAAAGTCCAGCTTAGCTCGTAGGCTTTCTGGCAATCTTCGATCGTCGCATCATTCGGCATGTTGATCGTTTTCGAGATCGCGCCCGAGATGAACGACTGCGCCGCCGCCATCATGGTGATGTGGCTGTTGACCGACAGGAAGCGCTTGCCTTTTTTGCCACAGGCATTCGCACAATCGAAAATGTGATAATGCTCTTCCTTCAGATGCGGTGCACCTTCCAAAGTCATCGTGCCGCAAACATGGTCATTGGCCGTATCGATGTCCTGACGGCTAAAGCCAAGATGGCGCAGCAGATCAAACGTTGGATCATTCAGCTTGGCCGCAGGAATGCCGAGGATTTCCGTGCAGAACGCCTCGCCCAATGTCCATTGGTTGAACACAAAACGAATATCAAAGGCCGTGCCGAGCGCAGCTTCAATCTTGTCGATCTCAGTCTGACGGAAGCCATGACCGATCAGGGCTGTGTGGTTGATACCGGGGGCGTTGCCCAAAGTGCCATGACCAACGGCATAGGCGATGATCTCTTCAATCTGCGCTGGACCATAGCCCTGCTTTTCAAGCGCGGCGGGAACGGAGCGGTTGATGATCTTGAAGTATCCGCCGCCAGCAAGTTTCTTGAATTTCACCAAAGCAAAGTCAGGCTCGATACCGGTCGTATCACAATCCATGACCAGACCAATGGTGCCTGTTGGCGCAATCACGGTCGATTGTGCGTTGCGGTAACCGTGCTTTTCGCCCAATTCCAAAACGTCATCCCAGCAAGTTTTCGCAATAGAAACAAGACGCTGGTCGGGACAATTCGCGTGGTCCAAAGCAACCGGCTTAATCGCGAGGTCTTCGTAACCGTCAGTGTTGCCGTATGCTGCGTTGCGGTGGTTGCGCATTACACGCAACATGTGTTTTGCGTTGCGCTCATAGCTTGGGAACGGTCCAAGCTCACCCGCGATCTCGGCAGAAGTTTTATACGCAACACCGGTCATGATCGCCGTCAAGGCACCGGTCAGCGCGCGGCCCTCGTCGCTGTCATAGCCGTGCCCCATGTTCATCAGCAGACCACCAATGTTGGCATAGCCAAGGCCCAAGGTGCGGAAATCGTAGGACAATTGCGCGATTTCCTTGGATGGAAACTGTGCCATCATCACCGAGATTTCCAGCGTCAACGTCCAAAGACGCGACACATGCATGTAGTCCTCAACCTGAAACTCACCGTCTTTCAGGAAGGTCAGCAGGTTCATCGAGGCCAGGTTACAAGCGGTGTCGTCGAGGAACATATACTCCGAGCATGGGTTCGAGCCGCGGATTTCGCCATCCTCAGGACACGTATGCCACGCGTTGACTGTGTCGTGATACTGAATGCCGGGATCAGCACAGGCCCAAGCGGCGTGCCCGATGTCTTCCCACAGGTCACGAGCTTTGATCGTTTTCGCGACCGAACCGTCTGTGCGGCGGATCAATTCCCAATCGCTGTCGTTCTTGACCGCCTCAAGGAAAGCGTCGGTGACGCGAACCGAGTTGTTCGAATTCTGGCCAGACACGGACGCATAGGCCTCGCTGTCCCAGTCGGTGTCATAGGTCGGAAATTCAATGCTGCCGTAACCCTGCTTGGCGTAATCCAAGACCCGCTTCACATAAGTCTCGGGGATCGCAACCTTTTTCGCGCCACGAATGGCGTCTTTCAACTGAGGGTTCTTCTTGGGGTCAACCGAATCTTCGGTGGAGCCATCCCATGCCTTGATCGCGCCAAAGATCGCGTTCAGCTTTTCTTCGTGCATCTTGGAACCAGCGACGATTGAAGCGACCTTCTGCTCCTCTTTCACTTTCCAATTGATGTATTCCTGCACATCCGGGTGGTCGGCATCGACGATCACCATCTTGGCCGCACGGCGTGTGGTGCCGCCAGATTTGATCGCGCCCGCGGCGCGGTCACCGATTTTAAGAAAGCCCATCAGACCCGAGGATTTGCCACCGCCTGATAGCGCTTCGCCATCACCGCGCAGCGACGAAAAGTTGGTGCCCGTGCCGGAACCATATTTGAACAAACGCGCCTCACGCACCCATAGGTCCATGATGCCGCCGTCTCCGACCAGATCGTCCGAGACCGATTGGATAAAGCAAGCATGTGGCTGCGGATGCTCATAGCTGGACTTGGATTTGGTCAGCTTGGCGGTCTTGTGATCGACGTAATAATGACCCTGCGCGGGGCCGTCGATGCCGTAGGCCCAATGAAGACCGGTGTTGAACCACTGTGGGCTGTTCGGCGCGGCGCGTTGTGTCGCCAGCATATGACGCATTTCGTCGAAATAGGCCTGAGCGTCTGCTTCGGTGGTGAAATAGCCACCCTTCCAGCCCCAATAGGTCCATGCACCCGCCAGACGATCAAACACCTGCTTTGCACTGATTTCGCCAGTCTTGGGCGTGTTGTCGTTGGCAGGAACCGAGCGCCAAAGAAATTCGGGCACGCCCTTTTCCTTGACCTTCTTCAATTCCGTCGGAACTCCGGCTTTGCGGAAATATTTCTGGGCAATCACGTCCGACGCGACTTGGCTCCAACTTGCGGGAACCTCAACATCATCAAGTTTGAAGACGACGGATCCATCAGGATTACGAATTTCGGACGATGTGGTCACAAAATCCAGCTCTGCGTAAGCATCCTTACCGGCCGTTGTGAATTTTCTATCAATCTTCATGTGGCTGCCTCATTCCCAGCGTTTCGTTCGTGGCCGTCGTTGCGGCCGTGCCGAGCAAAAAGCAAAGACAATTCGTCCTTGGACTGTCTGCATCCAAGTCTCACAACGGTTCAGCGTTGATTTAATCGTCGTCCCTATTCACCCAGGCGATCCACTATATTTAGTGGTTAACCCTTCGGCCCGCACAAGGTGGCGTATTTAGGCATAGCGGGTCAACGAAAATATTGACGATTTTTTAACAAAAACCCCTTGACCAAATCGACCCAGCAGCCGCCTGCAAACGTCCTTCGATTCCTTGCGGAATTGCCGCGACTGCGAGGTCACACAAAACGCTTAAATATCGACACCTTAGCGCCTCACGTTAACGGGAACTCCACCCATGGCTGAAGGTGCTATGTTGAAGAACGCATATTTCGCGAGCAAAAATTTGAATACAGGAGTGAACGCCGCCAGCGGGGATTTCCCACTATATGTAGTGATATTTCTGCCGACTGGGCCGTTATACCACAAATTGTAGTCAATCACCCAGAATCACAATCAGTGCCTGAAGCGCTGACATTTCTGATCGATTTTCAGAAAGTGGTCGGGACGGCAAGATTCGAACTTGCGACCCCCTGTACCCAAAACAGGTGCGCTACCAGGCTGCGCTACGCCCCGACTGAGGCGCTGTCTAAACTCGGATGAGACGAAAGAAAAGCCCAAAAATGCGTGGGCTAATTATTTCTCGTCACAGCCCCAAACCGCCAATTCTTCGGGGATACTCGGGTGCCGGATCTGAGTGCCTTCGGTGATCCCATAGATGTCGCTTAGACCGCCGTTGATCTCGAGCACATACATGATGTCTTCACCGCCGTAGATCAGCGTTTCGTCCAGAGGAATCGCATTCTCGTGGATTTTCGTCACAACACCGTCCTCGGTGGCAAACAGCATATCCAGCGGAATGAGTGTATTGCGCATCCAGAAAGACGCAGCACGGGGGCGGTCAAACACGAACAGCATGCCGTTTTGACGGGGCAACGACGCGCGGTTCATCAAGCCGATTGAGCGCAGCTCGCCGGTATCGGCGATTTCAACTCGAAAACTTGCCTGACCCCAGTCGCCTCGTAGCTCAACCTGGTCGGGTGAACACGCGCCCGCCAAGGCAGCCTGTCCAAAGACAACGGCAACAAACCCAACAACCAATCGCAACACAGGCACTACTCCGATTCTTGTCCGGCCTCCCAGGCGCAGACTTCCGAAGCCATCTTGCCACGGCGGCCTTCAATGACTCGGATCGAGATTGCCTCACCCGGCATCAAGTTTGCAAGGCCAGAACGGCGCAACACTTCAATGTGAACAAATATGTCGTCAGAATTTCCAAAGGTATTGGCAAAACCAAAACCCTTGATTTTGTCAAACCACTTCACCCGCGCCGGCACCAGCGGCGCTGCGCGAATTTCTTCGGGCGGAAAGTCAGAGAAATCTTCAAGCGGCGGAGGTTCCACGTGGCCATCCATCCAAATATCGATGACTTCGGTTGCTTGAACACCTTTTGAGGTCGCCTGTACGGTGATCTCGATGCTGACCCCGTCGGCGACAGAGCTTTGCCCGAAATTCCTAAGAACATTTGCGTGGAGTAAAATATCCGGCCCGCCGTCTTCTGACACGACGAAGCCAAACCCTTTTGCCGGGTCAAACCATTTCACTCGTCCAGATACGCGATTTAGGCCCTCGTCGATTGCCAATTCCATAATCCATTACTCTCATCCCCAAGCACAGTTCATCACAATTGTTTATCAATGATGCAAGCGTAAATATTTGTTTCACAATTGCTTTTCCACTCACGCGTCGCGAATGGCGCAACAATTGTGCTGCAATATTAGGGATTTAGGCGAATTACGGACCAATCATTATTATCGATATTTTTTGTCCATTTGAAACGATCATGAAGCCGGAACGCACCGTCAGCCCAAAATTCGATTTCGACCGGTGTTATCCGATAACCACCCCAAAACGGTGGCCTTGCAGGTGACGTCCCGTGAGTTGCAGTGACTTTTGCGACCTCAGCCATGAGCGCAGTACGAGACGAAAGCGGCTGCGATTGTCTCGACGCCCATGCCCCCAGTCGGCTTTTGAGCGAGCGAGACGCATAATAGTCATCCGCCGCCTGACCGTCCTCTCGGGTGACAGTGCCACGCACACGAATTTGGCGACGCAGTGATTTCCAATGGAGCACAAACGCGGCTTTGCCGCCGTGCTCAATTTCTTGTGCCTTGGCGCTTTCGTAGTTGGTGAAAAACACAAAGCTGTCGGGATCGATCGATTTCAACAGAACCATGCGCACATTTGGCAAACCCTGCGCATCCACCGTCGACAACGCCATCGCATTAGGATCATTCGGCTCAGAGATTGCGGCCTCGTCCAGCCACCTTTGAGCGATTTCAAAGGGGTTGTCCCCTGCCAAAACTCCGTCGCGATCAGACATATCTTCACCTTATCCTGAGCGCCAAATGCAGGCGCGGTTTATGCCCAGAGACTTGAAGGCCAAATGCCAATCGCCTAAAGGGTTATGAAGCAAAGTCTAATGGCGCGGGGGACGGGGATGTCAACACTACTTATGCAGGGCAAACGAGGTCTCATCATGGGGCTTGCCAACGATAAGTCGATCGCTTGGGGTATCGCCAAAGCCTGTTCCGACGCCGGTGCCGAGCTTGCGTTTTCCTATCAGGGCGACGCGCTGAAAAAGCGGGTCGATCCACTGGCCGCGCGACTTGGCAGCGATATTGTCCTGCCCTGCGATGTTGGGAACGAGGGGTCTATTGACACATTGTTCGACGCGCTTGAGCAAAAATGGGGCAAACTCGACTTCATCGTTCACGCGATCGGATTTTCCGACAAGGGCGAGCTTCGGGGCCGTTATGTCGATACTTCGCGCAGCAATTTCGCGTTGACCATGGACATTTCCGTTTTCAGCTTTACCGCAATTATGAAGCGCGCGGAAAAGATGATGACCGACGGAGGCAGCGCCATCACAATGACCTACTACGGGGCCGAACGCATCATGCCGCATTATAATGTCATGGGCGTTGCCAAAGCCGCTTTGGAAGCCTCGGTCCGGTATCTGGCCGAAGACCTTGGCAAAGACGGCATTCGTGTGAATGCCATTTCCGCCGGTCCTATCAAAACACTCGCGGCGTCGGGTATCGGTGATTTCCGCTACATTATGAAGTGGAACGAACATAATTCGCCTCTGCGCCGCAATGTCACGATTGATGATGTCGGAAAATCGGCGCTCTATTTGCTATCAGATCTTGGGTCAGGCGTGACGGGCGAAACCCATCACGTGGACGCGGGGTATCATGTCGTCGGTATGAAAGCCGTTGACGCACCAGACATGTCGAAAGGGTAGTCATGGATCGTTTGCCTCATGAAAAAGGGTTCCACGTAAGCTGGGATCAACTGCACCGCGACGCCCGCGCTTTGGCCTGGCGTCTGGATGGCCATGGGCCGGATGACGGAGCCTGGAAGGCTGTTGTTGCGATCACCCGTGGCGGCATGGCCCCCGGCATGATCGTTGCACGCGAATTGGACATTCGCACCGTCGACACGATCTCGGTGAAATCCTATCACTCTGGCGGTGGCAAAGCCGATGACCGCCGCGAGGCTGAGGTTCTGAAATCCCCAGACGCCGAGATGATGGGCGATGGCACCGGTATTCTGGTTGTGGACGATCTGGTGGACAGCGGGAAAACCCTAGAGTTGGTGCGGTCGCTTTACCCCAACGCGCATTTCGCCTGCGTTTATGCAAAACCAGAGGGCGAAAAACAGGCCGACACCTATATAACGTCGGTCAGCCAAGACACTTGGATCTTCTTCCCTTGGGATATGGCGCTGCAATACGTCGAGCCATATCGCGGAACAGATTGATCGCTGGCCCGACAGATATCCATTCGTGAAACCGCCAGCATTGGCGATATGGGGGCAGTTTGCCCCCTTTCTCAATTCTCAAACAAGGCAATGACGACGATGACCCACTCCAGAACCCGCTCAACGTTTTCTCCGCCTATCCTCGAAGCCAAGACCTGGGCGCAAACCACGCCGCTGCCAGACGGGTTGCCATTGCTTGATTTTTCTCAGGCTGCCCCCGCGACACCACCCCCTGCCCCCCTGCTTGAGGTTTTGGGCGAAGCCGTTAAATCCCAAGCCAGTCTGCATTTATACGGACCAGTCCTTGGCAACCCTGACCTACGCGAGGCCTTGGCCGCGAAGACCGCCAAGCTCTATGGCGGAGCGCTCAATGGCGATCAGATTGCGATCACATCTGGGTGCAATCAGGCTTTTGCGGCTGTGATCGCGGCACTCACCTCGGAAGGGGATGAGGTCATTGTGCCAACCCCTTGGTATTTCAATCACACAATGTGGCTGGACATGAGCGGCGTTCGCACGGTGCCGCTGAATATGGACAGCAGCTTTTTGCCGAGCCCTGAAATGGCCCGCGGATTGATAACGCCAAAGACCCGCGCGATCGCATTGGTTTCGCCCAACAACCCAACCGGCACCGAATATGCGCCTGAATTGATCGAGGCGTTCTACAATCTCGCGCGGGACGCCGGCATTTCACTGATCCTCGACGAGACTTACCGCGATTTTCGCGCCTCGGATGCTGCCGCCCATCGCTTATTCACTGATCCAAGTTGGTCGAACACGTTGATCCATCTGTATTCGTTTTCCAAATCCTTCCATATGGCGGGCCATCGGCTTGGCGCGATTGCCACATCGGCTGCCAAACTGACCGAGATTGGAAAATTCCTAGACACAGTCACGATTTGCCCCTCGGGCATCGGTCAGGCGGGGGCCCTTTGGGGGCTCCAAAACCTCGACGAATGGCTGGAAGATGAACGTCAGGAAATCCTGCATCGCGGCGAAACCGTGCGTCAGGTTTTCCGTGATCTTGAACCCAAGGGATGGATCCTACACACCAGCGGAGCATATTTCGCCTATGTCGAACACCCTAAGGCCGCACGCCATGAAAATGCCGCCCAGTTCGTCCTGAGGGAAACCGGCATCCTGATGCTTCCGGCAACGATGTTCCGCCCCCAAGGGCAAACCGGTGCATCCACGCAATTCCGCATCGCGTTCGCAAATCTCGGGTCAGAAAAAATCCGTGAAATGGGCGAACGATTGGCAGATTTCAGCTTCTAGCTTGCCCCCTTATCGATCAACGCGTAGACAGCATTCTTGAAACAACAATAAAGGGTTCAGGGATGGCTAAGAACGTCGGCTCAAAGGTTTTTGTCTGGATCTTGCTGGGCATGATTATCGTCGGTCTCATTGGCTTTGGATCGACCAACTTGGGCGGCACCTTGCGCACGATTGGTTCGGTCGGCGACAAGGATCTTCCAATTGACGGCTATGCCCGCGCCCTTCAATCCGAAATTCGCGCCCTTGAAGCGCAAACAGGTCAGCGGCTTTCGTTTGGTCAGGCGCAGTTGTTCGGCGTCGACCAACAAGTTCTGTCCCGCATCGTGACCGCACGGCTATTGGACGCCGAAGCGGCGCGGCTTGGCATTTCCATCGGCGACGAGACCTTGCGCGCGCAATTGATTCGAACCGGCAGTTTCCAAGGCGTGGACGGCAGCTTTGACCGCAGCGCATATCAATTGGCACTGGAAGGCGCAGGTCTGACCGAACGCGAGTATGAAACTCAGGTCCGCGAAAGCATTTCAAGTTCGCTGCTTCAGACAGCCTTGCTTGGCAACCTGAATACGAATCCTGCTTATACAAATACCTTTGCAAGCTATCTGACCGAAACCCGCAATGTGACCTGGGCGCAGCTTGAACCGGCGATGCTGGACGGGGCGACCGCGTTTGCTTCGGACTCTGATCTCAAGGCGTACTACGACGACAATATCGCTGATTTCACCCTTCCCGAGACCCGTCAGATTACCTACGCGTGGGTCACGCCGGATATGATGATCGACACCATCGAGCTGGACGAACAAAGCCTGCAAAATGCCTACAACGAGCGCGACGCAGAGTTTAATACCCCCGAGCGTCGTCTGGTCGAGCGCCTGATTTTCGGTTCAGCCGAAGACGCGCAGGCCGCCGCTGATCGTATCGACGAGGGGGCCATCAGCTTTGACGATCTGGTCGCCGAGCGCGGACTTGTGCTCAGCGACATTGATCTGGGCGATGTGTCAATCGACGAATTATACGAGGCAGGCGACGCCGTATTTGCCGATGAGACGCTGGGGGTGATTGGGCCCGTCGAAACCGAACTTGGTGCAGCCCTGTTCCGCGTCAACGGTATTCTTGCCGCTCAGTCGACGTCGTTTGTCGACGCCCTGCCCCTGTTGCGTGACGAATTGGCTTATGACCGCGCGCGCCGCGTCATCGATGCGCAAATCTCGGATTTTGAGGATCTCTTGGCCGCTGGTGCCACGCTCGAAGAATTGGCAGCGGACACGGAAATGCAGCTTGGCCAAATCGGCTGGCACGAGGCCGTGTCAGACGGTATCGCTGGATATGATGCGTTTCGCACCGAGGCCAGTGTGATCTCGGTCAACGACTTCCCGACGGTCATGACACTGGCCGACGGTGGCGTCTTTGCGATGCAACTTGACGCTATTGATGCCGCCCGCCCCGAGGATTTCGACATCGTCCGCCAGCAGGTCACCGTTGCATGGGCCGAGCAAAAAGAGCGTGAAATGCTGATCGAAAAAGCCGACGCGATGCAAGCCTCGCTGGCTTCTGGGTCGACTTTTGAAGACCTTGGTCTGACGGCCACCGTAGAATCCGGCCTGGGATTACGCGGTCGCCCCGAGGGCTTGCCTGAATCTGTTGCGTTTTCGACGTTTGAGTTGCGTGAGGCTGCCGAGATTACCGTCGCCGAGGGTGACGATGGCATATTCATCGTCCGTCTGGACGACATCGTTGCTGCGGATCTTGAGGCGGAAGACACCCAGACCCTGATTTCGGCGATCGAGGAACAAACCGTTTCGTCCGTCGATCAAGACGTTTTTGCGGCCTTCGCGAATGCGGTTCGCCTGCGCACGGACATCGAGCTGAACCAGCAGGCGATCAACGCCGTTCATGCCAACTTTCAGTAAAGAGTGACCCCGTGGCGCTAACTCCTTCTTTTGACCAGTTCCGCGAAGGCTATGAGGCTGGAAAAAATCAAGTGGTCTACACGCGGCTTGCTGCGGATTTGGACACGCCTGTCTCATTGATGATGCGGCTGACGGCGGGGCAAAAAGACAGCTTTGTTCTCGAATCGGTCACCGGCGGTGAAGTGCGTGGCCGCTACTCGATCATTGGCATGAAGCCCGATGTGCTCTGGCGGTGTCACGGCGAAGACGCGGCCATCAACCGACATGCACGCTTTGAGCCAGATGGATATGAGGCTGAAACAGACGACCCCCTGACGTCGCTGCGATCCCTGATCGAGGAAAGCCACATCGACCTGCCCGCCGACCTTCCAGCCGCAAGTGCTGGCCTGTTTGGGTATCTTGGCTATGACATGATCCGCTTGGTTGAGACCCTGCCGGACATTAACCCCGACCCGCTTGGCCTGCCCGACGCGGTTTTGATGCGCCCGAGCGTGGTGGCTGTGTTGGACGGTGTGAAGGGCGAAGTCACAATCGTCTCGCCCGCTTGGGTCTCAGAGGGTCAGTCTGCCCGTGCCGCCTATGCACAAGCCGCCGAACGCGTGATGGACGCGCTGCGCGACATTGATCGCCCGCTGCCTGCGGATAACCGCGAATTCGGCACGGCCGATCCGCTGCCCGCGCCGGTCTCGAACTTTACCCATCAGGGGTATCTCGACGCGGTGGAAAAGGCCAAGGACTACATACGCGCGGGCGACATCTTTCAGGTCGTGCCTTCGCAGCGCTGGACGCAGGACTTCCCGCATCCACCCTTGGCGCTCTATCGGTCATTGCGCCGCACCAATCCCTCGCCGTTCATGTTCTTTTTCAACTTCGGTGGTTTTCAGGTTGTCGGAGCCAGCCCGGAAATCCTCGTGCGGGTTTTTGGCAACGAGGTGACCATTCGCCCGATTGCAGGCACCCGCCCGCGTGGTGCGACACCCGAATTGGACAAAGCGCTGGAAGAAGACCTTTTGTCGGACAAGAAGGAATTGGCCGAGCATTTGATGCTTCTCGACCTTGGGCGCAATGACACGGGCAAGGTTTCAAAGATCGGCACCGTGCGTCCTACGGAAGAATTTATCATCGAACGCTATAGCCACGTCATGCACATCGTCTCAAACGTAGTGGGTGAACTGGCTGACGACCAGGACGCTTTGTCGGCCCTGCTCTCCGGCCTGCCCGCTGGCACGGTTTCGGGTGCCCCAAAGGTGCGCGCGATGGAAATCATCGACGAGCTTGAGCCGGAAAAACGCGGCGTCTATGGCGGCGGAGTTGGCTACTTTAGCGCAGGCGGCGACATGGACATGTGTATCGCGTTGCGCACAGCCGTCGTGAAGGACGCAAAACTTTACGTTCAGGCTGGTGGCGGCGTGGTCTATGACAGCGACCCTGAAAGCGAATTCATGGAAACCGTCAATAAATCCAAAGCATTACGCGCCGCAGCCGAAGATGCAGCGCGCTTTACAACTAGCTCAAACTAAACCGGTCAGCGATCCCAAATCGTTGAGATCGGCGTCAAGGCGACGCTCGACGCACGATCCTGCAAACCCCACAGTAGCAGAGCCGAGATCGTCGCAGGCCGCAACCGTCCGACCATAATCACCGACCCTTCCTGACGCGCCTTAAACGCCGCCTGATCGAGGAAGCGCCGTATAACGCTCGCGTTTTGGCCGCTGGCATCAAAATCGCGGAACATAGTCTCGACCGGCAAGTCGCGCCCATCTGCCTGTTGCTGCGCCGCATTCAGCCCTTTGGGTCGCAACACCAAACCGTTGCCGGTGTCCTCAACCATTTTCAGCACGCTTTCGGCAAGTTCCATATTGCCTTGCAGTCCGCCGTTCGTGCCCTCGAGTATTCCGACCGCCCCCGGAATGCTGTCAATCGTCGGCACCAGCGCCACATCCACCAATGACGCATCGCCGCTTTCCGGCAAATCCGCCACAATCAACAGTTCGAACCCTTCGCTGCGATACCGCTCGGCTGCCTCAAGCGCATCATCGCGCAGCGGATCGATGGCAAACGAGATCGGATAGGGGAAACTGGCAAGCGCTTCTGGCCCGATGTTATATTCGCCGGTGTCGATCAAAATAATCGACATCAATGGCCTGTCGTCCACGACGGCTTCCTCGTTCACCGCCGCCGCTTGGTCGTCGCCCGCACCGCCGGTTGAGACCGTCGGCAAACGACCTGTGACAATACTTGTGTCTTCGCTCAGGGGCGCATCGGGGGCAAGGGTTTTGCTGTCGTCCGCGCCGACCATTGGAACCGACACCTCGCCTTCGTCCACCGCACCCATTGGCAAAGCTGTAGCCCCGCCGACATCGACCGTCGGATCGACGTCCGGAACCATCGGCGCAGCTGTCAAAGTCATTTCGCCAACTGGCTGGTCATTGTCAGAAACCTCGGGCACGCTTTCGTTTTCGTCGCTGACGTCGGCAAGGTTGCTCTCGGCATTGCCTGTCGCAGGTACGATTGCCGATGTCGTTTCGGCCAGCGTTGGCACATCCTCAATCGTCGGAGACGACATCTGCGGCGTCGGCGTCGGATCCTCTTCGGGCATGGCGGGCGCAACGACGGCCACAGGCTCGGGCGGCGCAACCTCAGACATCGGGTCGGGCATCGGTGCCAGCAACGAGATCACCGCTAAAAGTAAAGCGGTGAAAAGACCGCCCCAGATAATGCCAAATATTAGTCCGCGTACCACTCGATCGCTCCTGACTAGGGTTCTTTGTTTTTGGGTATAATGCGCCCTCTTGACGGTCCGGCGCAACCCTGAGCATGTATAACTTGACGACTAAAACGACGACTAGCCCAAAACGCGGACATTTAGATGCTACTCCTGATCGATAACTACGACAGTTTCACCTATAATTTGGTGCATTACCTTGGCGAATTGGGCACAGACGTTGTGGTTCGTCGCAACGACGCGCTCGACGTGCAAGAGGCGATGGCGATGAATCCAGCTGGCATTCTACTATCGCCCGGCCCTTGCGACCCCGATCAGGCCGGCATTTGCCTTGCCCTGACCGAAGCTGCCGTCGAAACTAAAACCCCGCTCATGGGCGTGTGCCTTGGCCATCAGACAATTGGCCAAGCCTTTGGCGGCAAGGTCGTGCGCTGCCACGAAATCGTGCACGGCAAAATGGGCAAGATGCATCACACCGGCAAAGGTTTGTTCAAGGGGTTGCCGTCGCCGTTTGAGGCCACCCGCTATCACTCATTGGTGGTTGAGCGTGACAGCCTGCCCGCTTGCCTTGAGATCACCGCCGAGCTTGAAGACGGTCTCATCATGGGTCTGCAACACAAGGAATTGCCGATCCACGGTGTCCAGTTCCACCCTGAATCCATCGCCAGCCAGCACGGCCACGCCCTGTTGCAAAACTTCCTGAACGAATTGAAGGTGCCCGCATGAGTGACGCCATGAAACCGATCATCAATGCCGCGTCCGAAGGGCCTTTGACACGCGCACAAGCCGAAACAGCTTTTGAGGTTTTGTTTGAGGGCCAAGCAACCCCTGCCCAGATTGGCGGCCTGTTGATGGCAATGCGCACGCGCGGCGAAACCGTTGACGAATACGCCGCCGCCGCTGCCGTCATGCGCACCAAATGCCTGCCCGTCAAAGCGCCCGACGGGGCCATGGACATCGTCGGCACCGGCGGAGACGGCAAACACACGTTGAATATATCCACCGCTACCGCCTTTGTGACGGCGGGTGCCGGTGTTGTCGTCGCAAAACACGGCAACAAAAACCTCAGCTCAAAATCCGGCACGGCGGATGTGCAAACGCAAATGGGCGTCAATGTCATGGTCGG